>NZ_JADEUF010000002.1 GCF_015163655.1 Xenorhabdus griffiniae | reverse complement strand
CCCGCCCCGGGCCCCCGGTAGATCTATAATTTCAATTGTATAAAATTACAAACCCAAATTTATTAGATTATCTAATTGGTGAGAGGGCGGGAAAGTTTATTTTTATGAGATAAATGCAAAAAAAACCACCCTTAATGGCGGATTGTATATCAAAGAATATTCTACCTGTATATTCTTTCTCTATTCTTTTTCTGCTCTTTTTCAATTCGCTACATCATGTAACTCGTTGAAAAATTTGGCTGGGGTACCAGGATTCGAACCTGGGAATGCCGGAATCAGAATCCGGTGCCTTACCGCTTGGCGATACCCCAACTGAATTTTTAAATGGTGGCTACGACGGGAATCGAACCTGTGACCCCAGCATTATGAGTGCTGTGCTCTAACCAGCTGAGCTACGTAGCCATTTACGATAAACGTAAGAGTTGTGATAAATCCCAGTAAGATGGCTGGGGTACCTGGATTCGAACCAGGGTATGCCAGGATCAAAACCTGGTGCCTTACCGCTTGGCGATACCCCACCTGAGTGTTATCAATGCAGCCTTTGTTATTCCCAGAATATGCTGTTAACCTTATACCGTTTTAACTCATTGTTCCAGTTAAATGGCTGGGGTACCTGGATTCGAACCAGGGTATGCCAGGATCAAAACCTGGTGCCTTACCGCTTGGCGATACCCCACCTGAAACAACACATTAAAACTTAAAATCGTTACTAAAACACGTTCTAAGTACAACCCGATAAAGAAAATGGTGCGGGAGGCGAGACTTGAACTCGCACACCTTGCGGCGCCAGAACCTAAATCTGGTGCGTCTACCAATTTCGCCACTCCCGCAAAGATGGTGGCTACGACGGGAATCGAACCTGTGACCCCAGCATTATGAGTGCTGTGCTCTAACCAGCTGAGCTACGTAGCCATCTTTTTTCGCTTTGCCTTCATCGGCGGTGCGGGGCGCATTATGCGTATATCAGACAGATGCGTCAACTGATTTTTTAAAGAAATATGCACAAAATCGTTTGTTTGTTTGTCTTATAAACGTTTTGTCGACAAAGTCGGCTAAAACGGTTGAAATTATCCGCCAAGAAGATGTTGCAACAGTACACCATTAAGCATTGCGCGTTTCGTTAGGGCGAATGCCCCAATTGCTGAGCAGTGATTTAACTCAGAAATCACTATAGGAAGGTCTTCACGGAATGCTTTTAATACTTGGGTATTGATGCTGCTCTTGATGGTTGGCAACAATACCTGTTCTGCTTCAGTGATTTCTCCGGCAATCACCACCTTCTGAGGGTTAAACAGGTTAATTGCGATTGAGATAGCTTTGCCAAGGTAGAGCCCTACATGTCTGATGACTTCTGTGGCAAGGGGATCGCCCGCGTTGGCTGCAAGGCAAATTGCATGGATATTGCAATTATTCAAGGCAAGCTGACTTGGGAACCCTTGGCGTAATTGTTGTTGTACTTTAGCTTCGATTGCTGAGTTGGCAGCGATAGTTTCCAGACAACCAAAATTACCGCAATGGCAGCGTTCACCGAGAGGATCGATTTGGATATGGCCTATTTCACCCAGATTGCCGCGTTTGTTGAGCAAAATGTTGTTGTTAACAATGACACCAGCCCCTGTACCGCGATGGACGCGCACCAGAATGGAATCTTCACAATCGCGTGTTGCCCCGAAATAATTTTCTGCCAATGCCAGGCTGCGAATATCATGACCAATAAAGCAGAAGGTGTTGAAATGTGTTTTGATATTCTTCACCAGAGGCCAATTATCTACCTTAATGTGTGGCATATAGCGGATAATACCCAGTTCAGGATCAACCAGACCGGGAAGAATAACTGAAATTGCGATCAACTCACGGATCCGGCGCTGGTTTTTGTTGATGAAACTTTCAATGGCGTAAATAATTCGTTTCTCGACTTCCTGCTGACTATTTTCCCGTACAGGGTAGTGTGCTTCCGCTAACGTTTTGCCACTCATATCGAACAGTGCCACAGTTGCATCATGGCGCCCAAGCCGGACTCCGATCGTATGGAAATGGCGTGTTTCGCTAATAATGGAGATTGCACGTCTTCCGCCAGTGGAAGCCTGATGTTCGACTTCTTTTATCAGGCCGCGCTCTAATAACTGACGAGTAATTTTAGTTACGCTGGCAGGAGCAAGTTGGCTCTCTTCTGCAATTTGGATGCGTGATATTGGCCCATGCTGATCAATCAGCCGGTAGACCACAGCGCTATTTAATTGTTTGACTAGATCAATATTGCCAATTTGCTTCTGTGCGTTTTCGTTACTCATCAGTCTTTATACTCACGGTAGTTTGATTTCGTTTCCGTTAACAATGGTTTTGCAGATTTTGAAATCGTGAGTAAATGCGGTCAGGTTCGCTACCTTGCCGGATTCAATCGTACCGAGGTGTTTATCAATACCGATTGCGCGGGCTGGGTAAAGCGTTACCATTCGCAACGTTTCATCCAAAGCAATACCAACATGCTCCACACTATTTTTGACACAATCAATCATTGTGATTGATGAGCCGCTCAGTGTGCCATTTTCATCAACACATAAACCATTTCGATAATATATTGTTTTATTAGCAAAGGTAAATTGATCCATGGCATCGGGAGCAAGCCCAGCAGGAGCGATGGCATCCGTTACCAAGATAAGTTTTTCATTTTTTAATCTCTTGGAATTGCGGACATTTGGCCATGATACATGCATTCCATCACAGATTATGCCGGCATAGACATCTGGGGAATCATAAATGGCACCCACCAGCCCAGGTTGGCGTCCAGAAATGGCAGGCATGGCATTGTATAAATGGGTAGAAAAAGTAATACCATGTTGGAAGCCATGACGAGCTTCTTCATAAGTCGCATTAGAATGACCAGCAGAAACGGTAATACCGGCTTCGGCGAATTGCTGAATATATTGGCTTTCTACCATTTCAGGAGCGAGAGTGATTTTGGTAATTACATCAGCATTCTGGCATAGGTAATTAACCATTTCAGGGGTGGGTTTGCGGATATAAGCTGTATTATGAGTTCCTTTTTTTATTGGATTAATATAAGGCCCTTCCAGATGTAGCCCTAGTGCCTGATGAGGATTTTTTTGTAGATAAGTGCGCATGACTTCAATGGCTTTTATCATTAATTCATCGGGGCTGGTGATGAGGGTAGGTAAAAAACTGGTACAACCATAGAACTGGTTGGTTTTCTGCATAGTATGCAGAGTCTCTTCTGAAAGATTTTCCAACCGTTCATTAAACTGGACTCCCCCACAACCATTCACTTGTAGGTCAATAAATCCTGGTGCGAGATTTGCGCCATGTAAATTGTGTTTTTCTATCTTTTCTGGCAGCTCGTTTACCGGACAGACTTGTTTAATCAAACCATCTGCAATGACAACTGCATGGTTATCGAGCCTGTCATATCCGGTATAAATAATGCCATTGGTTAACGCGTACATTGATATCTTGACTCCTAAATCAGTTTAGCTGGCAAATTCATTAACGATATCGGCCTCTAACTGGTGAAAATACTTCACTGTCTTTACCTTCAGTTCCATGGTGGCAGGTTCATCACAGACAATAAGTGATTTTGGATGCATCTGGAGGCAACTGATTGTCCACATATGGTTGATATTCCCTTCTACCGCGGCTTGTAAGGCTTGCGCTTTATTCATTCCAGTTGCCAAAATCATAATTTCTTCGGCATCCATTAAAGTTCCTACTCCAACAGTTAATGCGTATTGGGGGACTTGTTTTATATCATGGTTGAAAAAACGGGAATTGGCAGTCCGCGTCTCAATGGTCAGTGTTTTAATTCGTGTGCGTGAAGAAAGAGAAGAGGCCGGTTCATTAAAGGCAATATGTCCATCATTACCAACACCTCCCATAAATAAATGTATTTTGCCATAGGATTTGATTTTATTTTCGTAACGTTGGCACTCAATATCAATATCTTTCGCATTTCCATTTAACAAATTGATGTTCTCTTTGGGGATATCAATGTGATTAAAGAAATTTTGATACATGAATGAGTGGTAGCTTTGAGAATGATCTTCTGGCAGGCCAACATATTCATCCATATTAAATGTCACAACATGTTTGAAGCTCACTTTTCCGGCTTGATACAGGGAAATAAGTTCTTTGTAGGTTGCCAATGGGGTACTGCCTGTAGGAAGTCCGAGTACGAAAGGGCGCTCCGCAGTAGGATTGAACTCATTTATCTTGCTTACAATATAGTGAGCAGACCATCGGCCAACATCACTTGCCGTAGTTAGGGGGATAAGCCTCATGATTACCTCTTAAAAAACATTCAATAAATTAATTATGAGAATTATGCACGATACACATGATTTTGAGATATCAAAGTGGTGCGTGATAGCAATGTGACAAGACGACACATAGCCCTTGTTCTAAGTGGGGTTTTGTCGCATCCAATGTAATATACATATTTTTCATAATAAAATAAGTTTTGCGTGATAGCTAGATTTTTGATTAAAAATTTATCAAATCAAGTGACTTTAATCACATATTAGACGGATTTAATTTGCGATGAAAAATATTTTTTTTAGACTAAAAACGTTTTAACAATAAATACATAAGTGATGACATAACGTCATTAATTAACTAAAAGACTCCATTAGCAGAGCTTTAAGGAGGCATAAGTGAATATTCTGAGCTACTTACAACGGATTGGCCGGGCATTAATGGTGCCGGTGGCAACATTGCCCGCAGCGGCAATATTGGTTGGTGTAGGTTATTGGATTGATCCAACGGGATGGGGGGCTGATAATGAGTTGGCGGCACTGTTTATCACGTCAGGTACTGCCATTCTCAACAATATGGGAATGTTGTTTGCGATTGGGATAGCCTATGGAATGTCGAAAGATAAAGATGGCGCTGCTGCATTATCAGGGCTTATCGGATTTATTGTTGTCATGCAACTCTGTTCTCCGGCCGCGGTGGCAATGATTCAGGGGATTCCGATTGAGGAAGTCCCAAAAGCATTTGGTAAGATTAATAACCAATTTATTGGGATCTTGGTGGGAGTCTTTTCTGCTGAGTTGTATAATCGTTACAGTAATGTGGAGCTACCACAAGCACTGTCTTTCTTTAGTGGCCGTCGTTTAGTCCCTATCTTGAACTCTTTCCTGATGATTGTTGTGTCTTTCATCTTGATGTTTATTTGGCCAGTAGTTTATGGCTGGCTGGTAGCATTTGGTGAAAGCATCACCAATCTGGGTTCTGTTGGGGCGGGTTTGTATGCCTTCTTCAATCGTCTGTTGATATTGATTGGTTTGCACCATGCTCTGAACTCCGTATTTTGGTTTGATGTCGCTGGTATCAATGATATTCCTAACTTTCTTGGTGGACAGAAATCCATTGAAGCAGGCACTGCTGTCATGGGGATCACTGGTCGTTATCAGGCGGGTTTCTTCCCGATAATGATGTTCGGTTTGCCAGGGGCAGCATTGGCGATTTACCACTGTGCCCGTCCGGAAAATAGAGCCAAGGTTGCTGGTATTATGATGGCAGGGGCATTTGCGTCTTTCTTTGCAGGCGTAACTGAGCCACTTGAATTTTCGTTCATGTTTGTTGCACCAGTACTTTATGTGTTACATGCCGTCATGACTGGGATTTCGGTTTACATCGCGGCTACCATGCATTGGATTGCCGGTTTTGGCTTTAGTGCTGGGCTTGTCGATATGTTACTTTCCTCCCGTAATCCGCTGGCTGTTCACTGGTACATGTTGATCCCGCAGGGTTTGGTATTCTTCTGCCTTTACTATGTTGTCTTCCGTTTCACCATCAAAAAATTCAATTTGATGACCCCAGGACGTGAGTTATCGGCCACGGATGAAACTGATGGTTATGATATCGATATGGCGAAAAAAGAGAGTCATTCAGCGGGGAGTATTCATGAAATAGCTCATCAATACATTGCTGCTGTTGGCGGTTCAGGCAACTTGACGAGTGTTGACTCTTGTATTACTCGCTTACGTTTATCAGTGAACGATTCTAGCCTGGTCAATGAACAATGGGTAAAACATCTTGGTGCAACAGGTGTTATCCGCCTGAATAAGCAGAGTGTCCAGATTATTATTGGTACACGTGCAGAATTGATATCCAGTATGATGAAAGAAATCCTGAAAAAAGGTTATGTTGCAGCGGCAAAAGTCACTCTCAAGTCTGAGACCGATGTTTTGGTGGAAAAAGAGGACAAGCAAGCAGGTAAACCTATTTTGACTTTAATTGCTCCTGTCACAGGTGAATTGGTCAAATTGGAAGATGTTCCTGATGAAGCCTTTTCCAGCAAATTAGTCGGTGATGGGATTGCCATAAGACCCACATCGGATACTGTTTTTGCTCCTGTTGCGGGTAAGGTCGTGAAGATATTTGATACCAACCATGCGGTATGTATTGAAACGGATAGCGGTATTGAGATCATTATTCATATCGGCATAGATACAGTCTCACTGAATGGCACAGGATTTGAACGTTTGGTGGAAGAAGGGGAACAAGTGAAAATAGGGCATCCTCTATTGAAGTTAGATCTTGATTACTTAAATGCACATGCCAAATCGATGGTCAGTCCTGTGATTATCAGCAATATTGATGATTATGCGGGCGTGAAAATTCTGACTAAAGGAAATGTAATCGCTAATAAGTCAGACTTATTTCAAGTAATGCAATAAGTGAATGTACATAATATTTTATGTCATAAAGCGTTAACAAACTGAGTTGAGACATAAATAAACAATTTCCCGGGAACATAGCTAAATATGTTTCTGGGAGTCGTCATCTGGGGGGATCCCCTCTTTTCCGCACTAACTTTACCCATTCCGCCATTTCCCACGAACAAAGTATTGTTTCTCGGTTCAGCTTATTAGATTATAGAGGGTTATGTTAAAACGCTTTTTGCATTGAGGAAAAAAACGATGAGTGAGGCAGATGCCCGCCCGACAAACTTTATTCGTCAGATTATTGACGAAGATCTGGCAACTGGTAAACATACATCCGTACATACCCGTTTCCCACCTGAACCTAACGGTTATCTGCATATCGGCCATGCCAAGTCGATCTGCCTGAATTTCGGCATCGCTAAAGACTATCAGGGACAATGCAACCTACGTTTTGACGATACAAACCCCGTCAAGGAAGATATCGAGTACGTTGAGTCGATTAAAACTGACGTTCAGTGGCTGGGATTCCAGTGGAGTGGGGATATTCGCTACTCTTCTGACTATTTTGATACCCTGTATCAATATGCCATTGAATTAATCAATAAAGGCCTGGCGTATGTCGATGAACTGAGTCCTGAAGAGATCCGTGAATATCGCGGTACTTTAAAAGAGCCAGGTAAAAACAGCCCGTATCGTGATCGCAGCGTAGAAGAAAACCTGGCCCTGTTTGAAAAAATGCGTGCCGGTGAATTTGCTGAAGGTAAGGCATGTTTGCGTGCCAAAATTGATATGGCATCCCCGTTTATTGTTATGCGTGATCCGGTCATCTACCGTATCAAATTCGCAGAGCATCATCAGTCAGGTAATAAATGGTGCATCTATCCGATGTATGATTTCACGCACTGCATTTCCGATGCGCTGGAAGGGATCACCCATTCTATCTGTACGCTGGAATTCCAGGATAACCGCCGTTTGTACGATTGGGTATTGGATAACATTACGATTGATTGCCATCCACGTCAGTACGAGTTTTCTCGCCTGAACCTGGAATATACGGTGATGTCCAAGCGTAAGCTTAACCAGTTGGTGACAGAAAAAATTGTTGATGGTTGGGATGATCCACGTATGCCAACGATCTCTGGATTGCGTCGTCGTGGTTATACTGCGGCTGCTATTCGTGAATTCTGTCGCCGCATTGGTGTGACTAAACAGGATAACAATGTTGAAATGGCGGCACTGGAATCTTGCATTCGTGATGATTTGAACGAAAATGCCCCACGCGCGATGGCGGTGCTTGATCCGGTGAAACTGGTGATTGAGAACATGCCAGAAGGTGAAGTCATTCTGACAATGCCTAACCATCCGAATAAGCCAGAAATGGGCAGCCGTGAAGTGCCGTTCAGTCGTGAACTGTATATTGACCGTGCGGATTTCCGCGAAGAAGCAAACCGCCAATATAAGCGTCTGGTTCTGGGCAAAGAAGTTCGTCTGCGCAATGCTTATGTGATTAAAGCAGAGCGGGTTGAGAAAGATGCAGAAGGTAATATCACTACGATTTATTGCCAATATGACGAGCAAACCCTGAACAAAGATCCTGCTGATGGTCGCAAGGTTAAGGGCGTCATTCATTGGGTCAGTGCTGCACACGGTGTAGCAGCGGACTTCTATCAGTATGACCGTCTGTTCAGCGTGGCAAATCCAGGGGCAGAAGATGACTTCTTGTCTACTATCAATCCAGAATCGCTGGTGATCCGTAAAGGATTTGCCGAACCAGGGTTGGCAAATGCATTGCCAGAAACAACCTATCAGTTTGAGCGTGAAGGTTATTTTTGTGCTGACAGCCGCTTGTCAAGTGCGGAGCATCTGGTCTTTAACCGTACGGTTGGCCTGCGTGATACTTGGGCAAAAATCTCACAAGAGTAATCATCTCACTAAAATAATGTGACCTCGTACACAAAAAAGCGTGATTATTTTCACGCTTTTTTTTGCCTGATAGCCTCGTAATGAAAATTAACTCCTTCAGCTAAGATTAAAAATTGCCTTATAGTCCCATATTGTATAGGGTTATTGCCTGACCAAATTTGTACGCTATTTGCCCAAAAATTTTGTCCAAAAATTTACCCATCGAAAAAATAATAAGTTCGGACGAGGTAATTTATGAAACCCATTAAATTACGTACTTTGGCAGCATTCATCACGGCAGTTGGATTTATAGGCAACGCTCATACAGAAATGACACCGGCAATGTCATCACAGCAGATCGTGGATTTGCTGAGCCAGTTAAAAGTCAATTTCAACGTCATTGATAATCAGGCGGGTTCACATGGTACAGATTGTGCCATTCTTGGCGCTGATTCGGCGGCCTGTAATCGAGTCAATATCATCTTGAGCAACGGTGAGCAGGCAATCAACTCTTCTGATTGGGCGCTCTATTTTCACAGTATTCGCCAAATACTGAAACTGGATAATGATCAATACAAAATCACTCATGTTACGGGTGACTTACATAAACTGGAACCGACGAAAAAATTTACGGGCATCAAAGCCAATGAAAAGGTCGTGCTACCGATTATTGGTGAATATTGGCAAATTTACAGTACGGATTTTATGCCGCGTTGGTATGCGACTTCCGGTGATGCAAGGCCCAGGGTCTTGGTAAGTACCGATACGGAAAACATCAGCAAATTTTTATCCGATCTGGAAGGTGAACAGTGGAAACGAACCACCGCGGATAACAATATCCTGATGACACCTGAAAACCGCTTTGCAAAAAACCAACAGGTGGCAATAATCAGTGAAGATAAGCTGCGAGGACAGATTATTCCGACACCGAAAGCCCTTTCCGTTCATTCCCAGGATGTGGATTTATCCCGTGGCGTGAAATTAGAGTTGGGCGGATTGAGTGGCGAATCTATTAACGTGATCAAGGAGCATTTCAAAGCTCGTGATATTCCTTTAACGGATAACGGTTATCGAATCGCGACCCAAATCAACGCAAACCAATTTACCAAGTCCTGGAGAGTAAACGGTGCGTATTCATTGGAGGTTACCACCAAAGGAACACAAATCGTCGCGTTTGATAAATCTGGCGTATTCTATGGCTTGCAGTCACTGCTTTCCTTACTTCCTGCCAATGGTATGCCAAAGATTGCGACATTGACGGCAAAAGATGCACCACGGTTTGAATATCGTGGGGTGTTCCTTGATGTTGGGCGAAATTTTCATAGTAAAGAAGCTGTCCTGCGCCTGCTTGATCAAATGTCCCGCTATAAACTGAACAAATTCCATTTCCATTTAAGTGACGATGAAGGCTGGCGTTTGGAGATCCCTGGTTTACCGGAATTGACAGAAATCGGTAGTCAACGCTGTCATGATCTGAGTGAGACTCAATGCTTATTGCCGCAGTTGGGATCAGGCCCAGATAGCCACAACATGGGAAGTGGTTATTTTAGCCGTCAGGATTACATTGATATTTTGAATTATGCCAAAGCCCGCCAGATAGAAGTGATCCCAGAAATTGATATCCCCGCCCATGCTCGTGCCGCAGTGATGTCGATGGAAGCGCGCTATAAGAGGCTTATGGCACAGGGCAAAGAGCAGGAAGCCAATGAGTATCGCCTGCTTGATCCGACAGATACCTCGAATACAACTTCCGTGCAGTTCTATGATCGCCACAGTTATCTTAACCCGTGTATGGACTCTTCAAAACGGTTTGTCGATAAAGTAATTAGCGAAGTTGTTGCCATGCATAAAGCGGCCGGTCAGCCATTGAATACATGGCATTTTGGTGGGGATGAGGCAAAAAATATTCGTTTGGGAGCTGGATATCAGGATAGAGATGGACCGATTGTGCCAGATAAGGGGATTATCAACCAGAAAATTGAAGACAAGCCGTGGGCAAAATCTCAGGCTTGTCAGAAGATGATAGCGCAAGGCGTCATTAAAGATGTTGATGAACTTGCCAGTTATTTTGCCATTGAAGTCAGCAAAATCGTCAACGCCCACGGTATCAGCACCATGCAGGCATGGCAGGATGGCCTAAAATATGCCAAATCGGCAAAAGATTTCGCGACTCAATATGTAGCAGTGAACTTCTGGGATACCCTGTATTGGGGAGGCTACGATTCTGCCAATGACTGGGCGAATAAGGGCTATCGGGTTGTTGTTTCCAGTCCTGATTATGTTTATCTGGATATGCCATATGAAGTTCATCCGAAAGAGCGGGGCTACTATTGGGCAACTCGCTTTAATGATGAGGCGAAAATTTTCAGCTTTGCCCCGAACAATATGCCACAAAATGCTGAGACCTCGGTGGATCGTGATGGCTATCACTTTAATACCCATAGTAATAAACGCTGGCCGGGAGCTTATGGCATATCGGGGCAATCATGGAGTGAAACCGTGCGTACTGATGAACAAATGGAATATATGATTTATCCACGCTTATTGCCGCTGGCGGAACGGGCATGGCACCAAGCGGAGTGGGAGCAGAATTATCAGCAGGGCAGGGAATATAAAGGTGGAATAACGCATTATGTTGATATTGCTCTCTTGCAACAGGATTGGGAACGCTTAGCCAATTTGATAGGACAGCGTGAGCTGGCTAAGCTGGATAGCGCCAAAATCACATATCGTTTGCCAGTGCCAGGCGGCAGAATTGTTTCTGGAACACTAGAAGCGAATATTGCATTACCAGGGGTGGTTATCCAATACTCATTGGATAATGGAAAAACATGGCAGGATTATAATGACAGACAGCGGCCCCATGTCAGCGGCAATGTGAAAATTCGTTCTGCCAATACTGATAGAAGCCGTTTTAGCCGTATAGATGAAGTTAAACTCTAACAGTTGCCTGGAGAAATGAGGGCAATAAATTGATAAAGCAAGCTGCTGATTAATTATCAAGTTAATCGGCAGCTTGCTTATTCAAATGAATAAATTGCAGAAGCGGATTGTTGCAATTATTTCATTGTCAGCGCTTGGTTATCATGCTTTTTCATCATGAAGCGTGCTATTTTCGCGGCAATCACCATCAGCACAATGACCATATAAATAAAGACTATGGTTTGAGAGCTTAATTCCATAACGTTCAGCGATGTTTTTCTGACGCTCCTCAATGAATTCATCGTTAAATTCAATGACTTTACCGCAGTCGAGACAAATCAGATGGTCATGGTGATGTTGCTGAGTGAGTTCAAAAACCGATTTACCGCCTTCAAAATTGTGGCGTGTGACAATGCCAGCATCATCGAACTGGTTTAACACGCGATAGACAGTGGCGAGGCCAATCTCTTCACCGATATCAATCAGTTTCTTGTAGAGATCCTCCGCACTGACATGATGGCATTCTGGGTCCTGTAGCACTTCCAGAATTTTCAGTCGTGGAAGAGTTACTTTAAGTCCAGCATTTTTCAATGCTTTATTGTTGTCGGTCATGCGGATTCAGTCCTGTAACTTGAGTTAAGTGCACTTATGATACTTGGGGGTATCGTGAGGGAGTTTCATGTTGCTGATTATAGGCATGGATATTAGAAATGAAAACCATGCCTATTCATATATCATGACACATTATGCAAGAATAATCCTGCCTGAAAGGGCTTTTCTCTTCTTATTAAGCGCCTAGGATCTCTGACAGGCTCATTTCAGCCTTGATCTGCTGCACCCAGCTTTCAACGCGTTCATCCGTCAATTCTGGTTGACGATCTTCATCAATGGCCAGGCCAATAAAATGGTTATCGTCGGCCATACCTTTAGACGCTTCAAAATGATATCCTTCGGTTGACCAGTGGCCTACAATAATGGCACCACGAGGTTCAATAATATCGCGAATGGTGCCCATAGCGTCACAGAAGTACTCTGCATAATCTTCCTGATCACCACAGCCGAACAAAGCAACCAGTTTCCCGTCGAAGTTGATCTCTTCCAGTGTTGGGAAGAAATCATCCCAGTCACATTGAGCTTCACCGTAATACCAGGTTGGGATGCCAAGCAGCAGAATATCGAAGGCTTCAATGTCTTCTTTGCTGCTTTTGGCAATATCGTGGACTTCAGCAACATCAGCACCGCCCAATTTTTCTTGGATCATTTTGGCGATGTTCTCTGTGTTGCCTGTATCACTGCCGAAGAATATACCTATTATTGCCATAAAATGGGTTAACCTCTTGTTTTATCCGTGTATTAAATCTATACACATCACGCTGAAATCAGCTAGAAAAATGTCAGTTTCAGTAACATGAAAAGCGTTATTTTGACCAAACATCCATGACAAATCTGTCAGATTTGTGTGGTGACACCGCTTCGTTGTGTTTAATAAAAGCCGTTAATCGGCAAGGTGATTTTTTTCTGTCAGTTGGGCTAATAGCATTTGTTCAATCAATTCACTGCGGCTAATGTTGCGCTGTTTTGCCAGATGATTTAGTGCTGCGACGGCATCTTCATTAAGTTTGAGTTCCACTCGACGCAATCCTCTGACTTTATCTCGTCGCAACTGGTTGCGTTTATTGATCCTAAGCTGTTCATCCCTGGACAGTGGATTTGTTTTAGGTCGCCCAGGCCTGCGTTCATCTGCGAACAAATCCAGTGTGGTGCGATCAGTTTGTTCTTTTGCCATAAATTCAATTGATAATGGGCGTGTACCAATAATATAGCGGGCAATAATACCTTAGCTGGGCGCGTGTCGCTACTAGTTGATAGGAGAGATTGTTGGGATGGCTCAAATGACATTTACATTTAGAATCGATATTTTAAATGTAGACGGCCACGGAATATCCTTTTCAGAGAAAGAGATCAGACTTTATTGTTAAATTCGGCAAAGCGTTCGTTATTGTCTTCATACCCAGCAATTTTGGCAGTTAGACCAGAGTGTGTGCCTACAAGCTGAGTTAATGAATTTAACATAGTTTTTCTGAGGGAGACAAAGGAATACTCGCATTTCTTCTTACACAGCACACAAATAATTATGAAAAAAATATTACTATTATCTGCAGCCATTCTTTCTGGTTGTTCAACATATGGTATTCCGACTAATAACTTAAAATCATTAAATAATAATGACTTATGTAAGGCCTTGGGGCAGCAAGAATTTAGTATTGATACCATACATAGAATCTATGAAGAAATATTTTCTAGGGCAGGCCAGATTGATACAGATAAATGTATGCAAATGGTCAAGGAAACCAGAAGCTATGAATTATCTAGAAAACGTTTTAGTGAGTTTCAGTTTATGTCACAACAGAGAGAACTGCAGATGATTACTGATAGTATTAAAAATATGTTATAGAAATAATGGCCTATGAGCCAAGATGATAGAAATTTATTAGATAATTTTCATGTTACTTTTCTGAGTTGAAAGAAGGAAAGAGACTTGTTTCATAATGAAATGAACGCTGAGGTGAAACAAGTCTCATATTTTCAATTATCACTGAGTTTGTTGATACCAAAGCTGTGCATATAAGCCATCTTGCTGCACTAAGGCATCATGTGAACCTGATTCAGCGATTTTTCCCAAATCCAAAACGAAAATCTTATCGGCATGACGGATAGTATTTAGCCGGTGAGCAATGCTGATTACTGTTCTGTTTCGGCATATCTCAGCCATATTGCTCATGATGGCCGCTTCAGATTCATAATCCAGTGCAGACGTGGCTTCATCCAGAATCAAGATCTTGGGATCACTCAGTAGCGCCCTTGCCAATGCGATGCGCTGCCGTTGTCCGCCAGAAAGATTCCCCCCTTTTTCGCCAACCGGATGCGCAAATTTATGGGGGAACGCGTTAATGAAATCAACCGCGCCCGCTAAGGTTGCCGCCCGATAGACCTCTTCATCACTGGCATTGGGTTTGCACAGGCGGATATTGTCTGCAATGCTGCCGGAAAACAGAATGCTTTCCTGCAAAACAACACTCATATTACGGCGCAATGATACTGGGTCGGCAATCGCTAAATCCATTCCATCCACCAAAACCTGACCGTGTTGTGGCACATATAGGCGCTGTAACAAGCGGGTTAATGTACTTTTGCCGGAACCCGATGGCCCTGTAATACCAATAAATTCTCCGGCCTTAATTTCCAATGACAGATTTGCCAGCACTTCTGGCGTATCTGCATGATAGCGGAAGCGTATATTGCGGAATTCAATCTGGCCTGCCAGTTCGGGGGCTGATGCCAGCCCTTGTTTACTGTTTTCCATTGGCTCATCAAGAATATCCCCCACCCGCCGCAGGGCGATCAGGGTGTGCTGGAAGTCTTGCCAGACTTGCGCCAGTCTTAGGATGGGTTGGGTAACGTGCCCTGCCAGCATATTAAAAGCAATTAACTCACCCGGGGACAAATCTCCATCAAGTACGCTTCGGACTCCCCACCACAACAGCAAGGCAGCAACCACTTTTTGGATCAGTTCAATCCCTTGCCCCGCTGCAAGCCCACTTTTTTGGGCGGTAAAGCGTTGAATTAATTGCTGGCTCAACACCTTTTGCCATTGGGACAAAAAGCGTTTTTCTGTCGCTGTGGTTTTGATGGTTTCAATACCCGTAACCGCTTCTGTCAGGAAGCTGGTGGCATTGGCATCGGCTTCATACTCTTTTTCTACCTTGCGCCGAATAATGGGGCCGACGGCGATCCAGAGCAAGAAATAGAGAACCAGCGAACTGATGACGAGCCATGTCAACAGGGAGGAGTAGTGGAACATCACGCCCAGAAACAGAATGATGAAAATCAGGTCAAGCAACAGCATAAGGGTAGAGCCGGTCAAAAACTGGCGGATCTGCGCCATTTCCCGAACTCTGGCGATAATTTGCCCTGTTTGCCGTTGTTTGAAATAGGGTAAGGGCAATCCTACGAGATGACGGTACAACTTGCCGGAGAGTTCCGCATTGATTTGACTGGCCGTATGGCCAAACACGGTATTGCGCAGAAAACCATACAGGGGTTCTGCCAATGCCAGTGCCAGCATCGCCATCCCTAATACATGCAGGCTGGAAATGCTCCGTCCAACCAATACCTTGTCGATGACATTTTCAAATAGCAAGGGGGCAGCCAGGGCAAAAAGTTGTAACACGATGGCAAACAGGAAAATATCCCGTAACTGGTTTTTTTGCCTGAAAATAGAGGGATAAAACCAGCTTAGTCCAAATTTAACCTGTTGCCTGGTCAGGGACTTATCTGCGACCAGTAGCACCTTGTATTGGTTAGATTGGCTGCCACTTGTTTTTTCATCGTGCAATAATGCACGCACTTCATATTTTTCGGTGGCAGGATCGAACAACGTAAATGTATCAGGATGGATTTCTGACAATACCCACCAGCGCTGATCCAATTCAACCAATGCAGGTAAAGGTAATGTGGCTGCGGTATCCGGTGTCAGGCGTTCAAATTTGCTGCGTAACCCAATGGCATCCGCCGCTTCACGTAGCTGTGGATCTGTCAGTGTCAGGGAGTCCACACCCAGAATATGGTGTAATTGTTCGACAGAAGCCACCTTGTGGAACTGTTTCCCTAAATGGGCGATACAATCCAGCGCATAATTGTTTGTATTTTCACCGATTGTATTGTCGTCTGTTTGGTCTGCATCTGTATTACAGGTGAAGGTAAAAGTATCAGCCATGATTATTTTTCCCTCAACGCTTCAGATTGATATTCCTGGATTGGGCTGAGCAGATAATCAATCACTCTTCGCTGATCTGTCTTGATTTCCGCAACGATAGACATACCCGCCGTGATTTCAACAGGTTTCCCCTCTACCATAATATTGTTCTGTTTGAGGCTGATTTGTGCAGGAAAAACCAGGCCTAACTGTTCATCGGTGGTGGAATCCCGCGAAATGCTAAGTAACTCTCCCTCAATCGTGCCATAGCGGGTATAGGGGAAAGCATCGACTTTGACGGTGACATGCTGACCAGGCCGGACAAAACCAACATCTTTATTCAAAATCTGGATTTCAGCGAGTTGCACATGTTCATCAGGAACAATCACCATCAAATTCTGTGCAGGTTGCAGTACCGCGCCGAGGGTATGGACAGCTAATTGTTGAACGGTGCCGGTTACGGGAGAACGTACAACTTCAAGCTCTTCCCGCTCTTGCATTTTCGAAATTTCTTGATGCGTTAACGCCAACTGTATTTCTGCCTGTTTTCTTTTCTCAAACCATTCCCGCTCTTTTTTTATTTTGGTGCCCTTTAAGCGTTCTTCCAGGCTTTTGTACTTCGTTATCAGAATATCGAGTTCCGATTTTTGTTGGGCGATCAGCCTTTCTGTTTCCAGAAATTCCTTTTCTTGCTCCAGATATTCCACTTTGCTGATGACCTGCTTTTGGCTCAATGTTTTTCTGGCCTGTAAACGTTGGTTGATATTTTCACGCAAGTTGGTTAATGAGCGAATATCACTGTTTCGTGCCTGTTGGGAAGTCAGGTTCTCTGCCATTTCCGTATGGATACTGGTAATGATTGAATCAAATTCCTGCTTTTCGTGAGCGTAATGCGTCAGAATGCTTGTCTGTCTATCTGCGGATTGTTGCTGGAAAAGTGGCAGGGATTTGGGATCCTGTTTTTCAAGCAGGGCCTGGTAACGGATTTCCTCTTCCACCAAATAATCACGTTGCTCGCTTAAACGGGCAATATCCTGATTGACGCCCAGCGTATTGAGTGTAAGCAGAGGTGCGCCTTTCTCAACATGCTGACCATTTTTGACATGGATAGCAATCAGGCGGCTCTGCTCATAAGCCTGAATGATTTGGGAACGACCAGACCCTATCAAGCGTCCGGTTGCGGTTGCCTGTACATCCAGTTTCCCCAGACAAGCCCATAGCAGGGCTAGCAAAACGCTAATGCTTAGCGTTATTGCCGTATAACGGGCGAACGGCGAAGGTGGACGTTGTGACAATGCCAAATGGGTTGGCAAAAAATCGTAATGCGGGTTGGCAGTACGTAACGGTTTGATTCCTTTCCGAAAGATAGCCTTAAACATGGGCAGGCTCCTCCTGTTTTAGCTCTTGTTGTAACTGCCAAAGTTTCCGATAGTGTTTGCCTTGTTGCAGAAGCTGTTCATGGCTACCTTGTTCGATGATTTGGCCTTGGTGTAATACAATAATCCGGTCACATTGGCGTACTGTAGAGAGACGATGTGCAATGGTGATGACGGTTCTGCCTTGGGCAATCTCAGCCATGTTAGATTGAATGATGGCTTGTGATTCATCATCCAGTGCACTGGTGGCTTCATCAAGGATCAGGATCTTGGGATCTGACAGCAGGGTTCTGGCTATAGCCAAACGCTGTCGCTGGCCGCCTGATAGCGACTGTCCTCCTTCTGCGATCACCGTGTCATATCCCATTGGCAATCTGAGAATAAAATCATGTGCCCCAGCCAGCTTCGCTGCTTCGATGATCGCGGATAACGGGGCATCAGGGCAGGATTGAGACAAATTCTCATACACCGTTTTATTAAATAGAAAGTTTTCTTGCAGAACGATGCCGATCTGCTGCCTGATGGATTCAATATTGAAATTTTGCAAGGGAACGCCATCCAGCGTGATAGCCCCACTTTCTGGGGTATAAAGCCGTAACAGCAAACGTGCAAGGGTACTTTTCCCGGAACCAGAGGTGCCGACAACGCCTACAGTTTCCCCCGCCCGAATATCTAGGGTGAAATGGTTGATAGTGGGGGGGAGATCGGGTTGATAGCGAAAGACGATATCAGAAAATGAGATTGCCCCACGCAAGGTCACCTGTTCGTTACCTGATTGCTGCTCTGTTGGCAGATTCAGCATATCTCCCAGCTTCTCAATGGCAATGCGTGAACGGATAAATTGTCCCCACAGTTGCACTAACTTAGCCAGAGGTTGCTGGGTGTGGCTGACCATCATGTTGAAGGCGATCAGTTGACCAATGGTCATGTGCAGGGAAAGCACTTCCGAAGCACCCAGCCAGATAATGATGGCACTGGTGACTTTTTGTAGCACCATTACCAGATGACCGGAGCGATTATCCCATTGCTGTACATCATAACTGGTGCTGACCATCTTTTCGGTCTGGCTATCCCAGCGGCGAATAAAGCGGGGTTCAGCGGCAAGGCTTTTTAGCGTCTCGGCACCGGCAACGGTTTCGGTCAGGAAAGAGGTATTTATTGCGGCATGGGTGAACTGTTTTTCCACCGCTTTTTCGATTTTCGGTGTCACCCACCAGGCCAGCAGGGCATAGCAGGGCAGGGTAAGCAAGAAGATCAGCGTCAGCATACCGGACAATAAGCTCATGACATAAATAAAGACGAACATGAACAAAACGTCGATACACAAGGTGAACATAGAGCCGGTTAAAAACTCGCGAACTGTTTCCAATTCCCGTACTCGTGTCACAATTGCGCCCACTTGACGAGATTTAAAAAACAGCAATGGCAAGCCAAACAGGTGGTTAACCAGCTTCAACCCCAGTTTGATATCAATCCGGTTGGCGGTGTGGGCATACTGATATTCACGCAATCCACGCAGAATGATTTCAACCAGTCCGGCCGCCACCAGCCCAAAAATCAGCACATCCAATGTGGAAAGCGCCTGGTGCACAAGCACTTTATCCATGACAACTTGCACGACCAGAGGAGAGATAAGCGCAAGGATCTGTAGAACAAAGGAGAACAGGAGTATCTCCGTCAGATCCTTCTTTTGTCTGACAAATTCAGGAATAAACCAGCGGATATTAAATTGGTTGCTTTTTTGTGTTATTTTTATCCACTTGCCACTCCATAGATTGATAAATTCTTCTTTACCTAATATCTCCGGTGTATCTTGATAAGGTTTTTGAATTAAAACCCGCTGTTCATCATATTTCGCCAGAATGAAAGGTTGTCCATCATTATTAAACAAAATGGCTGGCAAAGATATGGCACTTAACTTCTTATTTATAGAGTATTTATTTTTGATTTTAATATTACATTCTTTTTGTAGCTGCTTGAGAGTAGAAATATAATCATCACCATCATTTAAGGTTTTATTTGATATGGACGTATGATCTCTATTAGATATCATTATTATTAAATTAATTAATGATATTATTGTTTTTTCTATTTCATTCATTAAGTTAAATCTTTTTTAAATAAAAAATCACATTTTTGATATAAACAGATAACCTAAAAGTGCTCGAAATGTTAATATATTAACTTATTTTAACAAATCAATAAAAAATATTATCTGCTATCAAAGAGTCTGTAAATGCCAGTAATTAGAATAAAATGCAGAGTCTGAATAGACATGCGCTATTTATATGTTGATTTTAGCCAATAAATAGTTATATCTTTATCCAAAGTCGTTGGCAAACGATAGTTAGTAATGCATTGTCAGTAAACCATCTGATGATAGAGTCATACTTAAATCGGCCCATACTTTACTTGCTATTTTGTATTTTGAATATACCAATCTAACTTCAAGATGCGTGTGATTTCTCCCCCGCTTCGCGGGGGGAGAAATCAGGTTTCATATCGTATTATAAATTTCAACTTGAAGTTTAATGTGTATAGTTCTTTCAAAATGATCAGTTTTTCAAAAATAGCGATTGAAAAATAAGGGAAATATAAATGGCTTTAACTGACTTTGATGAGCCGTAGTCATCAGGTTAAATCATAAATGAAGCCATCATGTATATGGGTTCATTTATGATTTAATCATATTAATTTAATGCAATATTAACATCAAATTAATAATTATTTAATGGATAATGCTATGTCTGAAAAATTTGTTCAAACCATCTCAAGCGTTAATTATAACAAAGGCGTATTTTCTCTTTATTTTGTCGGCCAGGAGCCTAATCAAATGGCGAAGGGTACGCTGGCGGAAAATGATCAGGAATTGCAGTTAAAACAAGTGATCCATATGCCTGCCTCTGGTTTTATGTATATGGTTTCCATGGTCAAAAGTATGCTTGAAGACCCAAGAATGGAAGCCGAAATCAATAAACTGATTGCCGCAGGTTTTTTACCGATGCCTGAGATCAACGAAAGTGAAAAACCGACGGAAGCTGCCGCTACAGAGCCGAAAAAGCGTTCAACACGCAATTCTGAAACCACAAAATAGTATCAGCAAAATTTTATCAGGCAGTTGCTAACTTATGGTGATCACACATCATTCAGCAACACTGAGTGCGCATGAAATACAGGCAATGATGGGTGGGGTGATGTTGCTTTGTCAGCATTCCCCCTTGCACCAACGTTATTTAGTTGCTGAATGGCAACAACGTATTTTGCCATCATTCCAGCTCAATCAGTTTTGCTATTACGAAGATAAACATCAACGCCCAGTTGCTTTTTGTAATTGGGCTTTTTTGTCTGACAGCAGTCGGGATGCCATTCTTGCCGGTGAACGGGAAATTTCACAGGAAGATTGGCGTTCCGGCCAGCATATTTTTTTTCCAGAAATGATTGCGCCTTTCGGACATGCGCGTGACATTGCCTGCGATCTGCGCCGGCGTGTCTTCGCCGCATGGAAAGGGCAAAAAGCCTGCACAGTCAGGGGAATGCTGGATGTGCCAAATAACCGCTGTATCCGTCGGGTACAGTGGTTTTCGATTTAACTTTTACTCAGAGATTGATATATGGGAAAACCATTTTGGAGAAGTGTTGAATACTTCGTTACGGGGAATTACTTCGCCGATGATGGTGATAACAGCATTAAGGCCATTGGATTTGGCGGAAATATATATGCTTACGGCGGCAATGACCATATTACAGTGGGATCGATTGGGGCTACGGTGTATACGGGATCTGGACATGATACCGTTGTAGGAGGAGCCGCCTATCTTAAGATTATTGACACCACTGGAAACCTGACGGTCAAAGGAGGAGCAGGCTACGCAGAAATTGACAAAGATAATGACGGAAATATTGAATTTTCTGGTGTTGCTGGTGGGGTATCGATAACGCACACGGGCAAGGACGGTGATATTACGTACAGTGGTGGTGCGGCTTATAACCGTATCGAGCGTATACGTCAGGCGACTGATACCTACTCTGAAACTCGTGGGAATATCCGGTTTGAAGGCGTAGGCGGTTATAACCGCATTTACTCTGATGTTGCGCACGGTAATATCAATTTTACAGGTGGCGGTGCTTATAACGAAATTATCCGCAAAGGAGCCGCCAATGATTTCAGCAGCGAAGGGATGGAATACGCCAAAGCTGAAGAGGTTGTGCTGACAACGGCAACCATGAGTGGCGCATGGATTGGCAACTCCCATCAGGTGACAGGAGTTAAATCGGCGCGGGAGCCAAACACTTACCTGTTTGCGTTTGAGGATGGTACTTACACTAAAATCAACAAGGTTCAACTGCGCAATGATCCCGAAACAGGCAAATTGAGGTACATTTCGACTGCCTGGTTTAAAGCGGGGAAACATCTCAAGGGGCTGGAAAAACAAGATATTTCAGATCAAGGTGGTTTTAATTCAGTCGATGAAGACGGCGCATACACGTTGTCAAACCTGATCGTTGAACAACAGAAACCGATCACGATCCATGCGGTTGAGAAAAAGCTGACAGAAAACCAATGGGTAGATTATGGTAATGGTGTCCAGATTAACGCAGCAGATATTACTTTGTCTGATGCCAAAATGGGCGGTTATGCTATTTATCGTGATGGAACCACCGTTGATGTAAAAGCCGTCAAATCCAACCGGATGCCGAACACCTATATTTATGGTAAGCAACTTGGCGAATATACCAAGGTCGTGGTAGTTGAACTAAAGAATGATCCTAATACAGGCGTGCTGCGATATATCGCTCGCCCTTGGTATAAAGAAGGCAACCATACCGCTAATCTGGCGAACACCGATATCTCTCTTGCCAATGGTTACCACTATATGGGAACCGGTAGCTACTCACTAAGTGATCTGCATTACAGCGTTAATACTGTGCGCACAACCTCCAGTCGTGTGCCTGATATGCATGAATATAGTGATCTTGAACTGTTCAACTCAGCAACTGGCAGTAATGACAGTTCCGGTAATATTTATTATGTTGGTGCCGGTGGTGGCAACCTCATCAAATCCAACGTGACTCGTGGCAATGTCAGCTTCAAAGGTGCGGGCATTGCGAACGTAATTGAACATAGCTCTGAATTCGGTGATACCACCTTCGCAGGTGGTGGTGGCGCAAACATCATCATCAAAAAAGGCAAAGAAGGTAACCTGGACTTTGACGGTGCTGGCATTGCCAACGTATTGCTGCACCAAAGCCGGAGCGGCGAGATGCATGTCAATGCGGGTGGGGCAGCAAACGTGTTGGTTCGCGTTGGCGATGGCCGCTATCTTGCTCACCTTCTGGCGGTTGGCAATATCTCTATTCACAAAGGTAACGGCAACAGTCGCGTTGCAATGGGCGGTGGTTTCAATACCCATACCCAAATCGGTCATGGTGATGCGTTCTGGACGGGCATTGGCGGTGCCAATGTTCTGACCAAGATGGGGAACGGTAATGTCGCATCAATACTGGCGGGTGGCACTAATATTCTGACCAAAGTCGGTGAAGGTGATTTGGAATCTTCCATGCTAGGTGGAGCCAATATTATTACCCATATTAGCCATAATGAAGCGTCGGATTCCAGTTCTGCAAATACATCGGCAATTGCGTTGGGCGGTGCCAATATCCTGACGAAAAAGGGCAAAGGTAATGTCCAGGCCGTCATGGGCGGTGGCGGTAATGTCCTGACCCATATGGGGGATGGCAAAACGACCGGTGTTATGTTGGGTGGAGCCAATATCCTGACCAAAGTTGGCCAGGGTGATACGACCGGCATTATGTTAGGTCTGGGTAACGTTTTGACCCATGTTGGTGATGGGCAAACGCTGGGTGTGATGGGTGCGCTGGGTAATATTTTCACCAAAGTGGGTGATGGTACAACCATTGCGGCGATGATTGGTGCAGGCAATATTTTCACTCATGTGGGTGAAGGCAATGCCTGGGCGTTGATGGGCGGGAAAGTCAATATCTTCACGAAAGTTGGCGATGGCGATGCACTGGCCTTGATGCTGGCATTAGGCAACGTATACACCCACGTTGGTGATGGCAAGAGTGTTGCTTTGATGATCGCCAAAGGCAATATTGCGACCAAAGTTGGCGATGGCGATGCCCTGTCTGCCATGATTGGTAAAGGCAATATCTTTACCCAGATTGGTGATGGTTCCACTTTTGCGGCCATGATTGGTGGAGCAAACGTGCTGACCAAAGTGGGGGATGATCTGACCGCAGCATTGATGGTGGGTAACGCCAACATTTATACCCATGTCGGAGACGGCACCAGCATTGGTTTGTTTGCGGGTAAAGCCAACATCATGACCAAAGTGGGTGATGGCACAACATTGGCCGCCATGTTTGGCGAAGCCAATATTATGACCCATGTCGGTGATGGTTTAACCGGTGTATTGGCATTAGGCAAAGCCAACATTGTGACAAAAGTCGGCAATGATTTTATGGGCGTTGTGGCCGCTTCTGAAGCCAATGTGGTGACCCATGTTAATCAGGAAGGCAATAGCACAACGGCAGCCGTGTTGATGGGCAAAGGCAATATCCTGACCAAAGTCGGTGATGGAAGTGCGGTCGGCCTGCTGGTTTCTAAAATCGGCAATATCATGACCCATGTTGGTGACGGCACAACGGTCGGATTTGCCAAAGGGGAAGGCAATATCATCACTAAAGTGGGTGATGGGTTGGGCATCAATGCCGCCTGGGGTAAAGCCAATATCTTGACTCAGGCTGGTCACGGCGATCGCTATAACTTTGCCAAAGGTGATGCAAATATCATTACTAAGATCGGCGATGGTCAGGAAGTGACCGTTGTCCAAGGGCAAGCCAATATCGTCACCCATGTTGGCAACGGTGATGACTATACCGGTGCGTGGGGCAAGGCTAATGTCATCACCAAAGTCGGTGATGGTCGTAACGTTGTACTCGCTAAGGGTGAGGCTAATATCGTCACCCAAATCGGGCATGGGGATAGCTTCAATGTGTTATGGAGCCAGGGCAATGTCGTCACCAAAGTGGGTGATGGTATGCAAGTTACGGCGGCCAAAGGTAAGGGCAATATCACCACCACAGTGGGGAATGGCCTTAGCGTGACTGCGGTTCATGGCGACCTGAACATCAATACCAAAGTCGGCGATGGGGTTTCCGTCAATGTGGCTTGGGGTAAATTCAACGTCAATACCCGTGTGGGTGACGGTCTGAATGTTTCCGTCATGAAGGGCAAGGGCAATGCCAATATCCGTGTGGGTGATGGCCTGAACGTTAACGCTTCTTATGCGCGTAACAACGTGGCAATTCAGGTGGGTAATGGTGATTTTTATAGCCTTGCGGTGGCGGAAAGCAATACCCAGAGCAATAAACTGAATGCACTGTTTGACAATCTCAAACAAACCGTACTGGGTCACGCGGGCAGTCAGGGCATCAATTATCTGGTGAATGGCGATGAAGCCACGACATCAGGAACCCATAAAGGGCGAGGCGCCATTGACCTGCCGGAGGTTTCTTCCTTAAATGGTTTCAAACTGACCGAAGTTAATGAAATCTCATCAGATTTGGCAAAAGATTTGAAAGGGGCTGTGACCGGTGTAGATACCCCAGATATTGCAGGGATCGATAAGACACTTGGCAGTAAAAAATATCTGAACCCGAATCGACCACCCAATTTAATCGTCAATGGTGATTTTGAACAAGGTGTTGTGGGATGGAAATCCACCAATGGCATTGAAGCTAACCATTCAGCCAAGGCATATGGATTGAGTGATGAAGGGCATGGTAAGCGGGTCAGTGAACTTGATGTCAGTGGTAACACAAATATCTATCAGGATATCCAGAACTTAACGGCGGGTGAAGAAATTACGGTTAAGTTCGATTTTGCAAGGCGTGCTGACAGCTCTGCGGATAATGGGCTGGAAGTGTGGTGGAATGGCAAGGTTGTTTTTGCAGCCTCCAATGGTGACAGTGAGTGGCAAAACAAAATACTGACCTTAACCGCCAATGCGGGAAGTAACCGGCTGGCATTTTCTGGAATTGGCTTAAATGATGGTTTTGGTTATGTGCTGGATAATGTAGTTGCAACTGCTGAACTGAAAGACAGTGGGGTTGCTGACCATGTGAAACAGGATAAAGCGGCACACAATGCCTTGCAGGACAAGGACACAGCAGAAGCCGATAGCCAACGTTTGGCTCAGGAAAAAGATAAGCAACTTGCAGCGATTGCTGGCACCCAGTCACAACTGGAAGCGACAGATCTGGATGCCCTGAACGCTAACGGGCAGAGCCAGAGTAATGCCATCAAAGAAGAAGCGCAGGCGGTGACAGATGAGATGCTGGCGCAGGTTAAGGGGCTGGAAACACTGGATATCCATGCCAGCCATCATGGTGAATCAGGCCAACAATGGCGTGATCAGTTCGCGGCTGGTTTACAGCAGCGTATTCAAACCGAATTGAATCAGTCTGGTGAAACTGCGCAGAATCAATTGGATAATATCCAGGAAGTGATAGCAGCGCGTTTGGGCGATACTAAAGATGCTGTCGCTAAATCAGAAATGGGTGCACTTAAGGCTGAGCAAAATCAACAAGATGCTGAGCAAGATATTGAAGACGCGCTCATTCAGGCTAGAAACAGGAAGAAAGAAGCCCTTGATCGTGAGCTAAAAGCTAAGCGGGCAGAACATGTGGGTAATCTGGCCGTACAACAAGCAGAGCAGCATGGTCAGCATGAAGTCTCTGCGGCAGACAATAAAACTGCGCAAGTGCAACATGATGCCAAGGGTTCAAAACTGGATAACAGCCATAAACCGGCTCGTACAGGCGCAACAGGCAGTGGTCTGTCCGGTAAAACTTATAACGCTAATTACTCTGAAAACATTGAACAAGCAGAAAAATCCAAGAGTAATATCAATGCCAATTCGACTGTTCAGGCTGATGGTCGATTCAGTGAGCAATTACAAGAGCTGGATAAGGATCTGAGCGAACTTGATAATGCCAAAGCTGCCTTAAACCGCTTGCAGATCAATGCAGGGATACGTGCCAAAAAAGTGTTAACGTCTGTTCATGGCGAAACGTCAGATAATCAGGTGATTAGCCAACCTTCTGCCGTGGTGACTGAATGGATCAGGGATACTCCGAGAATTTCGGGATTGGATCTCAGTGGCCTGAAAGCGCTGGGTGAAGAACATGCCCAGCAAGATTCGGTGGCTCCGGTTGAAACTGGTTATTCTGTTGCAAGCAAGGCACAAAAAGTCGCCAATGTTTACCGTTGGTTAGATAAAGACAACAAACTTGCCCCGGAAAAGGAAAAATATATTCCCGTGCCGGGGTTTGATCGCGTGGATGCAGATATACCGGATGACCTCAGACAGAAAATGGTCGCCTATATTATTGATCCACAGTTAGGGGATACGAGTAATCTATCGAAAGCCCAGATCGCTTCACTGAAAAAATTATTTAAAAAAATAAAGAATACGATTATACCGAAAGACCAGTTCCCTTCACTGGTAAGACTCTTTGTTGATGCCACCATTGATTACGACTGGGACAAGCGCGTTGAATTCGTTTCGAAACTGGAAAGCTATGGTTATAGTTTCGAGCCTGTACATGGTGATAACAGTATTGTTACCTTTTGGTCTGGCAAGGGGCCTAAGGGGCTTGAGAAATCCCGTGAAATTCTTGATGCAATACAGACTGATGGCAAGAAGGTGGTTTACGATATTGATGTCAAAGGTAACGAGTTTGCTATTGCCCTGAACAGAATGCTGATGAATTGGACTAGCTTATCGCCTAGTGGGATTGCGGAAAAGGAAACGGTGAAATCGTCCATTTTGGCTTCTGCACGCAGCAATACCGGATTCTGGAGTTCCCTCTATGCAACTGGCTCACGTAACGATGTTTATCTCATTTCGGAAGGCGGATTGCCTCTTGGCAACTATTTCTGGAATGTTGAATTACCTGTGTTGCGTCAATTACAGCGTGAGGGCCTGATCGGGGAAATTCGCCTGTTGGATAAAGCTGATGAAGAGTATAAAGGCGCGTCACCTGAATCCCTTGGCCGCAGATTGACTGAAGCCGGTGTGACTGTAAAAGTGCGTTTTAATTCTCTCAGCTTTGCAGAGCAGGAAAGGCTGCTTGCATTGGACCCTGACAAATATAAACCGTATACATTGGTTGATTTGGATATCAAAACCAGTGCCATTGATAACCTGCTGAATCAAGCCTTACCATTCTATGGCTTGCGTGCAGAACGCAATTTGTTGGTGAGTGAAGCTGAGGGTGAGGGTTTTGAAGTCCGCCCTTGGCCGGGTAAGAACAGTGATAGCTTCAAAACTATCATGTTGGAAAATCCAAAAGATTCCGCTCAGATTAAATCTGTTGAGCGTTTTATTCTCGCCAACTATAACCATTACGACCAATTGCCTGATGAATTGCATTTGGTGAAAGATCGCATTGTTTCCCACGAACACGGACGTACTCGCATTATCGCTGAAAAAGCGGAGGGTAGCTGGCGTTATAAACCGCAAACTGACCTGATGTCTGCAACGAAGTTACAGGAAGCGGCCTATGTTAAGGGCAAAATTCTGGGCGACAGTTATCGTAATGTCCTGGAAGCATTAAAAAGCTATGAAAATACTCTGCAAGACAGCCAGGATTATGAACTGGAAGCAGTGGAAAAACTGGCACATTTGCGTCATCAGGTTGAAAGTTATCTGTTAGGGCACCCTGATTCAGAACGTACCCCGGCGTTGAAAAACTTGCTGTCACAGATCAATGTGCGGATAGAAGAGTCGCTGACATTGGCTGAACCGACCGTCGAAAGTTCAGGTAAAGGTAGTTTTAGCGATCTCTATAACAAACTGGGTAATGCTAACCTCAAAGACTCCAAGCATCTTTATATTGATGAACAAGGGAATTTTGTTACCCGCGGTAAATCCAATATCCAGATTGCGATGAAAACGGAGAGTGCAGAAAAAGCGGTTGAACAGATCAAGGCGGCTGTGAGCAATGAATATGGTCAGTCAGTAGCAGAAAACGCCTTTGCAACCCTGCAACCCCATGAATTGTCGAAAGATGGCAAGGGGATTGATATCTCAGGCTTGAGAAAGATACATCAGGCGGTGGAACAACAACTGTCTCCGGTGAGCGCAACGTTGTTTGTCTGGAAACCAAGTGATCACAGCCAATTGGGACATGCTGCCTTGCAGATTGGCCAAGGGCGTATCCAGATCACAGAAAATGCCAATGAATTCAATCAGAAAAATTACGTCAGTTGGTGGCCGAAATGGGGTAAGTCTTCTGATCCTGCTCATATCTTAAATAATTTTTCTCATGTACGCTGGCGTGATTTGAGTCAATCTGCAACCCAGAATCAAACCCTGGGACTGGATGTTGATTCTGAAGAACAAGATAACTTTGGTATGCAGTATGTTGTCTACAAGCAGCTTGATGAAGAACTTCAGGTTGCGAAAGGCGTTGATAAAACATTCGCGGATACCAGCGAAGAGCTTGCCACTACTTTACTGGAAAATCCTCGCTTGCTGGGCAGTTACGGCATACCAGAAGTGTTTGCTCGACCATTCCTCAGAAAATTGGAAGAGGGTGGTGTGGATGTATTTGAAATGGGCAAACAATTTGCTGAGGTTCTGCGCAAGGCTGCCACGCAACCCCCTGAATTAACAAAAAAACGCGTTGCCAATGTTATCCAGAAGTTTATTGAACGAAAACAAGACCATCTTCTAGACGATATTCGGGATTTCAAGGCCAGTGATGGCGATGATGGGCGAGTATTCCGCATCAATCTGGCTGGATTGGATACGGCCGCAATGCGGGAAGAATGGCGGAAAATCAGCGAAAAACCAGATACGCGTTATCAACTTCTGACAAAAAACTGTTCAAGCATTGTTGCCAGAGTGCTTAAGGCGGGAGGTGCTGATAACGTTATCGGTCATACATGGCGACCAAAATTTGGTGTCTGGACGCCAACCGAACTATTCAACTTTGCCCAGGCATTGCAGGAAGCGCAGGGGGAAAAAATCCTGCATGATCCAAATCGCGTTGTCAGTGGCGAGCTGGAAGTTTTGGATCATGCCGATAAGAAAGATGACGTGCTGGAAAAAGTGGCTATTGATCACGATGGCACACCACTGCGTGACAGTGACCCCGCCAATCCAATAACGCGTCTCATGAACAATCAGCTTTTCGGCGCCAGAGAACAGCGTCGTGAAGTCGATTATGGCACTCAATTAATATTAGATGAGGCTGTGACGAAAGGCGCAGCGAATAAAATCACGCTACAGGGTGAAGCTGGACGCCTAACTGGTTATTACCATAGTGGCGATCAAACCGATCAGAATGAACCTGACTCGGCCAAAAAAGTCGTTCTTTTCATCCACGGTACCGGTTCATCTGCGGAAGATCAGTCCAGTACTATCCAAATCCATTACCAAAAACAGGGTGTTGATATGCTGGCGGTGAACATGCGGGGTTACGGCTCCAGTGATGGTCATCCAAGCGAAAAAGGGCTCTATCAGGATGCCCGTACCATGTTCAAATATTTAGTTAATGACCGTGGCATCAAGCCCGAAAATATCATCATTCATGGTTATTCTATGGGTGGGGCTGTTGCGGCAGATCTTGCCCGTTATGCCGAGCGCAACGGACAAGCCGTCTCTGGTTTGTTGCTTGACAGGCCAATGCCAAGTATGACCAAAGCGATTACCGCCCATGAAATGTGGAACCCTGCGGGCTTCACAGCAGGAGTAGCCAAATTTTTTAATGGCCAGTTCTCGGTGGAGAAAAACCTGCAAGGTATCTCGAAACAGACGCCAATCATGCTATTGTCCGATAATGAAGGGTTGGGCAAAGAAGGGGAAAAACTGCGTAGCAAACTGCTGGTCGAGGGTTATCAGGTATCAGGCGAACTGACTTCCTATGGTCATGAAGAGAGCAGTCGTTTGATGAATCTGTATGCCAAGCAGATTGTCACGAACTTGTTTGATGCGAAACCTCAGCCTGACGAACCAGAAGTACTCAAAGGTATTGATAACGACCTTAAACGTTACGGTGAAGCAATAAAACCACAGCCAGCCGGCCCAGGGAAGAAGCTGACAGATATTCGTACAACCGAAGATTTTCTGGCGGGTTACAAACAAGGCCATGCAGAACAGATCGTGGATGGTTTCCGTCCAAACATGAATATCAAACAACTGGTGGATTTGCTGGTTAAGGGTAACTGGAGCCTGGAACAGAAAGGCGCTTTGGCTTGGGAAATTGAAAGCCGCGCCTTGAAAATCACCTTCCAGCCAAGAGCTGAAAAATACAATCGGTTGTTCCGTGATGTCGCTTCAACCGGCATTGCTGACACTAAAGCGAGTGAACAACTGGCACCCCAATTGTTATTGCTGAATCTGTCAAATGATGGTTTTGGCGGACGTTGTGATCCGTTGTCGAAACTAGTTCTGGTTGCGAAACAACTTGAAAATGAGGGACAGGAGGGGGTTGCCCGTCAATTGCTGGAGAAAATGTATTCTGCGGCAGCGGTACTTAACAACCCAGAACGGTATTCTGCCGCTGAACACGCCAACGCAAATAAACTGTTGGGATCTTTGGCCGCACTCCATGCTAAGAACCCAATGTCAGCGACATCCATGAAAGTGTGGAAAGAGAAACTGGAAGACACGAAAGCACTGACAGTCGATGGCGTCGTCCAGAAAATTACTGCTGGCAATCCAGAAGGTCAGCCAGTGTTGCTTGAGCTGGATGGCCCAGACCATGCTATGGCGGCGTGGGCGAAAGGCAGTGGTGAAAATCGTGTTTATGGTTTCTATGATCCCAATGTGGGAATTATTGAATTCTCGTCGGCGGAGAAGTTTGGCGCTTACGTGACGCGTTTCTTCGGTGAATCCGATCTAAACATGGCCCAAAGCTATAAGTTGCCGAAGAATGCAGCAGGGGAAAGCGTTTTCGAACGTGTCGCCGTCATGGATGGTGAGGTTCTGGCAACTTATCGTCCAAGATGGGCTGAGAACTTCACGATGCGAGACATCTTAGAACTGCCTGTGTTTGACGATACCCCAATCAAGAAACCGGCAGAAATTGATGCAACTCATAGTGTGAAAAAACCGTTAGGTGATGACTCGCTGGAAAGTCATATTCACGTGAATAACCAGGATGTCAATGCCTGGGAAAATATTGTGGTCAAATCCCAGCCTGAAAGTAGCGCCAGCCGCTTTGCTGGTCAGATTATTATCCAGACTGAAAATGATCCGATTGTTGCGCAAGCTGCCGCGAATTTGGCCGGTAAGCACCCAGATTCCACTGTGATTGTTCAGCTCGACAGCAATGGCCAATACCGTGTGGTGTATGGTGATCCCGCTGTCTTGTCCGATAAATTACAATCCGGCAAATTACGCTGGCAGATTGTGGGGCATGGGCGTGAAAAATCGCTACAAAACCACACACGTGTCAGCGGTTATAGTGCCGATGAACTGGCCTTAAGGCTGAAACAGTTCAGTACCGATTTCAAACCTGTTGGTATGCCTGATCATATCAGCCTTGTCAGTTGCTCCTTGATCGGTGATGACAAACGAGATGGTTTTGCTCGCCGCTTTATTTCGGCACTGGATGAGCAGGGTATCCGAACCACAGTATCGGCTCGCAGCAGTGCAGTTGCGGTAGACAGTATTGGCCGCAAATACACAAAAGATGCGCAAGAACAGTGGGTTCACAAGCTGATGGATAATAAGCTGGTGCTGGGATGGAATGACAACGGTGAAGTGGAAAGTCACTCCGAACGAATCCGCTTTGGTATTGCTGAAAATGACATCAATTTGTCCCGCGTGGGGCAGGCAGGTGTAGATGCAAAAGCGCAAGGTGCGATTGCCGATAATGCCGAGACATTCCATGCACCGAAACAACGCGATGCGGCGGATAACCATTCAGCGGCGGCATCATCCAATAACCAACTGAGTTATTCCGGCAATATTCAGGTACAGGCGGGTGATGGTGAGTTTACGGCAATTAACTGGGGCACGACCAACGTAGGCATCAAGGTTGGTACAGGTGGCTTTAAGTCTCTGGCCTTTGGTGATAACAATGTGATGGTTCACATTGGCAATGGTGACAGCAAGCACAGTATTGATATTGCCGGTTATCAGGCACTTGAGGGTGCACAACTGTTTATCGGCAACCGCAACATCAGTTTCAACATGGGACGCAGTAATGATCTCATCGTTATGTTGGAAAAATCCATTCCAACCCCACCGTTGGTTAACCCATTTGATGGTGCAGCCCGTATTTCTGGTGTATTGCAAAACATTGCCGGCTCGTTTGATTCACCAGATTGGCTGGCGACACAAAACCAGCAATGGACATTGGAAAGTGCGAAGAAATATGTCAGTGATCTGTCCGGTCTCGATTTGACCAGTAGTGTGGATTATAAGACGTTGACTGATCTCGACTCACAAAATGAACGTAGCAGCCGTGGCCTGAAAAATGATCTCGAAAGCACGCTGAACAAGAAATACAACCAATGGTTGAGTGGAAATGGCAATACCCCGGAAATGGGTAAAATCAGTCGGGCGGATAAATTCCGTCAAGCGAATGAAAAACTAGCCTTCAACTTTGCCGTGGGTGGACAAGGTGCGGATATTCAGGTTACGACGGGTAACTGGAACTTTATGTTTGGTGACAACATCCAGTCGATTCTGGATACCAATATGGGTTCACTGTTTGGTCTAATGACGCAGGAATATACCTCAACGGGTGTGGCAAAAACCACGTTTACCTTTAGCCCAACGGACTTGCCACGTCAGATCAAAAACAAATTGCTGGGGAATCTGGCGGGGGTTAGTGCGGATACCACGCTGGCGGATATCTTTGGTGTGGATTATACCCCGAAAGGCGGTATTGTTTCTCGCTCTAGTCAGTCTGTTGATGGTGTCGCTATTTTGCGTGAAATGCTGGAAATCATCGGTGAATTCAGTGGCGATCAACTGAACGCCTTCACTGATCCAGAAAAATTACTGGATAGCCTGAAAGCCGGCCTGAATATGGGAGCTGATGGCGTGAAATCTTTTGCTGAAAGCCACGGCCTGAAAGCCAAAGCACCTGATGAAAATCAGGAAGGGCGTGTTTCCATCAGTAAAGGGGATGCATCAGCACCAGAAACGACACAGGCAGATCGCGCCTTTGGGCTGACGTCCCTGAACCTGCCAAACCTGTTTGCAACGCTGTTCAACCAGGATAAGCAGGCCGAGATGAAATCGCTGGTCACTAACTTAAAAGAGAACCTGACTGCCGACTTACTCAACATGCAGGATAAAACCTTCGACTTCCTGCGTAATAGCGGTCATCTGCAAGGGGATGGTGACATCCACGTTTCTCTGGGTAACTACAACTTTAACTGGGGTGGTGACGGTAAAGATCTCGGTGCGTATCTGGGAGATAACAATAACTTCTGGGGCGGCCGTGGTGATGACGTTTTCTATTCCGTAGGCACCTCGAATATTTTCACAGGAGGCCAGGGTAATGATGTCGGTGTCATGATGGGGCGTGAAAACATGATGTTTGGTGGTGCAGGCAATGATGTGGCTGTATTGGCTGGACGGATTAACTACGCCTACATGGGAGATGGCGATGATCAGGTCTTTGCCTTTGGTGAAGGTGGCGTGATTGATGGCGGCAAGGGACGTGATTATATCGTGGCTTCCGGCAACTTTAACCGCATTGATGCAGGGGAAGATCAGGATTACGTTGTCGCCATTGGCAATAATAATCAGGTTGATTTGGGTAAAGGTAACGACTTTGCGACGGTATTCGGCAACAATAACCGAGTCGATGGCAAGGAAGGTAACAATGCCATCAAATTAATGGGTTATCACGCTGTTATCAATGGGGGTACAGGTAGTGATCACCTGATTGCCGATGTGGTCTCTAAGTTCAGCCAGCTTAACGGTGGCGATGGTGATGATCTGCTGGTATTGGGTGGATACCAAAACCGCTTCAAGGGTGGCACGGGCGTGAATAGCTTTGTGGTCAGTGGTGATGTGATTGATAACGTGGTTGAAGATATCAAGCAAGGCGACAAGATTATTTTCAACGATATCAATTGGCAAAACCTGTGGTTCCAACGCAGCGGTTACGATTTGGTTCTGTTGACCCAGCGTAATGTCAAAGATACCTCTGCACAAGGGGAATTTGAGGCAATGGGTTCTGTAACGTTCAATGACTATTTCAATGGCAACCGAGCGGATATCGTCACCCAAATGGGAGATAAAGATGCACAGGGCGAGCGTGAATATACAGCACTCTCTGCCAATGCCGTTGATTCCCTGGTGCAGGCTATGAGTGGATTCGCACCTAATATGGGAGACAGCAGCTTGATTGATTCGCTGGACAGTAAATCGAAATCAACCGTTATAACGGCTTGGTCTGATACCATTAATGGAAAATCTAAACTAGTCTGATAGTTTTATTAACAAAATGGCCCATGAATATGGGCCATTTTTCAATTAACGTGTTATTGGGATTTATCACTATTTAGCCGCTTATGGCGAACATCATTACGGGTGAATACGTCCCCAAATATTATCATTCAGGACGATGAGGAACCCATACGGGCAGGGATAGGTCGAATTGTTTTGATTCTATTTTTGATGTATATTAGCATCAATATATGAATCAATGAGGTAATATTATGCGAACTACCGTTACGATTGATGATACATTATATGCTCAGGCGTTAGAAATGGCCGAGCCTGGCATGGATAAAGCCGATATTTTCCGGGAAGCTGTGAAAACGTTTGTTCGTGTGCAGGCGGCAAAAAGATTGGCTGCGCTCGGCGGTTCATCGCCTGAAATGCAGATGGTTCCCCGCCGCCATGAGGAGCCATCCTCATAATGACTGTTTTGGTTGATACGTCCGTTTGGGTTGACCACTTCAAAAACAGGAATGACGGATTGGTTCAGTTGCTGAACTGGGATCTGGTTCTAATTCACCCGATGATACTGGCTGAGATAGCCTGTGGAACCCCTCCAGCGCCAAGACAGCGAACGCTTGGTGATCTAGGTCTGTTACCACATAGTCATCACGCCAGTATTGCTGAAGTGATGGCATTCATTGAAAATAAAAAATTGTACGGGCTTGGATGTGGCTTTGTTGATATTACGTTGCTGGCATCGACCATGATAACACCAGGAGCGAAGCTCTGGACGCTAGATAAACGACTTGAGGGGCTGGCTAAACGTTTTAATGCGAATTATCAGCCGATTTCATTAGGGCGGGACACGCCTTCGGTGACGCCCTGAGAGTGTCCGGTCAAGCTGGTGGGAGTATTTATATAGGATTCATATGGTTTGAAACCACATGAATCCTAATTTTTTATAACAATGTTAATGGCAGTCTGATAAATATAAGATGTAAACTAATATACATGATTTACTCATTATTATACTTAAACATATATTCGGGTAGAAAAAACGTTTTGCTCTTATTATCTATATAATGGGATGCAAGGTGTATTTTATTTGGTATTCGTTCTTCTATCATTCCATTTAGGCTTTTAAAATAAAGTCCTGCAATTAGTTTTACATCTTTTTCTCCATTTATATAAGAGCAGACGAATGCTCAGGAAAGCCGTTAATAAATAAAAAATACGAATTCGCTGATAAAATTTTAACCGCCACATTGGGAAATAAAACCGTCCTTGGTACAAATCTATTCTATAAGTTTAACAGTGAAATAACAGCAAGCCCACTAATAGGAGTTAATCTTCGGTTCGATGTCGTTCAAATATTTGCCACTTACTATAAACTGAATGAAGTCGTTGCCATGATCCGTAAAGCGGGAGAAGAGCATGAAGAAGAAGTTAAAAAAGATAAAAATGGGGCATTTTATGGAGTGCAATGAGATTTAATCCTGAGTGGTGATCTTAAGGTAAAATTTGGTTAGGAATCAGATGATAAAGGAGGCTGGTCTTTCAAAAAAGAGGGTATATTAGAGGCAGGGTTTGGTATTACGGCTGAAACTAATATATGAAAGAATAAAAGGAGCTATAAGCTGATGTTAAATATTGCTCTTGAAGCGGTGAACACTATCAGAAAAAAAACTCAGGAGGCTTTTTATGGTGCGGGGCAGTTCGATTATAAATTCGACCGTTCTGTTGTTACCCAAACCGATTTAATGCTGGAAGCAGAAATTCGGGAACTATTTGAAAAACGCAGTCCGGGGGTGCCAGTTTGGGGAGAGGAATTTGGATTAAATGGGGCGGAAGAATTTGAATCGGGATGGATTATTGATCCTATTGATGGGACAAGGGCGTTTTTGTATGGCATCCCGTTGTTCAGTACCTTGATTGCCTTTGTTGAACAAGGCGAACCTGTAGTTGGGGTAATGAGTTTTCCGGCGATTTCAACTGTGGTTTATGCGGCAAAAGGTAAAGGTTGTTGGATGAGCGTCGAAGGTAAGCCACTACGCCAACTCAAAATTGCGGAAAATTCACCAGAAATGGTGAAACAGGCGGTGATCACTGCCTCAGGAATACACAGTACGAGTTATAATCTTGCCGATGGGACCGTCGCCTATAATTTGGACTCACTGGTAAAATCAGCGCGTGATTTTACATTTGTTAATGACGCTTACCAACATGCCATGGTTGCAGCCGGTCGCTTGCATTGTGCCATTGATACCTTAATGAAACCGTGGGATAGCGCTGCAATTCTGCCCTGTATTAAAGAAGCAGGTGGTGATTTTTGTACCCTGAATGGCAGTCGGGAAAAAGTGATATTTGGTGGTAGCCTGGTATCGGCATGTACGCCAAAATTGCTCGATAATGTCGTGCAGATAATGAATTCATCTATACCAATCCAACTGCAAATTCCAGCTTGCAAATCAATGTGATTATTTATATCTCCTCGCTAGGCGGGGAGATATAAGACGTATCTTGAAAGACGATTAGTATAGTTTAGATTAAACGATTTTGTATTTGATGATATCAGCTATTTCATGGATTGTTATTAAACAAAGCCACTGATTGTATGAACCATGTTTAACATGGATCTTCCTCTTCGGTATTAAAACCTTAAGGAAGATCCATATCAGACGAACGGGTTAAAATTATGTGCTGATTTCTAGCTCTTTTTCATGGTTGTCAACAGCAGATGGTGCCTGAACATCGGTGCGTAACATATTCTTAATCACCTTGGTTGCAATATTCGCTACCACGACGAGGGCATTAGGCACCCATAACCGCTTATGCGCAGGCGTTCCGACAAACCAAATGCTTTCCTTTTCCTTAAGGTCAGGGTGGATGGCGACCATTTCTGGCGAGATTGATATGGCGCGCTCTGAATGCTGGCCGTGAGTGTCAATCTCAAGTTTCCCATCCTCGTCAATGACAAAGTCAGGTTGGTGATAACCAACAGCAGCGACAACAGCATCAAATGGTTGATAATCCTGCCCTAAATTGACTAACCAGGTATTAGCCTCTCCTTCCTCTATAACAACATTTAAAATTTCTCCCTGCTGGATGATCAGAGAACCCTCATCCATATAGTGCAGAAGTTTGCGTGCATTGGGTAAAGCTATGGCAGTGATATATCGATGAAGCATTTTTTCGACGTTGGGATGAAATGAACCGTCGAAATAGGTTTTATCATTTAAATGCACTTCATTAATGACATCCATGAAATTGACTATCATGTCTTGCCATTGACTCTTTCCTTGCTCGGCAATAGCTATTTCTTCACGCAGACGTTCCCGATAACTATTGGCATTAGAAAACTGTTCTCGCCAGGGTATCTTGGTGTATTTGTTGAGTGCGCGGTAGAAATATTTTAGATATGCACGTTTCAATGAGTCAGGAAAAGGATGGTTCGATTGATTTCCCTTACGGGTCATTATCGACATTATGTTTTCATGCTCAAAGAAGGCTCCAGGACTTCGTATAAGCCGCGAACGCACAGCGGGAATATCTCCTGATGGCGATGTCATGGTGACGCGATGGCCTTCACGGCAGAGAAGAATAGCCGCATCGATGGCTGAAAGTTTACTGCCGATAACCAATACCCGCGATTGCGAGGGTATTCTGGCTAACATATCTTGCTCTGGATAGGGACAGTGAATAAAAGTTGGATGAGCCAAGTGGGGTTTCAACACTTCAGGGAGCCGAGAAGCGCCGAAGCCTGTACAAAAAATGACATCAGTCACTTCCAGCGATTGAGGTGCCAAGGTATCACCGTACCAGAGCGTATAACACCGATGTGAATTGATTTTTAACCCCTTAAATACATAGGGTATATGGAAAACATCGATTCCGATCTTGAGAGCGATAGTGTTAAATTCCAGAAACTTTTCATTCAGATAATTTCCTACCCATTGGCGCGGTACGAAAGATTCCGGTGTAACGGTATGCCCACGTTTATGCAAATAATCCAGAAAATCCAGAGGGTTATCTGCCACGACGGACATGGTATCAACTGAGGTATTGCAGAGGATATCACCATCCAGATTGAAAAAGGCCATACCGGGGCCAACAGCCCCAGGCTCAATAATATAAATGGTTTGTGCCACACGATGTTGCACTGCTGCGATGAATGTTGCCACGCCCGCAGCCCCGCCTCCGACAATCGCAAGACTTCTTTTTTGAAAAGACATCATCATTTCCTATATTTTAAATATATTGAAATTAAGGACGTTTTATTCGGCTGACTTAAGCAAAGGCTTTCATCCCGCAGTGGCTTCGACAATCGAAATATAACAACCTGTATCAATAACGCGATTGAGTTTCAAATCTGCGTTAGCCAGCAATTGTCGTAGCTCATCTTCTGTGCGTTCGCGTCCCCCTTCGTAGATCCCCATGCAGAGGAGATCCATTTCCTTACCTGAGTGCGAAACGTTGCCATTAGGGATGACCGGATCCATGATTAGCACTCGGCCGTCAGGGGACATCGCTTGTCGGCAGTTACGTAGGATGCGTATACATTGCTCATCAGGCCAGTCGTGCATAATGTACTTGAGCAGATAGATATCGCCCTGTGGACATGACTCGAAAAAGTCGCCAGAAGTAATCTCCCAACGTGTATCGTCACCTAACGCGTCAAGTTGGTGTCTGGCCAGTACGTGTGGTTGGTCGAAAAGGATCCCTCGCAGAGTGGTATTAGCCTGTAATACGCTTAATAACAGGCCACCAAATCCACCAGCGATATCGACAACGGTCGCGTTCTTCGGAAAGTCATAACTGTTCACGAGAAACAGATTTTCCACTTTAGACATTGAAGACATACCGGCGTGAAAATCATCGGCCGGTGTGTCCTTCTGCGCCCAATAATCAAAGAAAGGAAGTCCGTAGAGGTGTTTGAAGGCGGGATTGCCGCGGACACTTTCGACAATCTCACCAAGAGGTTGCCAAAATGTCCTGTCAGTCAGCATCAATACTGCAGCTCGGAGGGAGTGGTGTGTGTCTTTGCGCAGGAACTCTGCGGCTGGTGTGAGTGAAAACCGATTTTCTTCGGTTTCACGAAAGATATTCCGTGTGGCGAGCAACCGCAGAACTCGGTGTAGTTGTTGCTCCTGGGCGCCGACAGTTTTGGCAAGTTCATTCACTGTTTTTGGCCCATTGCTCAAATGATCGGCTACACCTAGAACTGCGGCAGCACGAAGCGCCGCTTGATAAGAATACCCCATTGTTTGATTAAGTAAATGTAACGCTGCTGATGTGTAGTTAGAAATTGCTGTGTTATTATTTAAAATGTTCATATGATTCTCATTTATTATGTAATTATTAAAATAAAAATTAAAGAAATATAAGTTTACTTATTATTTCAAGCATATTATTAACCAGAGAATTGTTCATTTTTCAATCACAAAAAAGCTTATACGAAAGGATATTGTTATAATGATTTTTATTAATAAGAATAATGAGTAAGGTTGTTTTTACGAGGAGGTTATGTTGTGTTTATAATGAGAGTTTTTGAGGAATATATACGCATCAAACTTCAAATTGCCGATTGAAAATCAATGTGATTGTTTATATCTCCCCGCGTAGCGGGGGAGATATAAGATGTATATTGAAAGGCGATTGGTATAGTTATTAAATAATACAATAGAAAAATACATCAGGGTATAATAACTTCCCTAAAATAGAAGGGGATTATTTTTTTATAATTGACAAACAAAAGCTGCATCAATGCAATTTCTTTGGAAATCATCCCAAAAACCTGGGGGATAACTTTCAATGTCACTTTCCAATAGCATGGGTTTATGCCACTCGAATTTTAATCCCGCCTTAGTGATGGCGTTTTTATATTGGTCATGGCTCCAACGATGCATAGTAAAAGGGCTGGGTGGGGTAGTAAGAAATTCAGCCCTCACAAGCGTTGTATCTTTCACAGGCTCTTCACTTAAAACCTTTATGCAATAATTTTCATAGTTCCCTTTTTCTAAACGATAATTGGGGTCAAATGTATAAGCAATGAGTTTACCGGAAGGTTTAAGATGATCCGCAATGACACGAAACATACTTTCAAGTTGTTCAAGTGATTCCGCATGGCAAAATAACCAGGCGGCAATGATCAGGTCAAATTTGCCAAATGACTCCATTTTGCTGACATCCCTGATATGATATTCTATATCATCGCCATGTTGTTGCGATTTGTTTTTAGCAATTTCTATCATCTTATCTGATATATCAACACCAATCACTTTTGAGGCACCACGGTTTCTGAATTCCCGACTAAATAAGCCATATCCACATCCTAAATCCAACACCGATTTTCCTTTTACATCCCCTGCCAGATTGAGGAGGGTACGAGCTACTATTTTTATTTGAGGGCTAGAGTCTGAAAAATCTTCGTAGAGATGAGCAATAGGATTATATAAGATGTTATCTTTCATAATGATGTCCTTAATTAAAATTAAGATATTTTATTTTTTTGTAGAATACATTATTTAATATTGGTGTAATAATGGCTGACTGTTTTCTTTGTTGTATATTAAGGCGCCAGTAATGAATTAGATATAATTATTTTTATATTGACTCTTTTTTTTATCAACCCATCAGAATATGGGTTGATATTCGTCATTATTTTGTACCTAAAAAGCGATGAATTGCCCGGAGTACAGCTTCAGGCTTTTCTGCATGTACCCAATGCCCACAACCGGCCACAACCCATGCGGTTGCTTGTGGGAATTGGCTGATAATCTCTTCTCGGTATTCTTCATTAATATAATCTGAATTTCCACCACGGATAAATAGGGCGGGATTATGCCATGCAGGAATAGTTTCCCAACCGATAATCTTTTCATACTCTTTTTGCAAAACGGGAAGATTGAATTTCCATTCCCCTTGATGGAATGATTTCAGTAAAAATGGAATAACACCTTCTTCCTGAATATCCTGACGCATAATATCTGCCGCTGCTTGTCGGGTTTGTACACCGGCGGCTACGACTTTGTTCAGTGCGGTGAAAATGCTGTCATGACGGCGAACCGGATAAGCGACAGGAGCCATATCAATCACCACGATTTTTTCAATCCGCTCTGGCGCAATAGCCGTCATGCTCATGGCGATTTTGCCACCCATGGAGTGCCCTATAATAATAGCCTTGGACACGGTTAGCTCATCAAGCAGTGCCAGGACATCCTGTGCCATATTGCGATAATCCATATTTTCCATACGTGGTGAAATACCGTGGTTACGTACATCAATTTGAATCACCGGATAATGTTGCTGTAGCTCCCGCCCCAATACGCCTAAATTGTTTAAATCGCCAAAAAGCCCATGAATCAAGACAATGGGCGTTGAAGATTGCAGGTTTTCTACAGTGTGAAGATGATAATTTAATTGACAATTTGTCTTCATGATTTGCCTGAATTTAATACCATTTATACGCATTAAACTTCAAGTTGCCATTTACAACACGCGATGAAACCTGATTTCTTCCCGTGAACTGAGGAGAAATCACACGCATCTTGAAGTTAGATTGGTATATACCATGTTTAATATTGAGATGCTTAATATCATGACACGTGAGCTTTGACAAACTCAATGGGATGAAATAGTTGTAACTAATTGATTTATTTTAAAGGAAAGTGACTTTCCTAAAGATTCTCTATTTTAAAAAGAATCACTTTAAGTTATTGAAAGTTTAATTGTTTTGTTTTGTGGCATTATATCTTATAATCCCAAGATAATTTTTTCATTAAGAACAGTACTGGATAGAAATGAAAACGATAGAAGTTGATGAAGAACTTTACCGCTTTATTGCAAGCCAAACTCTGCATATCGGTGAAAGTGCATCTGATATTTTACGGCGCATATTGAAGTTAGACGCCGGGCAGCCAGTACAAATTACAGAGCCTGCCAACGACCCTGCACCCGTTGTTAAAACTCCAGTTACTCATTCCCGTGATGCTGTTCGCGTTATTCGTGAATTATTGCTTTCGGATGAGTACGCTGAAAAGAAAAAATCAGTTGAACGCTTTATGTTGGTCCTGTCTACCCTGTATAGCTTGAACAGCGAGGGTTTTTCCAAAGCAACAGAAACGATGCATGGCCGTACTCGTACCTATTTCGCCGGTGATGAGCACACGTTATTGGCGAATGGTAAGCAAACGAAGCCACGCCATGTTCCTGGTACGCCTTTTTGGGTGATCACCAATACCAACACTGACCGTAAACGCAGCATGATCGAACATATCATGCAGGATATGAAGTTTTCGGCAAATTTGATTGAAAAAGTGTGTGGTACTATTTAATTCTACTACTAATACAATTGATTAGCTTATTAGTACCGCGCTGGTGATAATCCAGTGCGGTCTCCCAGGAGAAATAATAAAGTGGCCATTCATCCAAGAGCGGGGCAGCTCGCCCAGCAGCATGATTTAATCAATATTGCTCAACTCACTTCACAGTATTACACCTTACAACCCCATCCTGAAAATCCAGCCCATAAGGTTAAATTTGGTACTTCCGGTCATCGTGGTAGTTCTGGACGCAATAGCTTTAACGAAACACATATTCTGGCTATTTCTCAAGCTATTGTGGAAGTGCGTTCGCAACATGGGATTACTGGGCCATGTTATGTGGGTAAAGATACTCATGCGCTTTCAGAAGCGGCATTTATCTCCGTATTGGAAGTGTTAACGGCGAATGGAGTGGATGTCATTGTGCAGGAAAATAATGGGTTTACACCGACTCCTGCTATTTCTCATGCCATCTTATGTCATAACCGTCAGGGAAAAAGTTTAGCTGATGGTATCGTGATCACGCCATCCCATAACCCACCAGAAGACGGTGGTATCAAATATAATCCACCTAACGGCGGGCCAGCCGATACCGATTTGACGGCAATCATTGAACAGCGTGCGAATGAATTACTGGCTTCTGGTCTTAATGGGATCAAGCGCCTGCCTTATGAACAGGCATTAAAAAGTGAATATCTGCATTCCCAAGATTTGATCGATCCTTATGTCACTACACTGGGTGAAGTGGTGGATATGACAGCGATCCAGCAGGCAGGCTTAAAGATTGGCATTGATCCACTGGGTGGCTCAGGGATTGCCTATTGGCAGCGGATTGGGGAATATTACAATCTCGATCTGACACTGGTTAATGATAAAGTCGATCAGACATTTCGTTTTATGACACTGGATCATGACGGTGTGATCCGTATGGATTGTTCATCCCGTTGGGCAATGGCGGGGTTGCTGGAGCTGCGTGGTAAATTTGATTTAGCCTTTGCCAATGATCCTGACTATGACCGTCATGGGATTATTACGCCGGCGGGTTTGATGAATCCTAACCATTATCTGGCAACAGCTGTCGATTACCTATTCCGCCACCGCTCACAATGGCCGCAAAATATCGCGGTGGGTAAGACTCTGGTTTCCAGCGCCATGATTGATCGTGTTGTAACTGATCTGGGGCGTGAATTAGTGGAAGTTCCCGTCGGTTTTAAATGGTTTGTGGATGGACTCTATAAAGGCGAATTAGGTTTTGGTGGAGAAGAAAGTGCTGGGGCATCTTTCCTGCGCTTTGATGGCACGCCATGGTCAACCGATAAAGATGGTATTATTCTGTGCTTGTTGGCGGCTGAAATGACGGCAATTACCGGTGAGAACCCACAGCAACGCTACGACAAACTAGCTGCTAAATTTGGTACACCAAGTTATAGCCGTATTCAGGCTTCAGCGACTCATCAGCAAAAGGCATTATTGGCCAAACTATCACCGGAAATGGTTAAGGCCGATATATTGGCAGGTGATCCGATTACCGCCCGCCTGACCACCGCATCGGGGAATGGCGCCTCCATTGGTGGCTTGAAAGTGATGAGTGATAATGGTTGGTTTGCCGCCCGTCCTTCTGGTACGGAAGAAGCCTATAAAATCTATTGCGAAAGCTTCCTTGGTGCGGAGCATCGTGAAAAAATTGAACAAGAGGCTCAGGAAATCGTCAATCAGGTATTTGCTGCAGGTTAAAAATACAAGCCGTAGCGATTGCTGCGGCTTCTTTGTGTTTATCCTAAAGCAACCATCAAAGCGCCCAGGGTAATCAGCACGATACCACCACAAGTCACCAGAGAAATTTTCTCGCCAAATAGAATTACCGCCAGAATGACTGCAAATACCACGCTCAATTTATCGACAGGAGCAACCTGGGAAACGTTGCCATGTTTGATCGCCAGAAAATAGAATAGCCAGGAGAGTGCTCCGGCAATACCACTTAATAGGATAAACAGAAGTGCCTTGCGATTAGCGAGAATTTCGCTGATAAGATTCAATTTCCCCTGCACAATGACAACGCCTGTCAAAAACAGTGCCATAATAACAGCACGAATGGCAGTTGCCGTATTAGCATCTAAATTTTGCAACCCAATTTTTCCAAAGATAGCGACCAGCGCAGCCGTTAGTGCAGAGAGTAAGGCATAAATCAGCCATGTACTCATATTCAATTAACCTTGTGTTTGATATTAGCGTGTTGTATCAGAGGAATGCATCATAGGCTAATTTTGTTGTTCTGAATATGCATAATACCACTAAAATGCTAAAAATATTTATGCACTATACCAATCTCATTTCAAGATGCGTGTGATGTCTCCCCGCGAAGCGGGGAGACATCAGGTTTCATATCGTGTTGTAAATTGCAACTTGAAGTTTAATGCGTATATACCAATTGTCTTGCAATATGCGTCTTATTATCTTGAAGTTAGATTGATATATATTTTTCAAATTGCCACAACTTTTAATCATGTGAAAGTACAATTGATGAATATCACAGAAGGTAACTCATCCTTTATCCTACTCCTGATATTTATTAATAAAGGATGAGGTGAGTTTATCTAATACAATGTTTAATCATTATTTTCATTTTTATTAAAAATAGCGTTGATGTGAACTTTCTATTAAAAAGGTTTTGCTATGAAATCTGACTTTTGGAGAAAAGTTTATTTTATTGTATTCAGCAGTCTATTTGTTTTATTACTTGCAAGTTGCGCACAACAGCGTTGTATCCCAAATAAAAATCATTCGTTTAAAACCCAGGAGGAACTGATGGCACATAGTTTGAAGCAAATATCCGACAGTGAACAAATCTATCGTTGTCATTCTGAACCAGAAATTTCTCACGCCTCCGCACATTGGGTTGATCGACAAACATTATTATGGTCAGGTGGAGCAGGTCAGCCTATTGTTCGCCTATATTACAATCACAACAATAAGGTAGAAGCTAATGAGCAAGGTTATTTTAACGATAACTATCTGACATTAACCCCGACAAACTTAAGCCAGGAGACGGCAAGGAAGTTTCCCCATCTGGCAAAATGGGCGGCGTTCCGTCTACCAGAAGAAACGGATATTGATCTTCTTCTGACGGGTGATTTGGTGGCTTTGGCTGCTGATGAGCAAGGTTTGTTAATATCGGCAACTCAAGTACAAACGGCGGGTGTGTTGGATGATCGTTTTGCCGATGCCGCTGATAAGCTGGAATATGGGGCACGGATAGATGACAAAGGCGTTATTTTCCGCTTGTGGGCACCGACTGCCCAAGAGGTTGGCCTGATGATTTATAATCAAGATAAGCAGATTATTGCCAATCATACAATGCAGCGCGATGCTGCAAGTGGTTCCTGGTTCTGGCAAGGTAACAAGAAATTGATTGGTGCTTACTATCGTTATGCCTTAAAGGTCTACCACCCAGATTCCCGCAATGTGGAACGTTATGAAGTGACCGATCCCTATTCTTATAGCCTGTCTACGAATTCTGAATATAGCCAGGTTGTCAATTTGGATGATGCGTCACTGAAACCACAAAATTGGGATAACCTGTTGATGCCGCATCCGCAAAATACACCAACGGATATTGCCCGCATGACCATCTATGAAGCGCATATCCGAGATCTTTCCGTGGCAGACAGCACAATACCCGCAGATTGGCGTGGTAAATATCGGGCACTAACCGCCAAGAACAGCGATATGTTCAAACATCTTAAGGCGTTGAGTCAGGCGGGAATGACTCATATGGAGCTATTGCCTGTGTTTGATATTGCCTCCGTTAATGAATTTAGCCATCAGGTGGCTGATCTTGATCACTCTTTTAAACGTCTGTGTCAGGTCAATCCAATGGTGAAAAATAGCCGTTTTGCGGGTTATTGCGATAGCACATTGACTGTACGGGAGGTTTTGCAGCAATTGCGGCGCGATGACAATATCAATAACCCGCAGGTACAAGAATTAAATACGATGGTGGCAAAGACGGATTCCTATAACTGGGGCTACGATCCGTTTCACTATTCAGTACCGGAAGGCTCTTATGCCACTGATCCGGAAGGTTCCGGTCGTATAAAAGAGTTTCGCTCCATGATACAGGCTATCAAGCAGCAATTGGGTATGAATGTGATCATGGATGTTGTCTACAATCATACCGATGCGGCGGGCCCTGTGTCCCGAACGTCGGTATTGGATAAGATCGTGCCCTGGTATTACCACCGTTTAGATGAAATAACAGGCAATGTAGAAAATAATACCTGTTGTTCTGACACTGCGCCTGAACATCGTATGTTTGCCAAATTGATAGCAGACTCGCTGGTAACCTGGGTTAAAGATTATAAGATAGATGCATTTCGATTCGATTTAATGGGTTATCACCCCAAAGCGCAAATTATATCGGCACTGGAAAAAGTTCGGGCGATTAACCCATCGATCTACTTTTTCGGTGAGGGCTGGAATTCTGGGCAGGATGATCGGTTTGAAACCGCATCACAAGTTAATCTTAAGGGGAGTGGCATTGGAACTTTCTCTGACCGATTACGAGATGCGGTACGTGGAGGCGGGCCTTTTGATGTTGCCGATAGTATTCGCAGTAATCAGGGCGCAGGAAATGGTGCCGAAATATTACCGAACGAAATTTCTCGCTTAGATGCCGATAAGGTTCGTCATTTATGGGATCTGGTTCGTCTTGGTATGGCGGGTAATTTGGCAGATTTCATCATGATCGATAAAGATGGAAAGGTGAAAACCGGCAGGGAAATTGATTATAAGGGCACCGCTGCGGGTTATGCATTAGATCCCATTGAAGTAGTGAATTATGTATCTAAACACGATAATCAAACATTGTGGGATATTATTAGCTATAAAGCTGCCCAAGAAGCAGATTTGATGACGAGAGTTCGTATGCAGGCGATCTCCCTGGCAACAGTATTCCTTGGGCAAGGCCTGGCTTTTGATCAACAAGGGTCAGCGTTATTGCGTTCAAAATCATTTACCCGTGATTCTTATAATGCGGGTGATTGGTTTAATCGTGTTAGTTATGATTATAAAGACAATAATTATGACGTAGGGTTACCTGAACGCGGTAATGACGGCAAAAATTATCCACTGATTAATCGGGTCAAAAATCAGGTGGAAAAACCAGGCCAAAAGGAATTATTGCAGATGATGGCGTTTTATCAGGAACTACTGAGATTACGTCAATTTTCACCGTTGATGACACTTGGCGAAGGTGCGGCTGTCAGGGAGCGTGTTGATTTTATTAATGTTGGCCCTCACCAGCAACCTGGTTTACTCGTCATGACGATTGATGATGGCAATCTGACATCGGGTGATCGTGATTTGCGGTTTGATGGTTTGGTCGTCGTCATTAATGCTGCACCCTGGTCTGTGACTGTTAAAGATCTGAATGTCGTGGGGCTGAGATTAAATGATATTCAACGTGAATTAGGCGAAGCGTCTTTGGCTGCGGGAATACGAATCACAGAAAATGGTGAAGTAACCATGCCTGCATGGTCAGCAGCTGTGTTAGTTTTGCCACAAGAAGGAATTCGTGGTACAGGTTTGCCTGTTCGCAGGAAATAACGAAATTGAGAACTATTTGATTACTTTTAATAGCAAGATGTTTAGGGGGCGAAACGGTTTCAGATTTTTGCCGCAGATGCCCCATGTAAATCTGGTGGATCTTGCAACGGCAGAAGAAAATGAAAACTGGTTCCCCCTTTTTGATTATTAGCTGCCCATATCTTTCCACCGTGGATTTCAATAATGGATTGGCAGATCGCCAAACCTAGCCCGACACCAGGTATCGCTGATTCTTTACTGGTGCGTGAGAATTTATCAAAAATCAGTTTTTCTTGTTCTGGTGGAATTCCTGTGTTTGTATCCCAGATTTCAATATGCACCTGTTTCTGAGCAGTTTTTTCCTCGATTGTAGCTTGTATGCCTAAAGGAGTCTGTTCACTGGTATATTTAATGGAATTTTCCAGCAGGTTGATAAAAACACGTTCCAGTAAGGTGGCATCACAATGCAGCAATACATTGTTGGGTAAAGAAAGTGCTACAGTATTGCGATTGAGGGTATGTTCCAAAGAACGCAAAGCACTGCTGACAATTTCTTCCAGTGGACACCATTCAAGGTTAAGTTGAATGCCACCTGATTGCAGTCGTGCCATATCAAGCAGGTTATTGACCAGTCGCGAAAGGCTGAGAATTTGCTGGCGAATTTGATTAACTTGTTGGGTATGGGGCGAATTTTCTGTCGATAAATCCAACATCAGTATTTCAGCCTGCCCGAATAGTACAGTCAACGGAGTAAGTAAGTCGTGAGATAGGGCTGCCAGCAATGAATTACGCAGTTGTTCCCGCTCAGTTTCTAACCTGGCAGATTCTGCGCTGCGGGTCAGGTGCAAGCGTTCCAGCGCATTGGCAATAAGTCCCGTGAAGATTTGTAATAGCCGCTGTTGTTCCGGTACTAGTAACTGGCGCTGGTTAGGGGATTCAATGGCAAGAACGGCAAAAACCTGCGAGGGCGTAGCGATAGGCAATAATTGATAAGGGACGCCCGGTAATGTATCAGTGCCCGCTCCGGCAGGTTGTTTTTTCTCAAAACACCATTTGGCGATTGCTTCATCGATCTGCATCTGACCACCATTATGGGATTTCACTTGATATAAACGCTGATTGTTATCTGGCAGCAGCAGGCCTGTTTTTGCCTGAAAGCTGTTGGATAGAAAGTAATAGCTGATACGCGCTACGTCTTCTTCATTCAGGGCCTTGCTCAGTGTACGGGTTATTTCATATAGGTGCCGTGTTCTTTGTTCGCGATAACGGGCTACTCTGGCTTGATAGCGTATACCTGCGGTAAGGTTGCCAACAACAGCCCCGACAATCAGCATGACGGCCAGTGTGAGCAGATATTGAATGTTTTTGACTTCCAATGACCAACGTGGTTGGACAAAGAAAAGATCAAAACTAATGACATTGACAAAAGCAGCAAAGACAGATGGCCAACGACCATAAAACAGCGCGATAATGACAACACCGAGCAGATAAAGCGCTACCAGGTTGGCTTTGTCAAGGGTCAGCAAGAAAGTGCGGGAAAAGAGGGTAATGAGGGCGCAGAGTACGATAGCCATCAAAAAACCCTGAATCGGGGCTCGCCATTTATCATTGAATGTTCGGTTATCTTTTGGCTCTTTGTCGCCGTTTTTTTTATCTTCCAACGCAACAATAATCAAATCTAAATCAGGACCGAGCTTTCCCAGACGCTCTGAAAAGTCACGATACCATTTAAAGCCGAAGAAATTTACCTGTGAATTGTAATAGCGGCCAATAAGAATTTTACCCAGATTATGCTCTCTGGCGTAGCGCAGGACGGCTTTTTCTTCATCGGAATCAGAGAGTGTTGCGGTTTCAGCGCCCAGATCTTGTGCCAGCTTTAAGGCTTGCAAAATGGTACGTCGTTTGCCTTCTGGCAATCGATGTAGTTTGGGGGTTTCAACGTAAACAGCATGCCAGGTGCAGTTGAGTTTTGCTGCCAGGCGAGCGGCTTTTCGAACCAGTTTTTCATTGCCGGCGTTGTAGCCAATGCACAGTAGTAAATTCTCTTGCGTATGCCATACGGGTTCTTTTCCTCGCGTATCACGAAAAGCGCGCATTTGGTCATCTACGCGATCTGCCGTGCGGCGTAACGCCAATTCACGCAGGGCAATCAGGTTCCCTTTGCGAAAAAAATGTTCAATGGCACGTTCGGCCTGACCTGAAATATAAACCTTGCCGTCATTGAGCCGTTGACGCAAATCATCAGGTGGAAGATCGACCAGAACAACATCATCGGCCTGATCAAAAATATGGTCAGGAACGGTTTCCCGCACGCGAATACCGGTAATGCCGCCGACAACATCATTCAAACTTTCCAAATGTTGCACATTGATAGTTGTCAGTACATCAATGCCTGCTTCCAGTAATTCTTCAACATCTTGCCAGCGCTTCGGATGGCGGGAACCTTTAGGGTTACTGAATGCCAGTTCATCCATCAGAATAATGGCCGGATGGCGGGCAAGGGCGGCATCAATATCAAATGCCGCTATCCGGCGTTCATTATGGCGGAAATATTTTGCTGGTAATCGGGGTAACCCTTTCAATAAGGCTGCGGTTTCTGATCGATCATGGGTTTCAACAACACCGACAATGACATCTAGCCCCTGCGCCAACAGCCGTTGAGCTTCTTGCAGCATGGCATACGTTTTGCCGACGCCCGCACAAGCACCGAAAAAGATTTTTAGTTTACCGCGGGGCTTTTCGTTTGCCAGTGTCAGCAATTCATCAGGATCAGGGCGCTGTGGTTCATTGTGTTCCATATTCTGATCTGCCTTTTGGGTCCAGGTTATCTAACGCCAGATTCAGTTCCAGTACATTGACTATGGGTTGCCCCATATATTCCAGCAGGGGATATTGAATGTGTTGCTCAATGAGGTTATGGATGATAGCAAGTGGCATATGACGGGCTATCGCCACTCGTTGTGCCTGGAATTCTGCTGCTTCAGGGGATATATGGGGATCTAACCCGCTACCCGATGCCATGATTAAATCAACAGGAATTGGATAGGTTGCGGGATGGTTAAATAAACGTACCTGGATAATGTTTTGGTGTATTTTGCTGCTCAGTTCAGGGTTGGTTACTGCGAGATTACTGCCTCCAGATGACAGCGTGTTGTACGGTTTTTCAGTTGTCATGGAAGGCCGCCCATGAAAATAGATGGATTTGGTAAAATTCTGACCAATTAATTCAGAGCCAACCAGTTTGCCATTCTGCTCTATTAGCGATCCTTTAGCCTGATAGGGAAATAAAAATTCTGCTATTCCCGTCACCAGTAATGGATAGGCTATTCCCGTGATTAAACTAAGCAATACCAGCAGAACAATGGAAGAACGTAACCAGATCATTTTTATCACCTTATTTGAAGCACCGATTTTTAAGTATGCTGTAGTGAAAAGATCGTTAGTTAAACATTAAGACAGTGAGCAATATGTCAATAAGCTTGATACCCACAAAAGGTACAAGCAGGCCACCAAGTCCATAGAGCCATAGATTCCGGCGCAAGAGTGACAATGCATTCATTGGGCGATAACTGACACCCTTTAGGGCCAATGGTAGTAAAAAGATGATGATTATCGCATTGAAGATAACCGCAGACAGTACCGCCGATTCTGGAGAATGCAGGTGCATGATGTTTAACACATTAAGTTGTGGGTACGTTACGGAAAAAGCCGCGGGAATGATGGCAAAATATTTAGCAATATCATTGGCAATACTGAATGTGGTTAAGGCTCCGCGGGTCATTAGCATCTGTTTGCCAATATGGACAACTTCGATCAACTTGGTGGGATTAGAATCCAGGTCAACCATATTGCCAGCCTCTTTCGCCGCTTGTGTGCCTGAATTCATGGCAACAGCCACATCTGCTTGTGCCAGCGCTGGTGCATCGTTTGTACCATCACCTGTCATGGCAACCAGACGTCCTTCTGATTGATATTGGCGGATAAGGGCAAGTTTCGCTTCGGGAGTGGCTTCTGCCAAAAAGTCATCAACGCCTGCTTCGGCGGCAATTGCAGCGGCTGTGAGATGATTGTCACCTGTGATCATGACAGTCTTGATCCCCATTTTACGCATTTCACTGAAGCGTTCTTTAATTCCGCCTTTCACAATATCTTTTAAGGCAACAACACCCAAAACTTGTTGGTTCTCAGCAACAACTAAGGGTGTTTCCCCCTTATGTGCAACTTGCTGTACCAGTTGGTCAATCACATCCGGGAAATGGCTGTGATTAGCTTCAATATGGCGACGAATAGCATCGACCGCGCCTTTGCGGATCATGCGATTACCAATATTGACTCCACTCATGCGCGTCATTGCGGAGAAGGGGACAAATGTGGCATTTAATTCCCGTAGATCGCGTTCACGCATATTGAAACGTTGTTTTGCCAGGATCACGATACTGCGTCCTTCCGGTGTCTCATCCGCGAGAGAAGAGAGTTGAGCTGCATCAGCCAATTGCCGTTCCGTTACGCCCGGTGCGGGTAAAAATTGGGACGCCTGACGATTTCCTAGTGTGATAGTGCCCGTTTTATCGAGTAGTAAAACATCGACATCCCCAGCGGCTTCAACGGCCCGACCGCTGGTAGCAATAACGTTGGCTCCCAACATCCGGCTCATACCTGCAACGCCAATAGCTGACAGTAATCCACCAATGGTGGTGGGGATCAGGCAAACCAGTAAAGCAATCAATACCGTAAGTGTAATAGGCGCGCCAGATTGGTTAGCCTGAACGCTAAACAAGGAAAAAGGCAGCAGGCTGACACAGACCAGCAGAAAAATAATGGTCAGTGCAGTGAGCAGAATGGTGAGGGCGATTTCATTGGGTGTTTTACGTCGTCTGGCACCTTCAACCATTGAGATCATTCTGTCTAAAAAGGTTTCTCCCGGATTGACGGTGCATTCGACGATTAACCAATCTGATAAAACTCGCGTCCCACCAGTGACAGAGGAAAAATCGCCACCGGATTCGCGGATAACTGGCGCTGATTCTCCGGTAATAGCACTTTCATCAACGGAGGCTCCTCCTTCAAGGACTTCTCCATCACAAGGAATAATTTCTCCGGCTTCCACCAATACAATATCGCCTTTGCGCAAGGTGTCAGAAGTGACTTTTTCTTTTGCGGCCTCACGGTTGGATGATGCTAGTTTGATTGCCCAATTAGTTCTTTTTACCCCTTTCAGACTGGAGGCTTGAGCCTTGCTACGCCCTTCAGCCAGTGCTTCTGCAAAGTTGGCAAACAGTACGGTAAACCATAACCAGAGAGCAATGGCACCAGTAAAAAGTGCGCTACCCGTTAGTTGTCCCATTAATAGGCCAATCCATAAGATGGTGGTCAGGCAACTTCCCACATAAACGACGAACATGACCGGATTGCGCCATTGTTGAGCCGGATGACATTTTTTTAACGAATCGATAAGTGAACGGCGAATTAAAGTCGGTTCAAATAATACTTGTTGTTTATTTTTCATGCGCTACCTCACACTCTTACGGCCAAAGTTGTAGATGTTCTGCGATAGGGCCAAGAGCCAGAGAAGGAATAAACGTAAGGGCACCAATCAGTAAAATGACCAGAATTAATAGTCCAATGAAGAGCGAGCCGTAAGTCGGTAAGGTGCCATTGCTAATTGGCTGGCGTTTTTTATTAACCATAGAACCGGCGATTGCCAGAACGGGCAGAATGATACCAAAGCGGCCAAGAAGCATGATGACGCCTAACAATAGGTTGTAAAAGATATTATTGGCATTGAGTCCGGCAAAGGCACTGCCGTTGTTGTTGGCTGCGGATGAGAAAGCATAAAGCACTTCGGTGAAACCATGAGCACCGGGATTTGCAATAGCGTTGCGGCCTGCATCGATTGAAATTGCCAAAGCCGTGCCTAATAAAACAAGCGAAGGCGTGATTAAAATTGCCAGTGCGACCATTTTCATATCGTAGACATCGATTTTTTTGCCTAAGTATTCTGGTGCGCGGCCAATCATTAAGCCCGCAATAAATACAGCAAGCAGAACGAACAGTAATATGCCATAAAGACCAGAACCCGCCCCACCGAATATGACTTCCCCGATTTGCATCAACCAGAGCGGTATCATGCCACCCAGTGCGGTAAAGGAATCATGCATCGCATTTACGGCACCGCAGGAAGCGGCTGTCGTCACAACGCTATAGAGCGAAGAGGCCAGGATGCCAAAACGAGTTTCTTTGCCTTCCATATTAAAATGGTTACTGATATTGGGATGTATGAGCTGGGCATTACCTGTGGTTTCGGCATACATCACAACGCTGGTGGCAATAATGAAAATGATGCTCATTGCCCATAGCAGGGCATATCCCTGACGGTTGTCGCCAACAACTAGACCGAATGCGAAGCATAATGCACAAGGAATTAAGAAAATAGCCAGGATCTGGACAAAGTTGCTAAGTGAAGTTGGGTTTTCAAATGGATGGGCTGAGTTGGCCCCAAAAAAGCCTCCGCCATTAGTTCCTAAAAGTTTTATCGCCTCTTGGGAAGCGACTGGCCCCATAGGGAGCCATTGTTGTTGTCCCTCAAGAGAATGGATAAGGACATAGGGCGAAAAGTTTTGGATAACCCCTTGGCTGACAAAGAATAAAGCCACAATGATTGCAAGCGGAAGTAAGAGGTATACAGTGATACGTGTAATGTCTATCCACGCATTTCCTACTGTTTTAGTGCCTTGACGGGAAAGTGCCCGCATTAAGGCAAAAGCCACAGCAATTCCCGTTGCCGCAGACAGAAAATTCTGAACAGTCAATCCGGCCATTTGGCTCAGGTAACTGAGGGTATTTTCTCCGCTATAAGCTTGCCAATTGGTATTAGTGATAAAACTGATCGCGGTATTAAGTGCCAGATCCCATCTCATGCCAGCAAAATGTTGTGGATTCAGTGGCAGGTGACCTTGGCTGATCAACAGTGTAAACAGTAATAATAATCCGGCGATATTGAAGATGAGAATGGTGAGAGCATACTGCCACCAGTTCATTTCTTTGACATTGCTGCCCGGTTTTTGCAGGCCGCAACAACGCCATAAGATGGTTTCTGTTTTGGTTAGCCAGTAAGGTAGCTCTCCTTCGACGAGCCGAGCAATCAGGATACCAAGCGGTTTACCCAATAGAAATAGTATGAGCAAGAAACTGGCAATCAATAAAAAAGCGGATGTTGCCATTTAGAAATCCTCCGCATTCAATAACGCATAAATGAGATAGCCCAGCAATAGCGTCACCAAAAAAATGCCAAGGATCAGGAAGATATTCATGTGGTGTATCTCCTTGCTTATTTCTTTAAGAAATAGTCAGTTACAGCATAGAAATACCATACAAAGAAGTTATTAAAAGGTTCCTGAAAGCGTAAAAAAAGTATAAATGATCTGTGGAATTCATCGACAAAACATCATAAAGCAAGTGTAGCAAACTATGCTGAGTTAATTTTTTGTTTTCACTTTGTTTGTTTTGTTTCTGTTTAAGTGTAATTTTGTAATTAAATTACGAAATCAGAGAAAAAAGTGATTTATACCACTAAAAAAGTGGTCGGATGAGTAGTAAGTTTTCATTTTATCAGATAAAATTTTACGCATATTACAGGTTAAGCCCATGAGGGGGTATCAATGTCTATATATCGTGCATACTCTTGGCATCAGGTTCTCTTGCGACGTATTGGCGCTATATCACTGGGTGTCATTGCGCTTCCTGTTATGCTGTTTCGTCGTGATCGTGCCCGTTTCTATAGCTATCTGTATAAAGTATGGCGAAAAACCAGTGATAAGCCAGTATGGCTGGAACGTTCAGAAATGACTTTAGAGACTCGAAATCGCTAAAATGGCATGATGACTGAGCCTAATCAGGCATACGCATTAAACTTCAAGTTACAACACTCGATGAAACCTGATTTCTCCCCCGCTTCGCGGGGAGAAATCAAACGCATCTTGAAGTGAGATTGATATAACATCTTGGCACCTTGTCGGTTTATGCTGGCAAGGTGTTTTGTTTTATATTGGATTTATACGCATTAAACTTTAAGTTGCAATTTACAACACAATATGAAATCACACGCATCTTGAAGTGATAACCAATCTATTTTGACTTAATCCATGGCAGGTATGTATTTTATGATGAAGAAAATGCTAAGTGACAAGGAGAATGTGATGAACAATGTTGAATTGGAGCATGTGCTCAATACGGAATTGAAGATCCGTGAATTTCAAGATTACGCTCCCAATGGATTACAAGTGGAAGGCCGCCCTCATGTTCAACGGGTAATTACAGGCGTGACAGCCTGTCAAGCATTGTTGGATAAAGCTGTTCGCCTTGAGGCAGATGCTGTCATCGTTCATCATGGATATTTTTGGAAGAATGAATCTCCGGTTATCCGTGGCATGAAGCGTCGCCGTTTGCAAACACTGCTTTGTAATGATATCAACTTGTATGGTTATCATCTTCCGTTAGATGCCCATCCTGTTTTAGGTAACAATATCCAATTGGCCCGTCAGATGGGTGTGAAAGTTATCGGTGAGATTGATACTCTTCTTCCTCATGGTGCTTTTGATCAACCTATTACACCGACAGAATTGACTGAACGTCTCGAAAAAAGCCTGAAGAGAAAGATACTGCATTGTGGTGATAATGCCCCCGAAGAGATCCGCACGCTGGCATGGTGTACAGGTGGTGGTCAAGGTTTTATCGAACAGGCGGCAGAGTTTGGTGTTGATGCCTTTGTGACAGGAGAGGTATCAGAAAAAACAATCCATGTTGCCCGTGAAATGGGACTGCATTTTTTTGCGGCAGGGCACCATGCGACAGAGCGCTATGGTATCAAAGCACTCGGTGAATGGCTGGCGAATAATTATGGGTTGGATGTGACTTTTATCGATATTCCTAATCCGGCTTGATTTTTTAGAAACCTGATTTCTCCCCGCGAAGCAGGGAGAAATCACACGCATCTTGACGTTAGATGGGTATATAGCTTCTGGATTTTATTTCCATTTCGGGACGTGGGGCTTTTTATTTTGAAAGAGAGATAAAACAATCATTGCGATCCCACAACATATTAATACGCAGCCTAATGCCTGACTCCAGCCTGCCAATGCCAAACCAAGCCCCAGCAGCGAATAGTAAAACAACCCAAGTAAAGCACCGGCTGTACCTCGCCTATCTGAATAGTTAGTTAATGCAGAAGCTAAAATATTCGGGATCGCCAACCCATAAGCGATGACTATTCCCAATATTGGAAAAATAAAGAGCCAGCTATTTTCGAGCAAATAGACACCGATCCCACTGAATAAACTGATTAATGAAGCAAGGGTAACTACTTGGATTGATACCCATTGATGCTTTAATAGATATTTGTTTAATAGTGAACCTAATCCAACGCCGAAAGTTAATAACAAACCAGTATAACCAAATACTTTCTGTGATAATCCGAATTGTTGGAAACGAAATGGCGCTAATTGGTAATAGCTGAACAAACAAATATTGAAAAGTGCGGTCAAAAAGGCATTTCGCCAAATTGAAATATCTTTAATCATCATAATTACTGTGCTAAATAAAGCCACCTTTGTTATATCAGTTGGTCGAGTTTCTGGTAATCGGGTAATAGACCAACAGGTCAGGATAACGGCCAGAATAACTAACCCAGCAAAGACCGCTTTATAGCCAGCAAAATAGTTCAATGTTGAACCACTGAGCATGCCAATGGCAGGGCTGATGGCTAAGGCAATACCCATAACAGAAAAGACACGTGTTAACTCTTCCCCACGATAAGTATCACGCATAATAGTCTGTGTGCCGACAGAGCCAACTGCGGCTCCGAAAGCAGACAGCATTCGGGCAATGAGCAATAACCAAAATTGTTGTGTCAATAATGCCAACAGGGAAGCGAGGCCATAGAGTGATAGACCAGTAATAATAGTTGGGCGCCTGCCAATGACATCACACATACGTCCCCATACGACAACACCAAGAGCAAAAGCAAAAAAGTAAAGTGATAGTGTTTGGGCGGCTTGCTCTGGGTTGACGGAAAATCCAGCGGCAATATTGATTAATGCGGGACTATAGATGGTTTCTACGATCTGTGGGAACATCATCAAGGCAATAGCGAGCCAGATTGATGGTTTATTTTGCATGATTTTTTTCTTTTTGCTGATAAGTCATGGTTTGAAAGGTTAGCATTATGGCCGTTGTCTTTTTATGATAATAAAGACTATTTGTTTATTTAATCGGACATTAAATCAGAAGGAATAAACATGGCATGGCTGCAACAACGTGATTATTTTGATCCTGATAGCTTGGATATGCCTGTAATAGGGATCGCAGCAGAGATGGGGCAACACGATTCTGGCTTTCACCAACATGATATGGGGCAATTATTGTTTACCCAACGGGGCTGTATCAAGATTACCTTGGCAAACCAGATTTCTGTTCTGCCGCCAACCAGAGTGGCATGGCTTCCTCCCAGGATACGGCATCGGGCAGAAATGCGTGGCTCTGTAGGTTATCGTTCTATTTATTTAAATTCCAGTTACTTGGAGTTTTCTGAAATGGCATTGCTTCCGACGCAAAGTGAAATATTAGAAGCCACGCCACTATTACAGGCACTTTTGGAGCGTATCGCGATATCTTCTTTTGATTCTGATTGGTATCAGGGAAAAGAAGCAAATTTGTTAGCACTGTTTTTTGATGAGATCCGTGAGGCACGTAGGGAACCAACTTTATTGCCGTTACCTTCTGATCGGCGTTTAGCATATTTATCATTTGATCAATTGCCGCCACCATTACACAGTCTGGCGACTTATATTGGTGCCAGTGAGAAAACCATTACTCGGATATTTCAGCGTGAAACAGGAATGAATTATCAACAATGGCGGCAGCAATGGCGATTGGTAAAGGCAATAGAGTTATTGGCACAGAATAAAACGTTATCCTATGTTGCACAGGAACTCGGTTTTGCCAATGATAGTGCATTTGTGACATTTTTTCGCAAAATCATGGGAAGGCCGCCAAGGGAATATATGGCGGGTTCAGAGAGATAAAACAAAACTACACCTCTAATATCAGAATAAAAAACTGACATAAGAGGTGCAGAAATACACTATTCAAAATGTGCCAGAATATGAATAGTGTTATTGATTCAATTATTTTTTCAGCTGGCTCTTGAAATCGCGTTTCGAGTGACCAGTATAAAGCTGGCGCGGACGTGCGATCTTCAAGCCTTCATCGTGCATTTCATTCCAGTGTGCAATCCAGCCAATAGTACGGGCAATGGCGAAAATCACGGTGAACATGGTCGATGGAATACCCATAGCTTTCAGGATGATGCCTGAATAGAAGTCGACGTTTGGATACAGTTTTTTCTCAATGAAGTATGGGTCATGCAAGGCAATACGCTCTAATTCCATTGCCACTTCCAGCAGACTGTCATTCAGACCAAGCTCATTGAGTACTTCATGGCAGGTTTCACGCATCACTGTTGCGCGAGGATCATAGTTTTTGTAAACACGGTGACCAAAGCCCATCAGGCGGAAAGAATCATTTTTGTCTTTGGCGCGAGCGATGAATTCAGGAATGTGTTCGACAGTTTGGATCTCTTCCAACATCCGCAAGCAGGCTTCATTTGCTCCACCATGCGCTGGCCCCCAAAGGGATGCAATACCCGCAGCAATACAAGCAAATGGGTTGGCGCCAGAAGAACCCGCAGTACGTACCGTTGAAGTTGAAGCATTTTGTTCATGATCTGCATGCAGAATGAAAATGCGATCCATCGCGCGTTCTAAGACTGGATTAACTTTATACTCCTCACACGGTGTTGAGAACATCATGTACAGGAAGTTAGCCGCATAAGATAGATCGTTACGTGGATAAACGAAAGGCTGTCCAAGAGAATATTTGTAACACATTGCCGCAACAGTTGGCATTTTGGACAGCAGGCGGTAAGCAGTAATTTCACGGTGGCGAGGATTATGGACATCCAGCGCATCATGATAGAAGGCCGCTAATGCGCCTGTCACACCACAAAGTACAGCCATTGGATGGGAATCACGGCGGAAACCATGGAACAGACGGGTGATCTGTTCGTGGATCATAGTATGGCGAGTCACCGTAGTTTTAAATTTTTCGTATTCTTCGGGAGTGGGAGGTTCGCCATATAGCAGAATGTAACAGACTTCCAGATAGGTCGATTCCGTTGCAAGCTGATCGATGGGGAAACCACGGTGTAGCAAAATGCCTTCATTGCCATCAATATAGGTGATTTTCGACTCACAGGAAGCAGTGGAAGTAAAACCTGGATCATAAGTATAGAAGCCTTTTGAGCCGAGGGTACGAACGTCAATCACTTCAGAACCTAGGGTCGGCGTTAGTACGTCTAGTTCGATAGCAGCTGAACCATTTATGTTCAACGTAGCCTTTTTATCAGCCATTTATATCTCCTTAGCGCTTATTTTTATAACCCCTAACAACCAGATAGGCGCAATTTATACTGTGCCGAAGGCATTGTGCTACCGGAGAGAATTTAAAATCAGGCTGGTATCACATTTAACGCTGAAATCTCATTACGGATGACAATGGTTTTCAGGTTGTTAAAAAGTTTTTGGAAGTTATGTTTAAAGTATTATTGACATAAAATGTTATCATTTTGTGCTTATATGATACTTTTGCATAACTTTTATTTTTCGTTAAGATTAATTTTGCATCATAAAATGATGGCAAATAATATATAACGACATATATGTAAGATAAATGTTTAATCTTTGTCAAACAAGATTGTTAATTTCATGAAAAATGTTTGAAGCGTGATCTTTCTCACTGTTCAAGCTAAATGTTAATAATCATATTGTGTGGCAATTGTAATAACAATGTGAAGTACTTATACTTCTGACAGGTCTCCGGATTATCCTGATGTAGGAGCACCCAGCGTAACCAAATCACAACTTTTGATGAACAGTAGGGATTGTTTAAGTTAATTATGTTGTGTCTTTGTATCCTCTTCGCGCTGTCTGATTCCCGCCCAGGACCGGAGGATGGAAAATAAAAAAAGCTTTGTGGGCAAAATTGTGAAAAAACAAAGACCTGTCAACCTTGATCTGCGGACGATTAACCAACCCGTCTCCGCGATAGCATCGATCTTGCACCGTATCTCAGGCGTCATCACCTTTATCGCAGTTGGCATTCTACTGTGGTTATTGGGGATGTCTCTGTCTTCGCAAGAAGGCTTCCTGCAAGCATCTGAAATCATGACTGGCTTCTTCGCCAAATTTATCCTGTGGGGGATATTGACGGCACTGGCTTACCACATTTGTGGAGGCATTCGCCATGTGTTGATGGATTTTGGTTTCCTGGAAGAGAATCTTGCTACCGGTAGTGCATCTGCCAAAGTAGCAATAGCAATCGCGGTTATTCTGTCTATTCTGGCTGGGGTATTATTATGGTAAGCAACGCATCCGCTTTGGGTCGTACAGGTATTCAGGATTGGCTGCTACTGCGCGCATCCGCAATTATTATTGTTTTGTACGTCCTCTATCTTGTCAGTTTTGTCGCAACAACGTCGGATATTACCTATGAAGTCTGGCGGGGTTTCTTTTCTTCATCTCTCACTAAAGTATTCACTGTGTTGACGCTGCTTTCTATTCTGGTTCATGCGTGGATTGGAATGTGGCAGGTACTGACAGATTATGTCAAACCGCTCGCACTGCGTCTGGTTTTGCAACTGGTGATTATCGTAGCGCTGTTAACTTATTTGATTTACGGAACAATTGTGGTGTGGGGTGCATAAATGAAACTGCCAGTAAGAGAGTTTGACGCTGTTGTTATTGGTGCTGGCGGCGCAGGTATGCGTGCTGCACTGCAAATTTCACAAATGGGTTTATCTTGTGCTTTGATTTCCAAAGTGTTCCCAACTCGCTCCCACACTGTATCAGCACAGGGTGGGATCACTGTTGCGTTGGGCAATTCCCATGACGATAACTGGGAATGGCACATGTATGATACGGTGAAAGGTTCCGATTATATTGGTGACCAGGATGCCATCGAATATATGTGTAAGACTGGCCCAGAAGCTATTTTGGAGCTGGAACACATGGGGCTGCCATTCTCCCGTCTGGATGATGGCCGTATTTACCAACGCCCATTTGGCGGGCAATCCAGAAATTTTGGTGGCGAGCAGGCTGCTCGTACTGCCGCCGCCGCTGACCGAACTGGCCACGCTCTATTACATACTCTGTATCAGCAGAATCTAAAAAACCACACGACTATTTTCTCCGAATGGTACTCGTTGGATCTGGTTAAGAATCAGGATGGTGCAATTGTCGGTTGTACCGCGATTTGTATCGAAACCGGTGAAGTGGTCTATTTCAAAGCTAAGGCGACTATTTTGGCAACCGGTGGTGCTGGTCGTATCTTCCAATCCACAACTAATGCGCATATCAATACCGGTGATGGTGTGGGGATGGCATTACGTGCGGGTGTTCCTGTTCAGGATATGGAAATGTGGCAATTCCACCCAACAGGTATTGCTGGCGCGGGTGTTCTGGTTACGGAAGGTTGTCGTGGTGAAGGTGGCTACCTGCTGAATAAAGATGGTGAGCGCTTTATGGAGCGCTATGCGCCAAATGCTAAAGACCTTGCTGGCCGTGATGTAGTCGCACGCTCTATGATGATCGAAATCCGTGAAGGTCGCGGCTGTGAAGGCCCATGGGGTCCGCACGTTAAACTGAAGCTGGACCATCTGGGTAAAGAAGTATTGGAATCTCGCCTGCCAGGTATTCTTGAATTATCCCGTACTTTCGCCCACGTCGATCCAGTAAAAGAACCAATCCCTGTTATCCCAACCTGTCACTATATGATGGGGGGTATCCCAACTAAGATCACAGGTCAAGCGCTGACAGTCAATGAAAAAGGCGAAGATGTAGTTATCCCTGGTTTGTTTGCTGTGGGTGAGATTGCTTGTGTCTCTGTTCACGGTGCAAACCGTCTGGGGGGTAACTCACTGCTTGACCTGGTGGTATTTGGTCGCTCCGCAGGCTTGCATTTGAAAGAGTGTCTGATGGAACAGGGTGCTAGCCGTGATGCTAGCGAATCTGATGTCGATGCGGCTCTTCAACGTCTGAACCGTTGGAATAATACCCGTTCAGGTGAAGATCCAGTGGAAATCCGCAAAGCATTGCAAGCTTGTATGCAGCATAATTTCTCGGTATTCCGTGAAGGTGATGCGATGGCAAGAGGACTGGAAGAGCTGAAAGTGATCCGTGAACGTCTGAAAAATGCTCGTCTGGATGATACTTCATCAGAATTCAATACCCAACGCATTGAATGTTTGGAATTGGATAACCTGATGGAAACGGCTTATTCAACTGCGGTTGCTGCGAATTTCCGTACAGAAAGTCGTGGTGCCCATAGCCGCTTTGACTATCCAGAGCGTGATGATGCTAACTGGCTGTGCCATAGCCTCTACTTACCGCAAACTGAGAGCATGACTCGTCGTGAAGTGAATATGCAGCCAACGCTGCGTGAAGCTTTCCCGCCGAAAGTGCGTTCTTACTAATTGCATTGCTGATGTTCCAGTTGCGGAGAAATAGATTATGAAACTTGAATTTTCAATTTATCGTTATAATCCAGATGTCGATGATGTACCTCGTATGCAGGATTACACACTGGAAGCAGAGGAAGGGCGCGATATGATGTTGCTGGATGCGCTTATCCAGCTAAAAGAGCAAGATCCAACCTTGTCATTCCGCCGTTCTTGTCGTGAGGGGGTTTGTGGCTCTGATGGCGTGAATATGAACGGTAAAAACGGCTTGGCATGTATTACCCCCATTTCAGCGCTGCGCCGTGGCAATAAGAAAATCGTTATTCGTCCATTACCTGGTTTGCCTGTGGTGCGTGATTTGGTTGTTGATATGGGGCAGTTCTACGCGCAATATGAGAAAATCCGTCCTTATCTGATTAATGATGGTAAAAATCCACCTGCGCGTGAGCACCTGCAATCACCAGCACAGCGTGAAAAGCTGGATGGTTTGTATGAATGTATCTTATGTGCCTGCTGCTCAACGTCCTGTCCATCATTCTGGTGGAATCCGGATAAATTTATCGGGCCGGCTGGTCTTTTGGCGGCATACCGTTTCCTGACTGACAGCCGTGACACAGAAACAAGTTCACGATTGGATAATCTGAATGATGCATTCAGTGTGTTCCGTTGTCATGGAATTATGAATTGCGTCAATGTATGTCCTAAAGGATTGAATCCGACCAAAGCGATTGGTCATATTAAATCTATGTTGCTGAAACATAGTGCATAGCAAAATAACAATTTGCACATAAATAACACATAAATAGTGTGTAAATAGTGCATATAATGTTGCCCTCCACAATTTTGAAATAAATATCAAATCAGTGGAGGGCATTAAAGAATGAAAAATGATAAATTGCCTGCTGCTAAAGACGAAGTCTGTTTCTAAATAAAGGGATCTTTAAAAACTGATATTCGGTTTTTAAAGGTTCCTTGAAGGGTAGGAAAACCCATAGAAGAACATGCATTAAGCACGTCCAAATGAACCTTTTATCAACACCGCTAATTAAGCGGTATTTGTTAACCACGGCGAAAACTAAAGCTTTTAAAGCTTAAGGGATCACAATGCAGAACGGCGCAATGAAGGACTGGCTGGACTCAAGCTTTCTGGCTGGTGCAAACCAGTCTTACATAGAGCAAATCTATGAAGACTATATAACCGATCCTAATTCTGTTGATGCAAGTTGGAGAGAAATTTTCCAACAATTACCGGAAGCAGGACTTAGCGGCGAACAACTTCACTCACAGACACGCGATTATTTCCGTCGTCTGGCAAAGGATGCCACGCGTTACCACACTTCAGTCAGCGATCCAGCAATGGATGCAAAACAAGTCAAAGTATTGCAGCTCATCAATGCATTCCGCTTCCGCGGACACCAAAATGCAAACCTTGATCCATTGGGATTATGGAAACAGGAACCTGTACCCGATCTTGATCCTGCTTTCCATAATTTAACAAAAGCGGATTTTGAAGAAACGTTTAATGTAGGCTCTTTTGCCATTGGCAAAGAAACCATGAAATTGGCTGATCTGTATGACGCGTTGAAACGCATTTATTGCGGTTCAATTGGTGCGGAATATATGCACATCACCAATACGGAAGAAAAACGTTGGATCCAACAACGTCTGGAATCAGTGACAGTCAGTTCACAGTTTAGTGCAGAGGAAAAGCGTCGTTTCCTGAAAGAATTAACATCAGCGGAAGGTTTGGAACGCTATTTAGGCGCTAAGTTCCCAGGGGCGAAACGTTTCTCCCTGGAAGGTGGCGATGCACTTATCCCTATGTTAAAAGAGTTGATCCGCCACGCAGGTAAACAAAGTACCCGTGAAGTGGTTTTGGGGATGGCTCATCGTGGTCGCCTCAACGTATTGGTCAATCTCTTGGGTAAAAAACCGGTAGATCTGTTCGATGAATTTGCGGGTAAACACAAAGAGCATCTGGGTACAGGCGACGTAAAATACCATCAAGGTTTTTCGTCTGATTTTGAAACCGAAGGTGGTTTGGTACATTTGGCTCTGGCCTTTAACCCATCTCACCTTGAGATTGTCAGCCCTGTTGTTATCGGTTCTGTACGTGCCCGCCGTGATCGTCTTGATGAAGGTCGCAGTAACATGGTGCTGCCGGTCACCATCCACGGTGATGCCGCAGTCACAGGGCAGGGGATTGTTCAGGAAACGTTGAACATGTCTCAGGCTCGCGGTTATGAAGTTGGCGGTACTGTTCGTATCGTAGTGAATAACCAGATTGGTTTCACCACGTCTAACCCGAAAGATGCTCGTTCAACACAGTATTGTACTGATATTGTGAAAATGGTTCAGGCGCCAATTTTCCACGTTAATGCAGATGATCCGGAAGCGGTTGCATTCGTCACACGTCTGGCGCTTGACTTCCGTAATACCTTCAAACGTGACGTTATGATCGATCTGGTCTGCTACCGTCGTCACGGTCATAACGAAGCTGATGAGCCAAGTGCAACTCAGCCACTGATGTACCAGCAAATCAAAAAACAACCAACTGCACGTAAGATCTATGCAGATAAGCTGGTAGCGGAAGGTTTGCTGGAAGCCAATGACGTTACTGAGATAACGAACCTGTACCGTGATGCACTGGATCATGGTGAATGTGTTGTCGATGAATGGCGCCCAATGGGGCTGCACTCGTTTACATGGGAACCCTACTTAAACCACGAATGGGATGAAGAGTATCCACATCAGATGGATATGAAACGCCTGCAAGATCTTGGCAAAAGCATCAGCACTGTTCCTGCCAAAGTGTCAATGCACTCACGTGTTGCGAAAATCTATAGCGACCGTGCAGAAATGGCTAATGGCAATAAATTGTTTGACTGGGGTGCTGCGGAAACATTGGCTTACGCGACCTTGGTTGATGAAGGTATTCCTGTCCGCATCTCTGGTGAAGATGCGGGACGTGGTACTTTCTTCCACCGTCATGCTGTTATTCATGACCAAAACAATGCTTCTGTTTATGTGCCGTTGGCGAATATCCACAATGGACAGGGTGTATTTAAAGTATGGGATTCTGTCCTTTCAGAAGAAGCTGTATTGGCATTTGAATACGGTTATGCAACAACTGAACCTCGTGTTTTGACGATTTGGGAAGCCCAATTTGGTGACTTTGCTAACGTGGCTCAGGTTGTGATTGACCAATTTATCAGTTCTGGCGAACAGAAATGGGGCCGTATGTGTGGCTTGGTTATGTTGCTGCCACATGGCTATGAAGGTCAGGGACCAGAGCACTCATCGGCACGTCTGGAGCGTTATCTGCAACTGTGTGCTGAACAAAATATGCAGGTTTGCGTACCATCGACTCCAGCTCAGGTTTATCACATGCTGCGTCGTCAGGCTCTGCGTGGTATGCGCCGTCCGCTCATCGTGATGTCACCGAAATCACTACTGCGTCATCCATTGGCTGTGTCTACTCTGGATGAATTAGCACATGGCAAATTTGAGCCAGTGATTGGTGAAATTGACGCTTTAGATCCAAAAGGTGTTAAGCGCGTTGTGCTTTGTTCTGGCAAAGTTTATTACGATCTGCTGGAACAGCGTCGTAAGAACGAACAGACCGATGTTGCTATTGTGCGTATTGAACAGCTGTACCCATTCCCACGTCAACATCTGCAAGCTGAACTTGAGCAGTATGCCCATGTTCATGACTTCGTCTGGTGTCAGGAAGAGCCACTGAACCAAGGGGCTTGGTATTGCAGTCAACATAATTTCCGTGAAGCAATCCCATTTGGGGCTTCTTTACGTTATGCAGGTCGTCCGGCATCTGCTTCCCCAGCTGTGGGATATACGTCTGTTCACCAGCAGCAACAGCAAGCACTGGTTAATGACGCACTGAACGTTGAATAAATTAAGGATAGAAAATGAGTAGCGTAGAAATTCTGGTCCCAGACCTTCCTGAATCTGTTGCAGATGCCACTGTGGCAACGTGGCATAAAAAACCAGGTGACACCATAGAGCGTGATGAAGTGCTGGTTGAAATTGAAACGGATAAAGTGGTTTTGGAAGTACCAGCAAGTGAAGCCGGTGTTTTGGAATCCATTTTGGAAGAAGAGGGCGCCACTGTACTGTCCAGGCAACTATTAGGTCGTATCCGTTTAGGTGACAGCACGGGTATACCTGCCGAAGTAAAAGCTAAAACAGAGGCAACACCAGCACAGCGTCAGACTGCGTCTTTGGAAGAAGAAAGCAACGATGCACTAAGCCCTGCTGTCCGTCGTCTGATTGCAGAGCATGATTTAGATCCTGCTGCCATTAAAGGCAGTGGTGTTGGTGGCCGTATTGTGCGTGAGGATATCGAGAAATATGTCGCTGCGAATAAAAAAGTGAGTGATAAGCCTGTTACATCTGCTGAACAGCCATCTTTATTGCCACACCGCAGTGAAAAACGTGTTCCAATGACGCGTCTGCGCAAGCGTGTTGCAGAACGTTTGCTTGAAGCGAAGAACAATACGGCAATGTTGACGACTTTCAATGAAGTCAACATGAAGCCAATTCAGGAATTGCGCAAGCAGTATGGCGATGCATTTGAAAAACGTCATGGTGTACGTCTGGGCTTTATGTCTTTCTATGTGAAAGCGGTTGTTGAAGCGTTGAAACGCTATCCAGAAGTGAACGCTTCCATTGATGGAACGGATGTGGTTTACCACAACTATTTTGATATCAGTATTGCTGTATCTACACCACGTGGCCTGGTTACACCGGTATTGCGTGATGCAGATGCATTGAGCATGGCTGACATTGAGAAAAGCATCAAAGAGCTGGCTATCAAAGGCCGCGACGGTAAACTGACTGTTGAAGAACTCACTGGCGGTAATTTCACCATTACCAACGGCGGTGTTTTCGGCTCTCTGATGTCCACCCCGATCATTAACCCACCACAAAGCGCGATCCTTGGTATGCATGCCATTAAAGATCGCCCAATGGCTGTAAATGGTCAGGTTGAGATCCTTCCGATGATGTACCTGGCACTGTCCTATGACCACCGTCTGATTGACGGTCGTGAGTCAGTCGGCTTCCTAGTGACCATCAAAGAAATGCTGGAAGATCCAACACGTTTGCTGCTGGATGTATAGCATCACTATCGGCGGAGAGTGTGAATTCCGCCAAGTCTGAAGTAGTACGACGTTGATGTAAAAATATATGCAGGCCAGCCCCAAGGGGCTGGTCATATCCAGAGCAACAAAATAGAAGGTAATTTACCTTTCTTAAATTAAATTATGGATAGAACATCATGAATTTACACGAGTATCAGGCAAAACAACTTTTTGCACGGTATGGTTTACCAGCACCTGCTGGCTATGCTTGTACCACACCGCGCGAAGCAGAAGAAGCAGCATCCAAGATTGGTTCAGGTCCTTGGGTCGTTAAATGTCAGGTTCATGCAGGTGGCCGCGGTAAAGCGGGTGGCGTGAAAGTCGTCAGCAGTAAAGAAGATATCCGCACTTTTGCTGAACAATGGCTGGGTAAACGACTGGTAACTTACCAGACAGATGCACAGGGGCAACCTGTCCATCAGATCTTGGTGGAAGGGGCTACCGATATTGCCAAGGAGCTGTATCTTGGGGCTGTTGTTGATCGTGGTACACGTCGTGTAGTGTTCATGGCCTCTACTGAAGGTGGCGTCGAAATAGAAAAAGTGGCAGAAGAAACGCCTGAGTTAATTCATAAAGCCATTATCGATCCCCTCTCTGGCCCTATGCCGTATCAAGGCCGTGAATTGGCGTTCAAACTTGGTTTGACGGGTAAACAAGTTGGTCAATTCACCAAGATTTTCTTGGGATTGGCTAACTTGTTCCTAGAGCGTGATTTGGCATTGGTCGAAATCAACCCTCTGGTGATCACAACGCAAGGTGATCTGGTTTGTTTGGATGGAAAATTGAGTGCTGATGGTAATGCGATGTTCCGTCAGGCTGAATTGCGTGAAATGCACGATCCTTCGCAGGAAGATCCACGTGAAGCTCAGGCTGCACAGTGGGAACTGAATTATGTTGCGCTGGATGGCAATATTGGTTGTATGGTGAATGGTGCAGGTCTGGCAATGGGAACGATGGACATTGTCAAATTGCATGGTGGTGCACCGGCAAACTTCCTTGATGTGGGTGGTGGTGCCACAAAAGAGCGTGTTACCGAAGCATTTAAGATCATCTTGTCAGATGAAAATGTTAAAGCTGTTTTGGTTAATATCTTTGGTGGTATTGTCCGCTGTGACTTGATTGCTGACGGCATTATTGGTGCGGTGGAAGAAGTGGGTGTTAACGTACCGGTAGTCGTTCGTCTGGAAGGAAACAATGCCGAACTGGGTGCTAAAAAGCTGGCGGATAGCGGTTTGAACATCATTGCCGCTACCAGTTTGACTGACGCAGCTAAACAGGCAGTAGCCGCAGCGGGGAATAAATAATGTCTATTTTAATCGATAAAAACACCAAAGTGATTTGTCAGGGTTTTACTGGCAGCCAGGGGACTTTTCACTCGGAACAGGCGATAGCCTACGGTACTCAAATGGTGGGTGGCGTAACACCAGGTAAAGGTGGCACTGAGCATTTAGGATTACCTGTATTCAACACCGTACGTGAAGCCGTTGAAGCAACGGGTGCAACCGCTTCTGTAATCTATGTTCCGGCACCATTTTGTAAAGATTCCATTCTGGAAGCGATTGATGCAGGCATTAAACTGATCATCACTATTACAGAAGGCATCCCAACACTCGATATGTTGACCGTTAAGGAAAAGCTGGATCAAGCTGGTGTTCGTATGATTGGTCCTAACTGTCCGGGAGTCATTACTCCTGACGAATGTAAGATCGGTATTATGCCTGGTCATATTCACAAGTCAGGTAAAGTGGGTATTGTTTCTCGTTCAGGCACACTGACTTATGAAGCGGTTAAACAGACCACAGATGCTGGGTTAGGGCAATCTACCTGTGTTGGTATCGGTGGTGATCCAATCCCAGGTTCAAATTTCATTGATATTCTGCAACTGTTCCAGGAAGATCCACAGACAGAAGCGATTGTCATGATTGGTGAAATTGGTGGTACAGCCGAAGAAGAAGCTGCGGCTTACATCAAAGAACATGTGACTAAACCGGTTGTTGCTTATATTGCGGGTGTGACTGCACCTAAAGGTAAGCGCATGGGCCATGCCGGAGCGATTATCGCAGGTGGTAAAGGGACAGCAGACGAGAAATTTGCTGCCCTGGAAGCTGCGGGTGTGAAGACAGTACGTAGCCTTGCAGACATTGGTGATGCTGTAAAAGCGTTATTGGTATAAAGATCACAAAATAAACTCTTTTTATAGAAAAAGGCTGCCTTGGGGTGGCCTTTTATTTTTATTTATAATATTAACAGTAGGTTAGTCATTTATAAGATCAGTTTTTTTTCAATTTAATTGAGTTGGATTTTAGTAAAATCTATTTATTTGATTAATTAAATTGGAAATATCGGAAAAATATATTTTTTAAAGAATGAAAACGAAAAGTTAATTTTCTAATGCGTTTTACAGCAAAAAATAAATTACGAGTCATTGCAAATAACAACTTATTAACACTAAATAAACTATAATGAAATAATAACTGTAAAGCTTAACAAAATAAGGAAAAAATTGACTAAAATCAATTTATTACTCTGGATTGTATTCGCTAAACTTGATTAAATTGATCTAGTATATATAGGCATTAACCTAAGAATGTATAGTATTGTTGACCTATATTCAGAATTCTAAGCTGAGTCACGTAAAAGCTATTTATTGTATGTGAATATAGGCGTAATATTATTGTGGTATCTATTGAGTTTTTTGATTTTGTAATAATTCATTGTTGTGTTTGAGGCATTTATTGCTGGTAGTTACGAGACTTTCGTTTTACGAAGTCGGGTTGCCGCAAGTCGGTGTCTTCCTGCTAGGAGCAAGGAGTCAAGATGTTTGATATTGTCGAACTGTCACGATTACAGTTTGCCTTAACTGCTATGTACCATTTTCTATTCGTCCCATTAACGCTCGGTATGGCGTTTTTGCTTGCGATCATGGAAACGGTATATGTCCTTTCTGGCAAACAAATCTATAAAGATATGACAAAATTCTGGGGTAAGTTATTTGGTATTAACTTTGCCTTGGGTGTCGCAACGGGCTTGACCATGGAGTTCCAGTTCGGAACCAACTGGTCATATTTCTCACATTATGTTGGTGATATTTTCGGTGCGCCTTTGGCCATCGAAGGTCTGATGGCATTCTTCCTCGAATCCACATTCGTTGGTCTGTTTTTCTTCGGGTGGGATCGACTGAGTAAGAAACAACACTTGGCGGTTACCTGGCTGGTTGCATTAGGCTCTAACTTCTCTGCATTGTGGATCCTGATTGCGAATGGTTGGATGCAAAACCCGATTGCGTCTGACTTTAACTTCGAAACCATGCGAATGGAGATGGTGAGCTTCAGCGAACTGGTACTTAACCCAGTGGCACAGGTGAAATTTGTCCATACTGTTGCCGCCGGTTATGTGACAGGGGCTGTTTTTGTGCTAGGCATCAGCTCTTACTATCTGCTTAAAGGGCGCGATTTGGGGTTTGCTAAACGTTCTTTTGCGATTGCAGCGAGTTTTGGTATGGCTGCGGTACTGTCTGTCATTGTTCTGGGTGATGAATCTGGATATGAAATGGGGGACGTGCAGAAAACCAAATTGGCAGCAATTGAAGCAGAGTGGGAAACCCAGCCACCTCCAGCTTCATTCACGCTGATTGGTCTTCCCGATCAGGACAAAATGGAAAATAAATACGCTATCCAAATTCCTTACGTTTTAGGTTTAATTGCTACCCGCTCTACAGATACACCGGTTGTTGGTCTGCGTGATTTGATGAGCCAGCATGAGCAGCGTATCCGTAATGGCATCAAGGCTTATGAATTACTGGAAGAACTGCGTGCAGGTAATGTTGATCCGAATGTTCGCAGTGCATTTAATGAAAGTAAGAAAGATCTTGGTTATGGCATGCTCGTGAAGCGTTATACCCAAAACGTAGCTGATGCGACAGAAGAGCAAATTAAAGCCGCGGCGAAAGACTCTATCCCACGTGTAGCACCACTCTACTTTGCATTCCGTATCATGGTTGCTGCTGGTTTTATCATGTTGTTGGTTATCGGCTTGTCGTTCCTGAGTGTTCTCCGTAACCGTATCGGTCAACATAAATGGCTGTTACGTGCGGCATTGTTCAGTATTCCATTGCCATGGATTGCCGTTGAAGCTGGTTGGTTTGTCGCAGAATATGGCCGTCAGCCATGGGCGATTGGTGAAGTGTTACCAACGGCTGTCGCGGCTTCAACACGCAGTGTCGGTGATCTGATTTTCTCAATGGTGCTGATTTGTGGTCTGTATACTTTGTTCTTGATCGCAGAGATGTTCTTGATGTTCAAATTTGCCCGTCTTGGCCCAAGCAGCCTCAAGACTGGACGTTACCATTTTGAGCAAAAAACCGCTTCTTCAGCGAATAATATTGGGTAAGCAGGAGTCCACTTATGCTTGATTATGATGTATTACGATTTATATGGTGGCTGCTGATTGGTGTGTTACTGATCGGTTTCACGGTGACTGATGGTTTCGATATGGGAGTGGGTATCCTGCTGCGGATCATTGGTAAAAATGATACCGAACGCCGTATCATGATTAACTCAGTTGCCCCGCACTGGGATGGTAACCAGGTTTGGTTAATTACCGCGGGTGGTGCCCTGTTTGCCGCATGGCCGATGGTATATGCCGCCGCTTTCTCTGGCTTTTATGTGGCCATGATTCTGGTTTTGGCTGCTCTGTTTTTCCGTCCGGTTGGCTTCGATTACCGTTCAAAACTGGAAAGCAGCAAATGGCGTAATATGTGGGATTGGGGGCTGGTTATCGGTAGCTTCGTACCTGCATTGGTTATCGGAGTGGCATTCGGTAACTTGCTGCAAGGCGTACCGTTGGCGGTAGATTCTTACCTGCGTGTCTCCTATGAGGGTTCATTCTTTGGATTGCTAAACCCTTATGGTTTGCTGGCAGGGGTGATTAGCCTGATGATGATTGTGACGCAAGGGGCAACGTATCTGCAAATGCGTACAACAGGCGAACTGCACTTGCGCTCCCGTACTGCAACCCATGTTTGTGCTGCGATAACGGCAATTGCGTTCCTGCTGGCAGGGATATGGCTGATTTATGGCATTGATGGTTATGTTGTCACGGGAGGCTTGGATGTTAATGCGGCATCCAATCCGTTACATAAAGAAGTTATCCAGCAAGCAGGCGCATGGCTGACCAACTTCAATAACTATCCTGTTCTGTGGGCTATACCTGTGTTGGGCGTATTGCTCCCACTGCTGACTATACTGGCTACCTGGATGGATAAAGGTGCTTGGGCATTCTTATTCTCATCCCTGACAGTCGCTTGCATTATCCTGACTTCAGGGATTGCTATGTTCCCGTTCGTGATGCCATCAAGCATTGATCCGAATGTCAGTCTGACTATGTGGGATGCGACATCCAGTCAGTGGACGTTGCAAGTTATGTTCATTGTTGCACTTATCTTCGTTCCTATCGTGTTGTCTTACACCATATGGTGTTATTACAAAACCTTCGGGCGTTTGGATAAGAACTACATTGATAACAACAAACACTCACTGTACTAAGGAGCATAAGCATGTGGTATTTTGCTTGGATTCTCGGAACGCTCTTGGCTTGTAGCTTTGCGGTCATTGCTGCTTTGGCACTTGAGCATAGCGAATCACAGAACGCTTCTGAGAGTGACAAAAAATAATGTTCTACCAACTTATGGATAAGGGCCCATTGAGGGCTCTTATCCTCATTATCTCCTTAACACTCGCTGCCTGTGTGTTTTGGGAGCCGGCACGTTTTGCCGCCAGTACCAGTTCACTACAAATATGGCAAGGTATTTTATTGATTTGGGCAGTTTGTTCTGGCGTTACTTTTGGTGTTGGTTTTCATCCTAACCATCTTATTTGGCGATTGTTTTTTCATCCGTTACCTGCATTTTTTATTCTTCTTTTTGGCTTATATCATTTCTTTAAGTAAACTAATTGTAATTTTATAGGCTATCGGCCTATAAATTTTTTTTACTGACAGGTCATTCCAAAGCGCTATTGTCTTAAGTATAGTGACAGCGTCAATTCGCCTAATTAGGATTATATGAGTAATATGTTATTCCGTTGGCCTATCCGTGTTTACTACGAAGACACAGATGCTAGTGGTGTGGTTTATCACGCTCGGTATTTGGGTTTTTACGAAAGAGCTCGTACAGAAATGTTGCGGGAAAGAGGTTTCCACCAACAGTCTATGTTAGATGAGCAAGTTGGCTTTGTTGTTAGTCGCATGACGATTGACTACCGGAAACCAGCAAAACTGGATGATCAGCTGGTTGTTGAAAGCGAAGTTACGAATATCCGTGGCGCTTCTCTAACATTTATTCAACGAATTGTTGATTGCAATGGCGTAGTGATCAGCAGCGCAGAATGTCTGGTTGTCTACGTGAATTCATCTCAAATGAAGCCGATTGCGCTTCCAAAGTCTATTGTCGCGGAGTTTAAGCAGTGACTGACATGAACATCCTGGATTTATTTCTTAAGGCAGGCTTCTTAGTACAGCTGATCATGCTGATTTTGATTGGCTTCTCTATCGTCTCTTGGGCAATCATTATTCAACGAACAAAAATCTTGAATGCCGCAAGCCGTGAGGCAGAAGCATTTGAAGATAAATTTTGGTCTGGTATTGAATTATCTCGCCTTTACAAAGAAAGTCAGTCACGCCGTGATTCGTTAAGTGGTACTGAGCAGATATTCCATTCCGGGTTTAAAGAATTTGCTCGTTTACATCAGGCAAATAACCATGCACCAGAAGCGGTTATTACAGGGGCTTCCCGTGCCATGCGTATTTCACTAAATCGTGAATTGGAAGTATTGGAAAATCATATTCCATTTCTGGGTACAGTAGGTTCCATCAGCCCTTATATTGGTTTGTTTGGTACGGTTTGGGGGATCATGCATGCCTTTATTGCATTGGGAGCGGTCAAACAGGCAACCTTGCAAATGGTTGCGCCTGGTATTGCTGAAGCTTTGATTGCAACAGCGATTGGCCTGTTCGCGGCAATTCCTGCGGTGATGGCTTATAACCGCCTGAACCAGCGAGTTAACAAACTAGAACAAGTTTACGATAACTTTATGGAAGAATTCCTGGCTATCCTGCATCGTCAGGCTTTTGCTTCCAATACTAATAAGTCGTAATAAATCGTAAGGGGAAATCAGCGAATGGCGCGCACTCGTAGTCGCAGACGTGAGCTAAAATCTGAGATCAATATCGTCCCCTTGCTGGACGTGTTGCTGGTATTACTGCTTATTTTCATGGCAACGGCACCGATTATCACGCAAAGTGTGGAAGTTGATTTACCTGATTCGGTGGATTCAAAGACCGTTTCCAGCACGGATAATCCGCCGGTCATAGTGGAAGTTTCTGGGGTAGGGCAGTACAACATGATTGTTAATCAGGAACGCTTGGAGTTGTTACCTGAACAGCAAATCGTTGCAGAAGCTCAAACCGTGATAAAAGCCAATCCGAAAACGGTTTTCTTGATCGGTGGCGCTAAGGAAGTTCCTTATGATGAAATTATCAAGGCGTTGAATATGCTTCGTCAGGCCGGTGTCAAATCGGTGGGCTTAATGACTCAGCCTATCGGCGCCTGACAACGGTTGTCACTTAAAGTTTCTGGATGTCGAGCGTGGGAAAGACAAGCGAGCAAAACAATAGGCTGAATCGCGCCATTATTATTTCGGTAATATTGCACATTATCCTGATCGGATTTCTGATTTGGGGTTCTTGGGTGCAAAAAACAGAAATGGGGGGCGGTGGACAAAGCGGTACTGTCATTGATGCTGTTATGGTTGATCCGAATGCGGTCGTTCAGCAATATAACCAGCAACAACAGCAACAGGCCAATGCAAAGTTAGCTGAACAACAGCGGAAGAAAAAAGCGGAGCAACAGGCGGCTGAATTGCGGGCAAAGCAGGCGGAAGAACAGGAACGCTTGAAAGTGGCTGAAGAAGAGCGAATTAAAGCATTGCAGGAAGCTGAAGCGCAGAAAAAACAGTCTGAGGCTGCTGCCACTAAAGCACGTGAAGAGCAGGAACAGGCTGATGCCGCTGCTGCCAAAGCGCGTGAAGACCAAAAGCAGGCAGAAGAAGCGGCTGCAAAAGCACTGGCAGAAAAAGAACGAATTCTAAAAGAGCAAGCGGAAGCCCGCCAGAAAGCGGAAGCCCAGGCGAAGAAAGAAGCTGAAGAGGCAGTAAAACGTAAAGCGGCGGCTGAGGCGAAAGCTAAAGCGGAAGCCGAAGCCGAAGCTAAGGCCAAGGCAGAGGCAGAAGAAAAAGCTAAGGCGAAAGCAAAAGCTAAGGCTGAAGCAGCAAAGCAAGCTCAAACGGTTAATGATCTGTTAGGTGGATTAACGTCTAATACGCCTAAGCAGGGGGGAGCAACTTCGGCCGGAAAAGGTGGCGGTAAGAAAAGTGGACCTTCAGATTCGGAAATTAATAATTACAAGGGACGGATTCAGTCTGCGATCCAGCAGAATTTTCGCGATCCAAGCCTGTATATCGGTCGTACTTGTGATTTGAATATAAAGCTGGCGCCAGATGGATTACTGATTGATATCAAAGCAGGAGCGGGTGATCCGGCGTTATGTCGAGCCGCTATTACCGCCGCTAATTTGGCAAAAAAAATGCCGCCTCCACCAAGCAAAGAGGTTTATGAATATTTTAAGAGTTTCACGCTAGAATTTAAACCGCAGTAAGTTAAATGTTTGGTAGATAATCATTATGTGTTAACCAAACTTACGAATAATTTATATGTACAAACAAAATTATTAGATTTTATTTAGGTGTCTAGTTTTGTTTGTTGGCGTTTGTTAGAATCCGGCGGATTATTGCGGCAGATAAAAAGATCGCGATAAGGGAGAGATGATGAAGCAAACTTTTAAACAGATGTTTAAAGTCATACTGGGCTTTCTGGTGATGTGGGCAGCGCTTGCTCATGCAGAGGTTCGCATTGAAATTACACAGGGTGTTGATTCTGCCCGTTCTATTGGCGTTGTTCCATTTAAATGGACTGGGGTCGGTGAGTCACCAGAAAATATTGGCTCAATTATTGCTGCGGATTTGAGAAACAGCGGGAAATTTAATCCGATTGACTCTGCTCGTATGCCGCAACAACCAACTACTGCATCAGAGGTAACGCCTGCCGCATGGGCTGCGTTAGGGATCGATTCGGTCGTTGTTGGAAATATTCAACCCAGTGCAGATGGTAAATTCCTGGTTTCTTATCAGCTTGTTGACGTTGCTGGTGCACCAGGAACGGTCTTGGCACAAGAACAATTCACGGTTGAAAAGAAATGGTTACGTTTCGCCGCACACACAGCCAGTAATCAGGTATTTGAAAAATTGACAGGCATTAAGGGTGCATTTACTACTCGTATAGCTTACGTCGTTAAAAATAACAGTGCGGGGAAATATCGTTATGAGCTGCGTGTTTCTGATTATGATGGTTATAATCAATTTACCGTACATAGCTCACCGGAACCATTGATGTCACCGGCCTGGTCGCCAGATGCTTCCAAACTTGCCTATGTTACATTTGAAGGCGGTCGCTCTGCGCTGATTATTCAAACACTGGCAACAGGTGCTGTTCGTCAGGTCGCTTCGTTCCCTCGCCATAACGGAGCCCCCGCATTTTCTCCGGATGGAACTAAGCTTGCTTTTGCATTATCTAAAACCGGTAGTTTGAATCTTTACGTGATGGATTTAGCGTCTGGCCAAATCCGCCAGATTACCGATGGTCGCAGTAATAATACTGAGCCAAGCTGGATGCCAGATAGCCAAACACTGGTCTATACCTCAGATCAGGGTGGGCGTCCACAATTGTATAAAATTGATATTAATGGCGGTGCTCCACAACGCCTAACTTGGGAAGGATCACAAAACCAAGATGCAGATGTTAGCCCTGACGGTAGTTTTATTGTGATGGTTAGCTCAGCGAGTGGCAGTCAGCATATCGCCAAACAGGATCTGGCAACGGGATCTGTCCAAGTTTTGACAGATACGTTTCTGGATGAAACGCCGAGCATCGCACCTAATGGCACTATGGTGATTTATAGCTCCACTCAAGGGTGGGGAACTGTATTGCAGCTAGTTTCGACTGATGGGCGTTTCAAAGCGCGTCTTCCGGCTACCGATGGACAGGTAAAATTCCCTGCCTGGTCGCCGTATCTGTGATGCATAATAATATGTATGGCAAACTATAAAAGGATCAAAGAGATGCAACTGAACAAAGTGCTAAAAGGGCTGATGTTAGCTTTACCAATCATGGCCGTAGCAGCGTGTAGTTCTAACAAAACTGGCAATAATGATCAGTCTGGTGTAAGCACTGTTGATAATTCTTCTAAGACTCTGTCTGCTGAAGAATTAGCACGTCAGCAGATGCAAGAGCTGCAAAACAACAACATCGTATACTTCGGTTTCGATAAGTACGATATCAACAGCGAATTTGCTCAGATGTTGGATGCACACGCTGCTTTCCTGCGCACTAACCCATCTGTTAAAGTGACTATCGAAGGTCACGCGGATGAGCGTGGTACTCCAGAGTACAACATTGCTCTGGGTGAGCGTCGTGCGAACGCAGTGAAAATGTATCTGCAAGGCAAAGGCGTTTCTGCTGATCAGCTTGCTATCGTTTCTTACGGTAAAGAAAAACCAGCTGTACTTGGCCATGACGAAGCAGCATATGCGAAAAACCGTCGCGCTGTGATCGTATACTAAGAGTAATGCATGAACAGTAACTTCAGACGTTATATGTTGGGTCTGTCGTTATTGGTTGGCGTAGCGGCTCCTTGGGCCGCTACCGCCCGAGCGCCAATCAGTAATGTCGGCTCAGGCTCCACCGATGAGCGCCTCTCCCAATTAGAGCGTATTTCTGACGCTCACAGTCAATTATTAACTCAGCTCCAGCAACAACTTTCTGATTCGCAACGTGATATCGATACACTCCGTGGCCAAATTCAGGAAAACCAGTATCAATTAAATCAGATCATTGAACGTCAAAAAGATCTTTATCTGCAATTGGATAAAATCACCAATCCAGCCAGTGCAGAGAATTCAGAGCCAGAAAATCGTTCGGCACAAGCTGGGAATAAACAATCTGCTGTGTCGGCAAGTACAGGAAGTGAAAAAGGTGATTACGATGCCGCTGTTTCTTTGGCTATCAATACCAAAGAATATGATAAAGCGATTGTCGCATTTCAAAATTTTGCCAAAACCTATCCTAAGTCTAAATATTTGCCGAATGCTAATTATTGGTTAGGGCAGTTGAATTACAACAAAGGCAAGAAAGACGATGCGGCTTATTATTTTGCCACTGTCGTGAAAGACTATCCTAAGTCACAAAAAAGCAGTGATTCCCTGTATAAAGTGGGTTTAATCATGCAGGAAAAGGGGCAAAAGGATAAAGCGAAAGCGGTTTATCAGCAGGTGGTTAAGCAATATCCTGGTACTAATGCAGCAAAAATGGCTGGGAAAAAGCTTTCTGGGATGTAATAATTATCCCCGAAAGGTCAGATATCGGTCTTTTTGGGGATAATTGACTGCTTAATAAGCATTTAAACAAGTTTTCTAAAATAAACGTTGCACCATACTGAGAAATCAGTAATATATGCCGCCGTTGGCAGGGATAACTGCCAAACAGATTTAGATGGGTCGTTAGCTCAGTCGGTAGAGCAGTTGACTTTTAATCAATTGGTCGCAGGTTCGAATCCTGCACGACCCACCATCTAAATTCTCACCTCAAGTACTCCTTAGATGGGTCGTTAGCTCAGTCGGTAGAGCAGTTGACTTTTAATCAATTGGTCGCAGGTTCGAATCCTGCACGACCCACCATCTAAACTCTCACTTCAAATACTCCTTAGATCGGTCGTTAACTCAGTCAGTAGAACCGTTGACAGTCGCAGCAGATAACTTAATAAATTGATTACTGACTTCACATTTTTCCTTATCATTCTTAATTCTTTAAAATAATTAAAGACTTTTTTTCTTAAATTCGCTATCTTGTTTAGTATGTAAAACAACAAAGTGCAAAATAGCCTATTTATCTCGTAATTTCATGTTTTTTGTATTGATATACTAAACATTATTTATGGTAAGGATAAAAAAGTATGGATTTTTTCAACATTAATAACATATTAGTGCAGATACCACTAGGAACGGGCGGCTATAACCTTTCATATATTGAAGCGGTTGGTACGATAGCAGGGCTGTTATGTATTTGGCTTGCTAGTCAGGAGAAAATCATTAATTACCTGTTTGGATTAATTAATGTCTCGCTATTTGCTGTTATCTTCTTTCAAATTCAACTCTACGCCAGCCTTATTCTGCAAATCTTTTTCTTCGCGGCCAATGTCTATGGTTGGTATGCATGGAGCCGAGTCAATGAGCAAAAACAAATAGAGCTTAAAATTCGGTGGCTCAACCCTAAACAGATGGCTGTTGTTGCCGCAATTTCCATTGCTGCCATATTGATTATGACATTTAATATCGATCAATTATTTGGTTATATGGCAAAAGTGGTGGTACTCGCCCTACAGGGAATGGGCTTTAATATCATCATGCCTGAGTTACAGTCCGATGCGTTCCCATTCTGGGATTCAGTGATGACAGTATTATCCATCGTGGCAATGATACTAATGACGCGTAAGCATGTAGAAAATTGGCTGATTTGGGTTATCATCGATGTTATCAGTGTCGTGATTTATTACTATCAAGGCGTTTTGGCGATGTCGCTGCAATATATTATTTTGACAGGTATTGCATTGAATGGTGTTCGCCTGTGGATTAAGGCAGCGAAACCAGCGGATAACAACCCAAAGGAGATGTAAATTAAAATCGATCGTCGGCCATAGATAATCTATGGCCTGTTAGCTGATATTTCTCTACAAGACATTCTCTTCTTAATTAGCCTATACGCATTAAATTTCAAGTTGCAATTTACAACACGATATGAAACGTGATTTGAAGTTAGATTAGTATATTTATTTGAATTAACATCATTTTTACTCTCAATAGCATTTTCCATAAAAAAGTATTCTATTTTTACTCACAAAGATTATTTACAGAACAACGCCTAACAGTTAGATTGAGATCACAAAATTGTTTTAAATAACTGTAAACGTATTAGGTGAAAGGATAATGAATTACCAGAATGACGATATAAGAATAAGAAAAATAACAGAATTATTGCCACCAGTTGCATTACTCGAAAAATTTCCGGCCACAGAAGAGAGTGCTATTACTGTTCGTAAGGCACGTGAATCTATTCATAATATCTTAATTGGTGAAGATGATCGTCTATTGGTAGTGATTGGTCCATGTTCAATTCATGATCCACACGCGGCGTTAGAATATGCAGAGCGCTTGAATAAATTACGTGAAGAATTGAAAGCTGATTTGGAAATTATCATGCGGGTGTACTTTGAAAAGCCCCGCACGACTATCGGCTGGAAAGGATTGATTAACGATCCAGGCATGGATTGCAGTTTTAATATCAATGGCGGATTACGTACTGCCCGTAAGTTGTTGCTTGATATTAATAATATGGGATTACCTGCGGCAGGTGAATTCTTGGATATGATTACTCCTCAGTATTTAGCTGATCTCATGAGCTGGGGTGCGATAGGGGCACGTACAACGGAGTCTCAAATTCATCGCGAGTTGGCTTCAGGGTTGTCCTGTCCGGTTGGTTTTAAAAATGGTACAGATGGCACAATTAAAGTCGCTATTGATGCGATTAATTCAGCAAGTTCATCGCACTGTTTCTTGTCTGTCACGAAATGGGGTCACTCCGCGATTGTTAATACAATAGGTAACCAAGATTGCCATATTATTCTGCGTGGTGGCAAAGAGCCTAATTACAGTGCCGAACATGTCGGTGCCGTTAAAGAAGGACTAAAAAAAGCGGGCTTGGCTCCCCGCGTGATGATTGATTTTAGTCATGCAAATAGTGCGAAGCAGTTTAAAAGACAAATGGACGTCGGTGTTGATGTCTGCGGTCAGATTGCAGGGGGCGAAAACGCGATCATTGGTGTTATGGTTGAAAGTCATTTGGTTGAAGGAAACCAAAGCCTGGAGAGTGATAAGCCTTTGGTTTATGGTCAAAGTATAACCGACGGTTGTATTGGTTGGGAAGATACCGAAACGTTACTGCGCCAGTTGTCTCAGGCTGTCCAGAGTCGCAGAAGCTAATTTATTGCAAGATGCCATAAAAAAGCCGGATATCAATCCGGCTTTTAACATTCTTTATGCGATTTGAGAATTACTTCGCCTTACCCTGATTTGCAACTGCTGCTGCTTTTGCTGCGATTTCATCAGCATTGCCCAGATAGTAGTGTTTGATAGGTTTCATGTTCTCATCAAACTCATAAACCAGTGGTACAGCGGTTGGAATATTCAGTTCAAGAATTTCTTCTTCACTCATATTATCCAGATACTTCACCAATGCACGCAGGGAATTACCGTGAGCGGCGATAATAACTTTTTCGCCTTTTTCTACGCGTGGCTTGATCACTTCTTCCCAATAAGGGATAACACGTTCAATAGTCGTAGCAAGGCTTTCAGTAACTGGGAGCTCTTCTGGTTTCAGGTTGGCGTAACGAGGATCATGGCCTGGGTAGCGTTCATCATCTTTGGTTAAATCAGGAGGAGTGATGGCAAAGCCACGACGCCACAATTTAACTTGATCATCACCGTATTTGGCTGCGGTTTCTGCTTTATCCAGACCTTGTAATGCGCCGTAGTGACGTTCATTCAGTTTCCAGCTTTTTTCAACTGGCAGCCATTGCTGATCAACCTGATCCAGAATATTCCACAAAGTGTGAATAGCACGTTTTAGAACGGAAGTATAGGCGAAATCAAAAGTAAAACCTTCTTCTTTCAGTAGTTGACCAGCTTGTTGTGCTTCAGAGCGGCCTTTGTCGGACAATTCAACATCAGTCCAGCCAGTAAAACGGTTCTCTTTGTTCCACTCGCTTTCTCCGTGCCGTACAAGAACCAGTTTAGTTACAGCCATAGCTTAAACTCCTATCAGTACTTTTTAATACAAAATGAAAAGATCGCTGCGGGCATTATATGGCGCGACAGGTCAAAACGGCAAACAATAGTCTCGTATCTTCTGTTTTAAATCATGTTTGGTGATAATTACGGCGATCATATATCTGGGGGAAGGGGAATAACGGAGAGTTTATGATCTGAACTGTCTCCGAATAGAGGGAGACAATTCAGATCAAATGGAATTCAGTTTAGTGCATAACTACTGATTTTATTGGGTAGGTGAAAAATAGCAGATGCATTAAGTTGAGTGAAAAATGGAAAGCAACAGCCACCCATAAACGCCCACTCCACAGCCAGGTCAGACCATAAATTAACCCTGCCAGCGTAGCAAAAATCATCAGTAAAGCCCCACCAGCAAAATGGGCAGCGCCAAACAGCAAGGAGGTAATGATAAGGGCTAAATAAGGATTCATCCATTGACTGAGCTTCTGCTGAATATAGCCACGAAACAGCGCTTCTTCAGCCAAAGAGACAAAGAAAAGATTAGCAATAACAAAGGCCGGGAACCAATTAGGTAGATGGAGTTCGACGGATAATCCACCTAATATGGTTGCAAGCCATAATAATGCTGGAATAGCTGCAATTAATAATGCCCATCCATGAGCAGGCGCATTAGCCAACGGTTTTCGGATGAACAAAGTAGGCATACAGAATATCAGGATAAATGGCAGTAGTGCCTTGTCAAAGTTGAAATACATTGAAAAAGGTGCGCTGAGCGGGCCTGCCTGCACTTTATCCAGATACTTGAGATTATGGAATCCTGGGATGTAATGTATAAACAGTAAAATACCACCGATGAGTAATAACAGCTCTATAACGATTTTGAGGACAAAATGTTTTTCGCTGTTTTTTTGGCAATAACGATATGCCATACCTAAAAGAGTGATCACTGTCAGCGTGATTATAGCAGGGTAGGTAAGTATGTTAGTGTTGATCCCAGCAATGATAGCGAAGAGTGCGACGAAAAAAGCAATTTTCTGACGACGCTCTAAAAGAGCCAATGCAATGGCAAGTAATGCCCAAGCCATATAATTCCCTAATATCTTTGAAAAAACCAATGAAATAATCTAAAAATAAACGGTGATTCTATAGTAATGGTTAAAAAATTCAAAAATAATAATAAAAAATATCAAAAAAATATGACTTGATTTTATTAAAGAGTGATTAAATTGAACGGTAACAGAAATCCCTCTCCGTCAAGAGAGGGAGCATCGTCATGCATTGAACGAAAAAAGATGACTACAGTGATTCTAAGGAAATATTTTCAGTTTCATACCGATAAATATCACCGTCAGGAATAAATCGCAGACGATGGGTAATGCACTGTGGCGCATCTTCTTGATGATGGGAAACAAACAGAAGCTGTGTATTACCATGAGTAATCATGATGTCAATGAAACGCAGAACTAACTGGCGGTTTAGAGGATCAAGCCCTTGCAAGGGTTCATCCAGGATCAATAAAGCGGGATGCTTCACCAGAGCGCGGGCAATCAAAACCAGTCGCTGTTGCCCCCATGACAAACTATGAAACGGGCTATTTGCTGTTGCTCCAGATAATCCCAATAAACCCAGCCATTCATCTGCTAACTGTTGCTGTCGATCTGAAACGGCCTGATAGAGTCCTATTGAATCGAAGAAACCAGACAGGATAACATTCCGAACACGGGTACTGACACGATATTCCAGATGAATACTGTTACTGACATAACCAATGTGACGTTTGATGTCCCAAATCGTTTCACCACTTCCCCGTTGACGGCCAAATAATATTAATTCATTGCTGTAACCTTGCGGGTGATCGCCCGTAATTAGGCTAAGAAGTGTCGATTTACCCGCGCCATTTTCACCGATGATTTGCCAGTGTTCATTAGGGTTAACCTGCCAGCTTAAGCCGTGCAAAATGGGTTTATCGTTGTATTGGACAATAACATCACGCATTGACACCAAAGGTTGATCAGCGGGAAGTCGTCCATCAGTCCGGTATTCATCTGCTTCGGGAAGATGAATATTTTTCAGCCTTTCACTGTGTGCTAACTGTGCCACGAGAGATTCTGCCAAAATGCGTTCTTTCTCTCCGGCCAGCGTCAGATGACAATCCGCCAGTACACCGACTTGTTCGACAAAATCAGGAATTTCATGGAATCGGGTTAAGATTAAAACTAAAGTAATGCCTTTTGCTGCCAGAGAACTTAATAATTGGGTAAGTTGATTGCGGGCATAACTGTCTAGCCCATCAAAAGGTTCATCAAGGATAAGCAGGTCCGGGTTTACCATTAATGCCTGACATAGCAAAACCTTACGAACTTCCCCTGTTGAAAGGTATTTGAATCGTCGTGAAAGCAGATCCTTGATACCAAAATATTCGCTTAATTCAAGACACAATTCATTGTCTTTATGGTGAAGCTGGATGATGTCTGCGGCAGTGCGTCCAGTATCTTCTTCTCCTTCACTGAGCAAATCTGTATTGTTGCGTTGCCACTCTTCATCAATCAGTTTTTGTAATTGTTCGAAAGATAGACGTATTGGTGTGCGAAACGAACAATGACGGTCACCTGCCAGTTGGATTAATTCATCCGACAGTGCACGCGCCAATGAAGATTTTCCACTGCCGTTTGCGCCAACAAAAGCCCAGCTTTCACCAGAAATAATTTTCAGTGACGGTAGCCGTAGGGTACGGGTGTCACTTAAACGGAAACTACCTTGCTTTATTTGCAATTCAGACATTCTTCTTCCTTTTTAAGCAACATCAATTAAAGGATCATCAGAAATAAGCGGAATAATGTTCAATGTCAATGTGTATACCAATCTAACTTCAAGATGCGTGTGATATCTCCCCCGCTTCGCGGGGAGATATCAAGTTTCATATAGTGTTCTTGAAGTTTAATGCGTATAGCTGTTTGTTATTTATTGAGGGTTAATCACTTTTGCAATCGATTTAGCATAAAGTGGCAATAATCACTTTATCAGCATCGAAAAGTGCAGCAACAGAATCGCAGGGCTGGAGCTGCAAACGTGCCACTTCCTGATTGGATAACGTAACGCAAAGGGATTCACCGCCATCAAGGGTCAGAATAATTTCGCTGTGTTCTGTGCCTGTTTCAATATGGCTGACCTGGCCGGATAGGACATTATCGAATGAAGCAGAAGAAAGATGATCTTTAGTTAGGATTATCCACGGCGCTTTAATCAACACCAACACTTCTTTTCCGGTGACTAAATTCAGTCGATTGGCACTTTGTTCCGTTACAGCCGCATAGATTGATGTTTTACCCTCTGCCAACAGAATACGAACATGTTGTTGAATATTGCCGTGGCTACGTTCAATGATCGTACCAAAAAATTGATTTCGGGCACTGGTTTGTAACGAAAAACGAGATATAGCCGCAAGCAAGCTGTCCAGAGGCAGGGAATCTTCTTGCAAGACATCAAACGCTTTTTGTTGAATTTTCTCCAGCAAATCATAAAGCTGCAACAGACGTTCGCCATAATGGGTTAGTAAGGCACCGCCGCCGCCTTTTCCGCCTGTGGCACGTTCCACCAGGATTTCATCAGCGAGCTGATTCATTTCATTGATGGCATCCCAGGCACTTTTATAGCTGATCCCAGCTTGTTTTGCGCCTTGGCTGATAGAACCCGTGATTTTAATTTGTTTAAGCAACGCAATTCGTCGGGGATCGGCGAACAGACGTTGTTGCAATTTTAGTGTTAACAATATTTGGGCTTGCATAGTGATTTATTTAGGGTAACTATTTGAGCGTTCTTACAACAGAACCATAAGAATCGCACGTTTCGACGGTTACTGTTACTGTTTTATTGTCTAGAATAACCCAATTAACGTCTGTGTTATGTCAGATTCAGAAATGACACAGTTAATTTGTGAATCACTCAGGATATGAGGTTAGCATGTTTGAATTGCTTAAAAGTATGGGATTTGCACTGATCATGGTCCCCGTGGTGATGGCTGCGATTTTGGCGTTGATTTACGGGCTTGGGGGATTATTCAATCTTATCTCCAAAACAGAAAATACCAGTCGTTAATCTTGAGCTTTGTCATTTCTATTACCCGGTTATCCGGGTAATCATCAAATTCCTGCCTTTTCTTTATATGATATGCAACTTTTTGTATGTAACTTTTGCATTGAGATCAACATATCCGCATTAAACTTCAAGTTGCAATTTACAACACGATATGAAACGTGATTTGAAGTTAGATTGGTATAAAAACTAAAACTAACTCACAACTTGCCGATTAATCTCAGAATAGCGTTTTCATTTAACGTTGTATCTTGTTATATACAACGCACCATATTGATGATCTTAGGTGAGTATAAAATGAAAAATAAAGTTTATCAGTTACTGACAGGGGCTGTCGTTTCTTTTGCGCTTGCTGGAAACGTCTGGGCAGCAGATAAGGTGACGGTTTTTGCGGCCGCTTCATTAACCAATGCATTAGATGAGATTGCGGCACAGTATAAAAAAGAGAAACGGGGCGATATTGTTGCCTCTTATGCATCATCATCAACACTGGCTCGCCAGATAGCGCAGGGAGCTCCGGCGGATATTTTTATTTCTGCCGATCAGCAGTGGATGAATTACGCGACTGACAAACAATTAATTGGTGAAAATACTCGTCATACCTTGTTGGGTAACCAGCTTGTCCTGATTGCGCCGAAAGAGAGTCATTTGAATCAAGTTGAGATCAACCAAGAAACAAAATGGAAGTCTTTGCTGGCGGGAGGGCGGTTAGCGGTTGGCGATCCTGATCATGTACCGGTTGGTATTTATGCTAAAGAATCCCTGCAATATTTGAATGCATGGGATACGGTTAATCCATTGATGGCACGCACTAACAATGTGCGTAGTGGTATGGCGTTGGTGGAACGAGCCGAAGCCCCGCTGGGCATTGTTTATGGTTCTGATGCCGTTGCCAGCAATAAGGTCAAAGTTGTGGGCGTTTTCCCACCTGAAAGCCATAAACCGGTGGAATATCCGATAGCAATAGTCAAAGGTCATGAAAAACAGGCTGTTCGCGATTTTTATGATTACCTTAAAACCCCTGAAGCCGCAGCTATTTTTAAACGTTACGGCTTTAGTCCACTGTAGGAACGGATCTTTTGGAGATGTTAAGTGAATATGAATGGCAAGCAATTTTACTGAGCTTAAAAATCTCAGCAATTGCGGTGCTATTCAGTTTGCCATTAGGGATCTTAATGGCATGGATGCTGGCTCGCTGCCAGTTTGTTGGCAAATCCCTGCTTGACAGCATTATTCACCTGCCGCTGGTATTACCGCCAGTCGTGGTGGGATATTTGTTGCTTATCAGTATGGGGCGGCACGGAGTCATTGGTGAATTCCTTTATGACTGTCTTGGTATCAGCTTTGCATTTAATTGGACAGGGGCGGCATTAGCTTCGGCTGTGGTGGCTTTTCCACTGATGGTCAGGGCCATTCGGTTGTCATTGGAGAGTGTGGATCGGCGTCTGGAACAGGCTGCCCGTACTTTGGGGGCAGGTTCGCTTAAAGTCTTTTTCACCATTACCCTGCCATTGTCATTACCTGGCATCATCGTTGGTGCGGTATTGGCGTTCGCCCGCTCGTTGGGTGAATTTGGTGCCACCATCACCTTTGTTTCCAATATTCCGGGGGAAACCCGAACCATTCCTCTTGCCATGTATACCTTGATAGAAACGCCAGGTGCTGAAACCGCCGCAGCCCGTTTGTGTGTTATTGCCATTGCATTGGCTCTGGTGTCATTGATGCTTTCTGAGTGGCTGACACGTTGGGGGAAAAAACGTTTGGGGGCAACATGTTAGAGTTGGATTTTGAGCAGCGATTGGGTGATCTTCACATGCAAGTGAATACCACTTTACCAACAGAAAATATTACTGCCGTATTTGGTCTTTCGGGGGCAGGAAAAACCTCATTGATCAATGTGATTGCGGGATTGAGCCATCCACAAAAAGGCCACATTGTTTTAAACGGCACTACCTTAGTGGATACAGAACAAAGGATCTTTGTGCCTCCAGAGAAGCGCCGAATTGGTTATGTCTTTCAGGATGCACGACTTTTTCCGCATTATCGCGTGAAGGGAAACTTACAGTACGGCATGGCGCCAGAGATGAAACCCCAGTTTGACAACATCATTGGCTTGTTGGGAATTGAACATTTGCTATCTCGTTTCCCCATCACGTTATCTGGTGGAGAAAGACAGAGAGTAGCGATTGGCCGTGCATTATTGACTGCCCCTGAAATCCTGCTTATGGATGAGCCACTGGCATCATTAGATTTACCGCGTAAACGCGAGTTATTACCTTATCTTGAAAAGTTATCCAAAGACGTCAAAATCCCGATCCTTTATGTCAGTCACAGTTTGGATGAAATTTTACGTTTGGCAGAGAATGTTATTGTCATGGACAACGGAAAAATAAGGGCAACAGGAACCTTGGAAGAGGTCTGGTCGAGCAGTGCATTGCGTCCATGGCTGCAAAAAGAGAGTTTGGGTAGCATACTAAAAGTTTCTGTTATGGAGCATCATCAACGTTATCAAATGACCGCCGTCGCGGTGTCTGACAAACTTCTTTGGTTGCCACTAGTTAATGTTTCTCCCGGAGCGGATCTGCGTATCCGTATTGATGCATCCGATGTTTCTTTAGCCTTGGAGCCACCAAAATCCAGCAGCATCCGTAACACCTTACAAGTCAAAGTCATTGAGTTTTTTGAAGATAATGGTCAGGTTGATGTCAAATTAGCAGTGAGTGAACATAGCCTGTGGGCAAGAATTACGCCATGGGCGCGGGAAGAGCTTAATTTGCGGGCAGGGCAATGGTTGTATGCACAGATAAAAAGCGTTTCGTTGAATCGTCACTTATAACTATCTGGAACATTATATAGGGAGCAGAGCAGTGGACTGATTTGCTCCCGTTGGATTAAATTACAGTACGTATTTTCTCAGAATTTCAGCAATGCCAGGTTGAGTATTATCCCGTGTCACAATATCGGCCCGTTCTTTGACGGCCTCAACGCCATTACCCATCGCGACACCCAACCCAACATTCTCCAGCATACTGAGATCGTTATAATTATCACCGAAAGCAATCACATCGTTCATACTCATGCCTTGCGATTCCACCCATTGCTGTAATCGCATACCTTTGCTATTGCCTTTCTTGGCGATATCTACCTGATCAAACCATGACCATTCACACTCAAGGCCAACATTTTCTTCAATTTGTTCACTTATCTCACGCAGTTTCACTAAATCGGATGAGCTGGTAGCGAGCTTCCAAATAGCATTCACAGTGTGGATTGCATCTTGAAAGCTCTCTGTTTGCTGGATATTAGGGCGTTGATGTTCAGGCAGAGAATCCGACCATGCAAGGGTTCGGACTACAGTGTGAGGAAATTGATATAAAATGGCATCATCAACATACATCAGATGCTGAATTTCCGTGCCTTGCAGATAGGAAAGTGCTTGAGAAGCTTCTTGAGCGGAGAGTGGATTAGAGGCCAATACTTTCTTTGCATGATAATCATAGGAATAAGTCCCATTGCAGCAGATCGCAGGCGTATCGAGTTGTAACGCTTGATAGAAAGGGTGGATGGCGACATGATGACGTCCAGTGACAATCAAAACTTTGATACCTGATTGGCGGGCTTCATTTAGGGCTGTCAGTGATTCGGGCAGGATACGTTTTTGTGGATCGAGCAGTGTTCCATCGAGATCCAGCGCAATAACGCGATACGACATGAGTTGTCCTCTAAGTTGTCCATGATATAAACAAAATATTATACGTTAGTTGAATATAGTTAAACCGTCATATACCAATTGCCTTTCAAGATGCGTCGTGGGGATTGCAAGCTGCAATTGGACGTTGGATTGGTATATGGATAGTTTAGCAGGCAAAATCTTTCAAGAATCGTTACAGATCAATGAAATGGTAATGAAGTATTAAGGAGAGAACATGAAACAGGTGGTTTATACAGCCAGCCCAAATAGCCAACAAATTCACGTGTGGTCGCTGAATGTAGCAGGGGAACTTGTGCTTCTTCAGACTGTAAATGTGCCCGGTGAAGTACAGCCAATGGCTGTCAACCCTGATGGTAAACACCTATATGTAGGAATTCGTCCGCAATTTAGTATCGTCACCTATGCAATTGGGGCAGATGGACGTCTTGAACAGCAGGCTATTGCACCATTGCCAGGTAGCCCAACGCATATATCTACTGACAGAGCAGGGCGTTTTTTATTTTCTGCATCTTACAGCTTTAATAACTTAAGCGTTCATCCTATTGATCAAAATGGGATCGTTACAGCACCAAATCAAATTGTAGAAGGCCTGCAGGCGCCACACTCTGCCAATATTGATCGGGAAAATCGTCAACTGCTGGTTCCCTGTCTGAAAGAAGATCATATTCGTATTTTCAATTTAGATGAGCAGGGTTATCTGACAGAAAGTCGGACAGATGAAATTATGACAGCAGCAGGTTCAGGCCCACGCCATATGGCATTTCATCCGGAAAAACAGGCGATCTACTGCATTAATGAATTGGATTCAACCGTTGATGTTCTGCGTCAATGGGAAAAATACCGTATCGTACAATCAGTTGATTCGCTGCCGACAGATTTTTCCAACGTTCGGTGGTCGGCAGATATTCATATCACACCGGATGGCCGACACCTTTATACCAGTGAACGTTCAGAAAGCCTGATCAGCCATTTTCGCGTTTCAGAAGATGGTTATCAGCTGACATTAGTTGGTCATTATCCGACAGAAACCCAGCCTCGTGGTTTTGCCATCGATCACAGTGGTCGTTTCCTGATTGCATCAGGGCAGAAATCAGATCATATTTCTGTATCACGCATTGACAAATATTCGGGGGAATTAACGCAACTGGCGCGTTATCCGGTTGGCAAAGGCCCGATGTGGGTGACGGTATTAGCACTGTAACCTTGGGCTTCCAGTCACATAGCTTGCTATGTGACTGGAGAATACGCCTTTGCCACTTAAGATAAAAAATTAATGCAATTTATTGTTGGATTAGATTAAAAGATCCGATACCAGATAAAACAATAGGGTATGTAATTAATATGTGATTCTGTTGTACAGAATATAAATCGCCCAAATAAACATTTCCTTTTAAAAGACGTAATATAATATTTCTTGGGTAAATATAAAGTTGAATATTTAATGGCGCGTTGATAATGGAATAAGGATGTTTTACAACGCCGCCAAGATGAATATTATTAAAATTCAGTAGTGGTATATTATGTCCTCCCTGAATATAGCCATTGAAATTGGTTTTTTTACCTATATTGGGTTGATGCCCAATAATGGCCGAGTTAGATGATATCTGGATAAAAGGATAATTACCATATTGATAATATGTGTTAATGTTAAAATGCCCACTGATAAATTCTGTTTGTTGCGAGGCAGGGCTGGTTAATGCATCTGGTTTAACTGTTTCTGCAAACAGAGGAGCTAATTCAGGTTTTTCTTTTACCAGAGTTTCATAATGTGAAATTTCTTGCTCATACCTGTTTTTAGATAGTTCAAATACATCTTGCATTTCGGCATTGGAAGGAGTGATCAAATTTTCTGTATTCATGATATTTTCCTCTTTGTTTAAATAAGTGTGGTTACGTCATGAATATATCAAAGAATTTATTTTTAGGTGACACAATAACTTCTGTTTTGGTCATTAATATTTATCAGTGATTGATGTTTTTAAATGCATTTAATATGCTTTTTTATTAGGAATATAATAACCAGACTTATTTATTCCAGTCATATAATGAGATATACCAATCTAACTTCAAGATGTGTGTGATTTATCTCTGCTAAGCGGAAATAAATCAGGTTTCATATCGTGTTGTAAATTGCGACTTGAAGTTTAATGCGTATAAATAGCTTTCAAAATGATAGGAGCATTCCTTACCCCGCGCACCGCGCGGGGTAAGGAACACCAACATCTGATACTTTCAGTATTATGAAAACCTATTTATATGACTGCTGGATATATTTTATTTAATTTATTGTACCCGCAATGGCCTTTGTCAGCTTTGTTAGCTGTTCTGTTTGAATAATATAAGGCGGCATCAGGTAAATTAACCGGCCAAATGGCCTGATCCATACCCCATGTTGGACAAAATGGCGTTGTAATGAAGCGACATTTACGGGCTGTTTCATTTCAACCACACCTATCGCGCCTAACACCCGAATATCTTTGACTAAACTATGTGATTTGAGGGGAAATAGTTCTGCTTTTAATTGAGTTTCAATTGCTTGAATACGTTGTTGCCATGGGCTGTCAGTGAGTAATTTCAGGCTGGCACTGGCGACGGCGCAAGCCAGAGGATTACCCATAAAAGTTGGGCCATGCATAAAACAGCCCGCTTCACCTTGACTGATAGTTTCAGCAATATGGCGGGTAGTCAGTGTTGCGGACAATGTCATATATCCCCCCGTCAATGCCTTGCCTAAGCACAATATATCTGGCTCAATCTGCGCATGTTCACAGGCGAATAACTTGCCAGTTCGCCCAAATCCGGTAGCAATCTCATCTGCAATTAACAAGATCTGATATTCATCACAAAGCTGACGAACCTGACGCAGATATTCAGGATGATAAATTCGCATCCCGCCAGCACCCTGAACAATAGGTTCTAAAACCACAGCGGCTACTTCATCATGATATTGCAGCAATAATTGTTTCAAAGAAGCGATATCTTCTGCTTGCCATTCATCACCAAACTGGCATTGCGGAGCATCGGCAAACAGATGGTTGGGGAGATAGCCTTTGTACAGATTATGCATGGAGTTGTCTGGATCGCAGACAGACATAGCCCCGAAAGTGTCGCCATGATAACCATGACGCAGGGTCAGGAAACGATGGCGTTTTTTCCCTTTGGCCTGCCAATATTGCAATGCCATTTTTAGGGCGACTTCGACGGCGACAGAGCCTGAATCCGCCAAAAAAACACACTCCAAAGCATCCGGCGTCATCGCCACCAATTGCCTGCACAGTGCAACCGCAGGAGGGTGGGTTATGCCACCAAACATAACATGGGACATCTTATCGATTTGTGATTTTGCGGCTTCATTGAGAGCAGGATGATTATAACCATGGATAGCCGCCCACCATGAAGACATACCATCAATCAATGTGCGACCGTCTGATAAAACCAATTCTACACCTGTGGCTGATACGATCGGATAGGCGGGAAGTGGATTTGTCATTGAGGTATATGGATGCCAAATATGGCGCTGGTCAAATTCAAGATCTGAAGGAGTCATAATAACTTTAATGTAAACCTTTTTTAGTTCGTTTTGGTTGACATGATAGCGAAGCTATTTAAACTGACAACATTTTTTACATCGGAGATGTTATTGTGAGCGAGCGTCAACAATGGACCATCAAACAAACACAGGCGTTGTTTGATAAACCTTTTTTTGAATTATTATTTCAGGCACAACAGGTACACCGCGAACATTTTGATCCACAACAAGTACAGGTCAGCACTTTGCTGTCGATCAAGACCGGCGCTTGCCCAGAAGACTGTAAATATTGTCCGCAAAGTTCCCGTTACAAAACGGGCCTGGAAAAAGAGCGGTTGATGGAAGTGGAAAAAGTCATTGAATCAGCGCATAAAGCGAAAAATGCGGGCTCAACCCGTTTTTGCATGGGGGCGGCCTGGAAAAACCCCCATGAACGTGACATGCCGTATTTGGAGAAAATGGTCAAGGAAGTCAAAGCATTGGGAATGGAAACCTGCATGACGTTGGGTATGCTGAACCATTCTCAGGCACAGCGTTTGGCAGAGGCAGGTCTGGACTATTACAACCATAACTTAGACACCTCACCAGAATTTTACGGCAATATCATCACCACTCGAAGTTATCAAGACAGACTGGACACGTTGGATAATGTCCGCAATGCGGGCATTAAAGTTTGCTCTGGCGGTATCGTTGGGTTGGGAGAGCAAATTCGCGATCGGGCAGCATTATTAGTGCAATTAGCAAACTTGCCTAAGCCACCGGAAAGTGTACCAATCAATATGCTGGTAAAAGTAAAAGGGACGCCACTGGAAAACAATGAAGATGTCGATCCTTTTGACTTTATTCGTACCATTGCGGTAGCACGGATCATGATGCCAAAATCTCACGTCCGTTTATCCGCTGGACGTGAACAGATGAATGAACAAACTCAGGCTATGTGCTTTATGGCGGGGGCTAACTCCATTTTCTACGGCTGTAAGTTGCTGACAACACCAAACCCGAATGAAGATAAAGATCTGCAACTGTTCCGCCGTTTGGGTATCAATCCTCAACAGACAAAGACGGCATTTGGTGACAATCAACAGCAGCAAAATTTGACAGAAGCCATCTTTCATAATGCTGATAACGAACAATTCTATAATGCGGCAATATGATGAGCTGGTCAGACTTTTTCTCCCGACGTTTGGCCGAACGTTGGGGCACTCTGCTGTGGCGTAACAGGCAAGTCCATCACGGATCTGATGGACGTTTATTATCTACGTCGGACGGCCAATATCTTAATTTTTCCAGTAACGATTATCTTGGGTTGAGTCAACATCCCAAGATTATTGCTGCATGGCAACAGGGTGCCCAGCAATATGGTGTAGGCAGTGGCGGTTCAGGGCATGTTACGGGCTACACTGCTGCACATCATACTCTGGAACAACAATTGGCTGAGTGGTTGGGATACTCTCGTGCTTTGCTTTTCATTTCCGGCTATGCCGCTAATCAAGGGGTGATTGCGGCGTTGATGGCAAGGGAAGATTGCATTATTGCCGATCGCCTAAGCCATGCATCGTTGCTCGAAGCAGCAATGCACTCTCCCGCCCAACTGCGGCGTTTTCTGCACAATGATATGGGATCTTTGCAGCAACATTTGGCAAAAGCATGTCTTGGTAAGACGCTGGTAGTCACGGAAGGTGTTTTTAGCATGGATGGCGATTATGCACCACTTGACGCTATTGCGCAGCAAGCCAAATCTACAGCAAGTTGGCTGATGGTGGATGATGCCCACGGTATCGGTATTCATGGTGATGAAGGACGTGGCAGTTGCTGGATGCAAAATGTTAAACCAGAGATTCTAATCGTCACCTTTGGCAAAGCATTTGGGTTGAGTGGCGCCGCCGTTTTATGTGATGAGCAAACTGCAGAATACTTGCTCCAATATGCTCGGCATCTGATTTACAGTACCTCAATGCCTCCCGCGCAGGCAGTGGCACTTTCCGAAGCCATACGGCAAATCAAGGCTGGGGATGAGTTGCGTCAGCGGTTGCGAAACAACATTCGTTACTTTCGCCACGAAGCACAGCATCTGCCTTTTGCATTGATGAATTCAGAAACGGCCATCCAGCCATTAATTGTGGGTGATAATGAACGTTGTACCGCACTGTCTCATGCGCTTAAGCAAAAAAAAGTGTGGGTTAAAGCGATACTTCCCCCCACGGTTCCCCCTGACAGTGCACGATTGCGTATTACATTGACAGCCAATCATACATGGCACGACATTGATGCATTACTGGAGGCATTGCATGGATCTGGTTGTTAAATCCGTTGACAAGCAAGCGATTGCCGGTGCTTTTGGACGCGCGGCTGCCAAATATGACACTGTGGCTAAATTGCAACAGCAAACCGGTGAATATTTGCTGGGATTGGCACAAGCGGAAAAGATTGGTGGACGAGTACTGGATGCGGGGTGCGGAACCGGTTTTTTTAGTGCTCGTTGGAAACAGTTAGGGAAACAAGTGATCGCACTGGATTTAGCTTCCGGTATGTTGAGCCATGCAAAGGAACAACAAGTTGCTGATTATTATTTGCAAGGGGATATCGAACATTTGGGGTTAGCGGATAACAGCTTAGACCTCTGTTTCAGCAATCTGGCGGTACAATGGTGCAATGATTTGCCAAGCGCCTTGCGCGAATTTTATCGTGTTACTCGTCCTGGTGGACTGATCGTGTTTTCCACGCTTGCACAGGGTTCACTGAATGAATTAGCCACTGCCTGGGCGCGAGTGGATGATTATCGGCATATTAATCATTTTCTGCCATTGCGAGTAATTACTCAGGCATGTCAACCCTATCGACATAAAGTCATTAACCGGCAATATTACCAGCACTATCCACAACTGTTGCCCTTACTGAATTCTCTAAAAGGGATCGGTGCAACACATCTGCATTATGGCCGCCAGCAGGGATTAATGACAAAAAAACGTCTAACAGCGCTTGCTGAAGCATATCCACGGAACAATGGGGATTACCCATTAAGCTATCAAATTGCTTTTGGAGTCATTTATTGTGACAAATAAATATTTTCTTACAGGAACCGATACCGAAGTAGGTAAAACAGTGGTGAGTTGTGCTTTACTTCAAGCAGCTAATAAGAAGGGATATTTGACTGCTGGCTATAAACCTGTGGCATCTGGCAGTGAAATGACGATTGAAGGAATACGCAATGGTGATGCACTGGCCTTGCAACGGAATAGTACGGTGCCATTGACTTACCAGGAAGTGAATCCACTGGTATTTGTGGAACCGACATCGCCGCACATTATCAGTGCGGAACTTAACCAGCCAATCGATTTTTCCGTTTTATCAGCAGGTCTGGCAGTTTTGGCAAAAAAATCTGACTGGGTTTTGATTGAGGGCGCAGGAGGATGGTATACGCCATTATCGGAAAATACGACGTTTGCTGATTGGGTGATTCAGGAAAATTTGCCGGTAATTTTGACAGTCGGTGTCAAATTGGGCTGTATCAACCATGCGGCATTAACCGCAAAGGCTATTCAGTATGCGGGGTTAAAACTGGCAGGCTGGGTTGCCAATGAAATTGAACCAGCCGGTAAACGTCAGGCTGCTTATCTGGAGACATTGGAGCGCATGATCCCTGCACCGTTATTAGGCGTTATCCCTCATCTGAGTGAATCATGTGATAAAAATCACATAGGAAAATATATTACTATTGATTCTTTGGTTAACTAATTGTTTACTGTGAGTTAGTTAAAGTTGATGCTGACTGTCGTGTTTTAGTCGTTGTTCTCACGCAGAAGATGTTTTATTTCGACAAGCATTGGGTTATTTTTGATCAACAAATCGCGTGAATTAATCAGAAAGCAGCATAAAAATATTCCACTATTGAAAAAATTTATAAGTGGGGATAACTCTGCAACTGCCCATGCTTAATAGGTTTTGCTGAGTTATCCACTATTCCTGTGGATAACCTTGTGTATTAGTTTTAGAAAAGTATCCTCGTGCAAGGCCGTACGCGGCTTGCGCCAGATTTGCTGTTATTCTCTACTTGGATTTTTTTGTAATCAAAATCAACATGTTAAATAAAATCAATTCCTTTTTGCATCTCTTTGCTATTCCGTGCTTTATCATTTCAGTCATTAATACAAAAATAGAAAAGAGCCAGATCATTATCTGGGGATAAAAATAGTCATCCTTGATGTTAAACAAAGGTTAATATCATAAGATTAATAACATCCGGGCAATAACATTATTTTGCCAAACTGACTTGAAGCTGGTTTTTTATCCAGTATTATAAAAATAATTTTGTTGATGTATGGATGGCGTGGGGAAAATGAGCAAAGAAACAAATAAGGTATTTAAGTTATATTCTGATTTTAAACCGGCAGGCGATCAGCCATCGGCTATCAGACAATTACAGGAAGGGCTGGAAGATGGACTAGCCCATCAAACACTTCTGGGGGTAACTGGATCGGGTAAAACTTTCACCATTGCCAATGTTATCGCAAACTTAAATCGACCCACCATGATCCTTGCCCCCAATAAGACATTGGCAGCTCAGCTTTATAGCGAAATGAAAGCGTTTTTCCCTGAGAATGCAGTGGAGTATTTTGTTTCCTATTACGATTATTACCAACCAGAAGCTTATGTGCCCAGTTCCGATACTTTTATCGAAAAAGATGCTTCAGTGAATGAACATATCGAACAGATGCGTCTGTCCGCAACGAAAGCCTTGCTGGAACGCCGTGATGTTGTGGTAGTGGCTTCTGTCTCTGCGATTTATGGTTTAGGTGATCCTGATAGCTATTTGAAAATGATGCTGCATTTAACCGAAGGTATGTTAATTGACCAGCGCGCTATCTTGCGTCGTTTAGCCGAACTGCAATATACCCGCAATGATCAGGCATTCCAGCGCGGAACATTTCGGGTACGTGGTGAAGTCATTGATATTTTCCCCGCAGAATCGGACGAACGTGCTTTGCGTGTAGAATTGTTTGATGATGAAGTCGAACGCCTTTCCCTGTTTGATCCGCTGACAGGGCAGGTCGAATACCATGTACCGCGTTATACCATCTATCCCAAAACCCACTATGTTACGCCACGTGAACGTCTCCTCCAGGCGATGGAGGAGATCAAACTGGAGTTGGAACAACGGCGCAAGATCCTATTGGCGTCAGATAAATTATTGGAAGAACAGCGTGTTACCCAGCGAACCCAATTTGATCTCGAAATGATGAATGAATTGGGTTACTGCTCTGGTATTGAAAACTACTCCCGTTATCTGTCCGGCCGCTCTGCCGGTGAACCCCCTCCAACGCTGTTTGACTACCTGCCGGCGGATGGCTTGCTGGTGGTGGATGAATCCCACGTTACTATCCCACAGATTGGCGGAATGTACCGAGGGGATCGCTCCCGCAAGGAAACATTGGTGGAATATGGTTTCCGTTTGCCGTCAGCGTTGGATAACCGTCCATTGCGGTTTGAAGAATTTGAGGCGTTGGCACCACAGACCATTTATATTTCAGCCACTCCCGGCAATTATGAATTGGAAAAATCCGGTCATGAAGTTGTTGAACAAGTTGTGCGTCCAACGGGACTCATTGACCCTGAAGTTGAAGTCCGCCCAGTGGCAACCCAAGTAGATGATCTTCTGTCTGAAATCCGTATCCGTGTGGCAAACAATGAGCGCGTGTTGGTCACCACCTTAACCAAACGGATGGCGGAAGACCTGACTGAATATTTGGAAGAGCATGGTGAACGAGTGCGTTATCTCCATTCCGACATTGATACTGTAGAACGGGTGGAAATTATCCGTGATCTTCGTCTCGGTGAATTTGATGTTTTGGTTGGCATTAACTTACTGCGCGAAGGGCTGGATATGCCGGAAGTTTCCCTGGTGGCAATTTTGGACGCAGATAAAGAAGGTTTCCTTCGCTCAGAACGCTCCCTGATCCAAACCATCGGCCGTGCAGCACGTAACCTGCATGGTAAGGCCATTTTATATGGCGACAAAATAACGAATTCGATGGCAAGAGCTATTGAAGAAACAGAACGCCGTCGAGCCAAACAGCAGGCATTTAACCAGGAACACGGCATCGTACCGCAAGGTTTAAAGAAAAAAATTGGTGACATCCTGAAAATTGGTCAGCCGGTTAATGGTAAAGGGAAGGCTAAAGGAAAAAATAAAGTTACTTTGGGTACAGATGATTACCGCAACCTGTCAGCGAAAGAGCTGGAGAGAAAAATCCGTGAACTGGAAGAGAAAATGTACCAACATGCACGGGATCTCGAATTTGAACAAGCAGCCAATATTCGTGACCAGGTTCAGGCATTGCGGACGCAATTTATTACTAATTCCTGAAAATTTATCTCCGTTTTTATGTGAGCCATCGTGACTGGTTAATTGGTCTTTTATGGAATATGGCGACTGTCAGTGCTGGAAAGGGTTCTCCAGCTGCTATATTTGAATAGAAATAAACCTGCATTTTAAAGAAGACAAACTCTATTTTAAATAGAGTTTGTCAGTGGACTGAAATGCTAACCCAATTTTTGCAGAGTATGCTCAATTGCCTGGCGCAATAATTCACGGTCGTGACGGTAAGGGACATCCTGCGCTTCTAAAACCTGTTGTGTCACAACGCGGTCACTGAAAGGGCTGATATCAGTACGTGGGCCGACAATAAGCGCATTAATCATCTTACGGCCAATCTTATTTTCCATGATTGCCAGTTTATCTTTTAATGATAAATTGGCAGCAGCGTGGCTGAGCTCTTTTCCTAAGTTGCCGATATAAATCATGTTTGCATTACTGCGCCGTAAGGATTGGGTTAAATCTTCCAATAGCAACAACGGCATCAGGCTGGTGAAAAAGCTACCAGGGCCGATCAAAATCAAATCTGCTTGCTCAATGGCATCCAGTGCTTCTTTAGTGGCATTGACATGAGGGTAAAGCAATAGTTCCTGTGGCACACAATTAAGTTGATCGATATTCACTTCACCATACACAGTATTGCCTTGATCATCGACAGCCATCAAATCAACCGACTGCTCTGACATCGGAATCAACTGTGCATTGACTTTCAGCAGATTGCGGAGCAGGTTAATCGCCTCAAGCGGACGGACACTTAAATGATCTAGGGCCTTCAACATCAGGTTACCTAAATTGTGGCCAGACAATTCGCCATTGCCACTAAACCGATATTCGAACATGGCAGAAGCAATAGTAGGTTCCGTGATTAACTGATTGAGGCAATTGCGCATATCTCCCCACGCAATTCCACCTTCTGAACGTCGTATTCTGCCGGTGGAACCCCCATTGTCCGTTGTCGTGACAATGCCTGTCAGACGTGCGCCAAGGGAAGAAAGGGAAGACATAACACGTCCAAGTCCATGGCCGCCGCCGAGGGCGACAACGCGATCCAAATCAGCTAATGTGCGATTTCGCATAGGATTCCTGTTACTGGCTAAATATAGGGGCTTTAATAAAACGCATGTAATTTATCACAAAATATGATGCTTTCAGAAATTGATGTGATTTTATGCAATCATTGCGCCTGATAACCTGGGAACACCGCAGGAAGCTACTGTTATCGCGATTAGTTAACTCGTTGTATAATAAGATATATATCGGAACGGGAATTAGCTTTTTATTTTAGGTTCATATAAAATTTACCTGATATTAACTCCTAGCCTCTGTGTCTAAGTCGCTGTTCTATCAAATGGATACCAGATTGATATGATGCTCTGGCCGTGACTCCTGAGTCACCAGGATGCCAGGTAGAAATGCCGGCATCTCCCGTATTTGGAAGGTGTTATTGTGGAACAACTCGTAGATGTATTCTCACGCAAGTTCTATTATTTGAGATTGTCTATTACTGATGTGTGTAACTTCCGTTGCACTTATTGTCTGCCTGATGGATATCAGTCTCATGACCATAAATCATTTCTTTCCCTGCCAGAAATTCGTCGTATTAGCCGAGTATTTGCTGAACTTGGCACAGAAAAAATCCGCCTGACAGGGGGAGAACCCACCATGCGTCGTGATTTTTGCGACATCATCGCAGCGGTTCATGAAAATCCGCAAATTAAAAAAATTGCTGTTACAACTAATGGTTACCGCATGGAACGGGATGTCTCCCAATGGAAATCAGCTGGCCTGACCGCGATTAATGTGAGTGTTGATAGTTTGGATCCTCGCCAATTTTACGCCATTACCGGACAAGATAAATTTTTCCAGATTATGCGTGGTATTGAGGCAGCTTTTGAGGCGGGATTCAACGTAGTGAAAGTTAATGTCGTGTTGATGAAAAATGTGAATGATACTCACCTGCCTGCTTTTCTTGATTGGATTAAACGCCGTCCTATCCAGTTGCGTTTTATTGAACTGATGGAAACGGGAGAAGGCAGTGACATTTTTCATCGTCATCATCTTTCTGGGGAAGTGATCCGTCATCAACTGTTACAACAGGGATGGCAACAACAGCAACGTGCGCGTAGTGATGGACCGGCTCAGGTTTTTCGTCATCCCGATTATCAGGGAGAAATTGGCCTTATCATGCCGTATGAAAAAAACTTTTGCCAAAGCTGCAATCGCCTGAGGGTATCCGCAATTGGCAATCTCCATTTATGTTTGTTTGGTGAACAAGGCATTCCATTGCGTGATTTATTGTCTGATGATGCATCATTGGATGCCCTGAAATTGCGTATTCAAGGTGGATTGCGCCATAAGCGCGAGACTCACTTTTTACATCAAGGGGATAGCGGGATCACCCCGAACCTTTCTTTTATTGGCGGTTAGCTTGGTTGCAAGATTTATTTTCAGGAGCAAAGAATGTCTCAATTAACCCATATCAATACTTCGGGTGAAGCTCATATGGTGGATATTTCTGCCAAAGCCGAAACGGTGCGTGAAGCACGGGCAGAAGCCTTTGTTGAAATGCAGGCTGAAACCTTGGCCATGATTATCGCAGGTGATCACCACAAAGGGGATGTCTTTGCGACCGCCCGTATTGCAGGTATTCAGGCAGCGAAACGGACGTGGGAATTGATCCCGCTTTGCCATCCGCTGCTGCTGAGTAAAGTGGAAGTCCGGCTGGAAGCACAAACGGAACATAGTCGGGTTAGAATCGAATCCTGTTGCCGCCTGGCGGGGAAAACAGGTGTGGAAATGGAGGCTTTGACGGCGGCATCTGTGGCCGCTTTGACCATTTATGATATGTGCAAAGCGGTTCAAAAAGATATGGTCATTGGACCTGTGCGTTTGTTGGAAAAAAGTGGTGGCAAATCAGGAAATTTTAAGGTGGAGTCATGATAAAGGTGCTGTTTTTTGCTCAAGTCCGCGAATTGTTGGGAACGGATTCACTTGAACTCTCTAATGATTACCTAACTGTAGCGCATCTTCGTCACGCACTGACTGAAAAGGGGGAACGATGGGCGCTGGCACTGGAAGAAGGTAAGGTGTTGTCTGCCGTAAATCAATCTTTTGTCCATGCTGAACATGCTTTGAAGGACGGTGATGAAGTGGCTTTTTTCCCGCCTGTTACAGGGGGATAAAAATGGAAAATACACGGATCAGTGTCCAACCGGAGACATTCAGTGTTGGGGAAGAATATCAATGGCTCTCGCAATGTGATGAAGATGGTGCTGTTGTGACTTTTACCGGCAAAGTTCGCAACCATAACTTGGGAGATAATGTTAACGCCCTGACATTGGAGCATTATGCTGGCATGACAGAAAAAATGTTGCAGAAAATTGTTGACGAAGCCCGTCAACGTTGGCCTTTGCAACGAACCTGCATTATTCATCGCATTGGCGAATTGTACCCAGGGGATGAGATTGTATTTGTTGGTGTTACCAGCTCTCACCGCAATGTAGCTTTTATGGCGGCTGAATTCATTATGGATTATCTGAAAACTAAGGCCCCATTTTGGAAAAAGGAATCGCTTGTTGAGGGTGAACGCTGGGTAGAAGCAAGGCAAAGTGACCAGGATGCGGCAAATCGTTGGCAAAACAGTGTTCGGTAGATCGTTCTGCGGACTATCTCGAAAACTGGACAAATAAACAATATGTCACTGAAATTGCCATTAATTGGCGGATGGTTTTATTAATGTTCTATGCTAATGTATAACTTTTGAATAGATTGTTTATTTTTAAACATTCTTAATCCTTAAACATTGTCATGAAAAGGTAATCATCATGGATCGATATCAACGTTCTAATGATTCGATTGTCCAGAAAGCTGGTTCTGGTATACAAACATACATGGCACAAGTCTACGGTTGGATGACTTGTGGCCTGTTGTTAACCGCATTTGTTGCATGGTATGTGGCAAATACCCCTGAAATTTTATACGCCATTTTCAGTAGCTCTATTGTTTTCTATGGCTTAATCATTGCACAGCTTGCGTTAGTCTTTGTGCTGTCTGGTTTGGTACATAAAATGAGTGGAGCACTGGCGACAGGGCTGTTTATGCTGTATTCCATGCTAACGGGGCTGACACTTTCCAGTATCTTTATGGCCTATACCACCAGCTCTATTGCCAGCACATTTGTTGTTTCAGCGGGGATGTTTGGTGCCTTGAGCGTTTATGGTTATACCACTAAGCGTAGTCTGAGTGGCTTGGGTAGCTTCCTGTTTATGGGGTTAATCGGCATCGTTCTGGCTTCTTTGATAAACATCTGGCTGAAAAGCCCGGCATTAATGTGGGCAATCACCTATATCGGTGTTGTGATTTTTGCTGGTTTGACGGCATACGATACCCAAAAACTGAAAGAAATGGGTGAACAATTGGATGTTAACGATAAAGAAAACCTGCGTAGGTACTCAATTACTGGCGCACTGACTCTGTATCTGGACTTCATTAACTTGTTCCTAATGTTGTTGCGTATTTTGGGTGATCGTCGATAATTGTTGATGCATTAAATTAAAAAACCCTGCCTTGGCAGGGTTTTTTAATGGTCATTAAGCATTTATCTATGACAATCGACATTGATAATGTTTATACGCATTAAACTTCAAGTTGCAATTTACAACACGATATGAAACCTGATTTCTCCCCACTTGGCGGGGAGAAATCACTCGCATCTTGAAGTTAGATTGGTATATGACTAATTATCTACAGTGGAAACATCATATAGACATAAATAACAATCGAACAGCGAACCCAATCAACACAACTCCCATGATTCGTTCAAACCAATAGCCTTTCTGTATGAATTTATTACGAATCAATACATTCGAGAAAATGATACTAACCAACACAAACCATACCGCATTGACTACACACATCCATACACCATAGAAAACCTGTATCAGAGTAGGTGTATTACTACTCACTACGGTTGTGAAAACGGCCAAAAAGAACAATGTTGCCTTAGGATTAAGGGCATTTGTCATAAACCCCATCAGAAATGCTTTCCATCTACTCTGTGAAGTCAAAATAATTTCTTCACCTTCTAAGGTATCCAAATTAGCAGGTTTAGTCCTAATAAATTTGATACCAAGCCACGTGATATAAATTGCACCAACGAGTTTTGCTACTTCTAACAACCACGGAGTAGCATGCATTAATGCACTAACTCCCACCAGTGTATAGATAACATGTATTGATATTCCTGCTCCAATACCTACTGCCGTACATATACCTGCCCAACATCCAAATCTTATACTCTGCCGTATAGTTACCGCAAAATCTGGACCTGGCGCGACTACTGCCAGGAAATGAATCACAGCCAGTCCTAAAAATTCTCCCCAATAGTTAGACAGCATATCAACTCCAGAATGACAATGGATTTTCTGTTCCACGATAGCCTATAAAACAAGACAGGCTCAAACGTAGATCATCGACGCCAGCAGTTACAGAATGCATACACCGAGAGTTAAAGATCAAAAGATCACCCACATCTGGTCGAATCTCTAGTGCTGGCTCACCAAGCAAAGAAGGCTCAATCCCATAACTATTACCACGCATAGCATCAAATTCTTCTGGAGAAAGTTCATCTTTCCAAATTTGTAAGGCTCCGCCTTCTCTGGGCATAGAAAGATAAACATTAGCTGCAAACTGGGCTTGAAGACTCTTAGCTCTAAAGCTATCAGGAGCATCTTTAGCAAAAATATCATGGTGTGCAAGAAAAGTGACCCCAGGTATAACTACCCTCGACAATCCCACATACATTTTCTTGCCATACAGTGTTTCAATTTGGGCTCCAGCAGGCCAAAACTCATCTAAAATGCATCTCAGTTTATCTATCGGTGAATAATAAGGCGAACAACGTTGTCGTAAGTCATTAATGTTCTGGAATACACTTTCAAAATAATCTTCTACACGCTGTGGTTTATTCTCAGCTTCATAAAATGCCATTCCGATTCGCCCTATGCTCGGTGCATTTAAATATCTATCAAATCCATGCCCTAATATTTTTTCCCCTAACTGTTCAGCTAACAAATTAGGCACAAATTGTTTTACACGTATAACTAAAATTTCTTTCTCTGCAAGTTTTTTTAAACACGCGGCATCAAGGCAATCAACTTCTATAATCATAATGTCTTTTTCTTTTGTTTACTGATGATTTTTATAAAAATATATTAAATTGTTAGACTACATCATAATGTACTATTAGATTGTCCTTCTTTATTTTAATCTCCTGTACTTTAATATTTCCTAATTCTCCTAGAGATGTCACATGGGTACCACCACAAAGGTAGGGCGTAAAATGACCGAAACTCACTTCTCTAAATCCATCATCTCGTTGAACTACTTTGCACGGTAGATCCTGTTTAATATAATTTTCACATATCGTTTGAATATGCTCTTTCGACACACTTTGAGCATTCACACTCGGCTTAAATACTATTCTCCCTTCACCCGGCCAATGATGAGCTTTAATCGGGTGCCACATCATATCTTCAACGACATGTCCAATAAGATGCCCGGCAGAATGCAGTCGTGAATATAATTGGCGTCGTTCAATATTAATACGAGCAAAAGCGTTTCCTAGAGCTACAGGTTCTGTAGTTAAGTGGACGATGTCACCGTCTTCCACAGTCACGTGAACTACCTCTACTTCATTAAGCCAGCCTATATCACTAGGTTGTCCCCCTCCTTGAGGATGAAATATAGTAGACTTTAACCAAGTGGAATAACGCCCATCATCACGAGGAATACAGCCAATCACTTCAACATTATCGGTCAGTGCTTGACTCGATAAATAATTACGCTCTGTCATATTTTATTTCCAGATATTATTACAATTTAAATATATACCAATCTAATTTCAAGATGCGTGTGATTTCTCCCTGCGAAGCGGGAGAGAAATCAGGTTTCATATCGTGTTGTAAATGGCAACTTGAATTTTAATATGTATAGCTTGATAATCATTTCAATTTGAACTGTCTAAAATATAGAAGTCAGTTTCCTTGTGATTTTCTAAAAATAATTAACACTCATTAGAAAAAAAGTAAAGTAATAACTAGTGGGGATATAATAAACAATATTACAATTTCTATTAAAAATATAATAGAGAATTATTCTACGCTTAATGACAGACAGTTCAATTAGGTGGTTTTTCACAGTTTTAAATTTATCAAGCAATCTTACTCCGAAACAGCCGATAAGCGATCCCTCCGGTTGTGGCAGTAATTACCAATAAAGGCCATAAATTTGGCCAAATAACGGATAAATCAGCGCCTTTCAAATAAATCTGCTTGGTGATATCAGTAAAATGCCGGATTGGATTAATCCAGGTGATATTTTGTAACCAAACAGGCATATTCTCGACCGGAGAGATATAACCAGAAAGCAGAATAGCGGGCATCATAAACACAAATACACCAATAAATGCTTGTTGCTGGGTGGAACAGACAGCAGAAATCAACAAACCGAAACCCACCAGGGATAAGCCATAAATCAACATACAGCCATAAAATAGCAGCAATGAACCCGCGAAAGGAATTTGATAGAACAGCGTTCCAATCAGCAAAACAATGCTTGCTTGCATCGTCGCCACAACCAATGCTGGAATCGCTTTGCCAAGGAAAATTTGCCATGTCGCCAATGGAGAAACCAGTAATTGATCCAGCGTTCCTTGTTCCCGTTCACGGGCGACTGACAACGCTGTGACAATCAGTACACCAATCGTGGTAATCATGGCAACCAGCGACGGTACAACGAACCATTTATAATCCAAATTGGCGTTATACCAGTTACGTACAATGAGTTCACTATTATTGAAATTAGGGGCATTTCCCAACAGTTGTTTTTGGTAATCCATCACAATTTGCTGGATATAGTTGGCTGCGATTTGGGCGCTGTTTGAATTACGCCCATCCAACAAAACTTGAATTGATGTCGGGTTATGGTTGGCGAGATTAGCACTGAAATTTTGGGGAAAGCGTACCAGTAATAGTGCCTTGCGGTTATCCAGGGTAGGGCGGATTTCTTGCGAACTGGTTAGCAAAATAACATCAGGAAATGCTTTTGATTTTGCCAGTCGTTGGGTTAACTCAATCGATGCCTGTCCATTATCCTCATTATAAATGGCGATGGTGGCATTTTTGACTTCCAGCGTTGCAGCCCACGGGAACAGGATCATTTGTATAATCACGGTCAAAATCAAAATGTTCCGTGTTTGCGGCTCTCTCAGAAGAGACTGCAACTCTTTCATAATGAGTGTGTACAGACGATAAAACATGCTCTTTCCTTTTTAATCCAGATGTCGACGTGTTTTCCACGCGGTCAGGCCGATAAAGACGATGGAACTGGCAATCAACAGGAGCAGGTTTGTCATCAACACAGTGCCAATGTTCCCGGCCAGAAAGAGCGTCTGTAGGCTGCTGACGAAGTAACGTGCAGGTATGACATAAGTCGAAGCCTGAATAAGTGCAGGCATACTGTCTATTTCGAAAACGAAACCAGACAACATAATGGCAGGCAAAAAAGCGGCATTGAGAGAAATCATCGCCGCATTGAATTGATTACGTGTCAGGGTAGAAATCAGTAACCCCATCCCCAGGGCGGTAGCAAGATAAAGGCTGGAGACTAATGCTAGTATCCAGAGTGAGCCACGATAGGGCACCCCCAGCACAAACACTGTAAATAGCATACAAAGTACCATGACAAAAGATCCCAGCATCTGATAGGGCAATAATTTGGCAAGTAACAGTTCGGTGCGGGTAACCTGAGTTGAAAGTAGCGCTTCCATAGTTCCGCGTTCCCATTCACGGGCAACCACGAGTGAGGTAAGAATTGCGCCTACCACAGTCATAATAATTGAAACCGCACCGGGAATAAGAAAATGTCGACTAATGGCGGCGGAATTAAACCAATAGCGGATTTGTGTATCAATCAAGGGCGTCGTTGAAATTCCACGATTTTGTCCTCGTTGCTGTAACCAAATTTGCCAGATGCCTTTAGTATAACCCTGCACAAAATTGGCGGTATTGGGTTCACTGCCATCGGTAATAACCTGAATCGGAGCATGGCTCCCTGCACGGGCGAGCTGGGTATCAAAATTGACAGGAATGACGATAATGCCGCGGATTTGGTTTTCCTGCATTTTTTTGATTAAGAATTGGCGGTTGTCGCTGATGGTAGCATCAATATAGGGTGATCCCGTAAATACATGCACTAGCTCTCTGGCGTCTTTGCTCTGCTGCTCCATGAGAATACCGAGGCGAAGTTTGCTGGAATCCAGGTTAATACCGTAACCAAAAATAAACAGCAGCATCAATGGGATAACTACGGCAATCAAAGCACTGCTGGGATCACGGATAATCTGCTTAGTCTCTTTGATGCAGAGCGCTTTCAATCGACGCCATGAGAAACTGACGGCCTTCTGAGGTGTTGTATGTTCAGGATGACTCATTGCGGCTCCTTATCGTAGTTCAACACGAGATCGATAAAAGCATCTTCCATGGAAGGGTTAGGGAAGTTATCCGTAGCGACCAGTTGTTTCAGTTCATCGGGTGTTCCGGCTGCGATCAATTTGCCTCGAAATACCAGCCCGATACGATCACAATACTCTGCTTCTTCCATAAAGTGAGTTGTGACCATCACAGTTACCCCTTTATCCACCATCCCATTAATATGTAGCCAAAATTCTCGGCGGGTTAATGGATCAACGCCCGAAGTGGGTTCATCCAAAAACAGAATATCAGGTTCGTGCATCAATGCGCAGGAAAGGGCAAGTCGTTGCTTAAATCCGAGCGGCAGGCTATCCGTCTTTTGGTGTAAGATTGGCCCAAGATTGAAAGCACGGATCATGTCAGACATCTTTTCTTGTTGATGACGACCTTTCAGGCCGTAAACACCAGAGAAAAATTTAAGGTTTTGTCCAACGGTCAGGTTGCCATAAAGTGAGAATTTTTGCGCCATATAACCAAGGCGTTGACGGGCTTTGCCTGAACTGGTTTTTAAATCCATATCCAGAACCAAGGCTTTGCCTAAAGTGGGGATCATCAAACCACACATCATTTTGAAGGTAGTTGATTTTCCGGCGCCATTTGGTCCTAATAGGCCGAATATTTCCCCTCGTTTCACCTGAAAATCGACATGGTCAGTCGCCGCAAAATCGCCAAATTTTTTAGTCAGGCTACGGGCTTCTATCACGGTTTCGGTTGGGTTTGGTGGGATTTGAGGCATTATCTCCGCTAATTCGGAACGATGGGACGGGCCGCCACCTAATAAATCGATAAATGCGTCTTCGAAACGGGGTTCGGCTTCGATGAGATTGGTTTCATGTCCCCCTATTTGTTGGAGTAAGGCGTTCTTATCTGCCTCTTCTTTTAAGATCAGGCGAACATATTTTCCCTGAATCACACCATCAGTCACTTGCGGCAAGGTGAGGGCATGTTGCAACATTTTGCGCCGTGCATCCTGTTTGACATCAAGCAAAAAAGATCGGCCCGCAATATTGCGGGTTAAATCTTGTGGCTGGCCGCGATAGAGCAGTTCACCTCGGTTCATCAACAAAACATCACGACATAACTCGGCTTCATCCAGATAAGAGGTGCTCCATAAGATCAACATACCGTCAGAAGCGAGCTCATGGACCATTTGCCATAATTCACGACGGGCAATGGGATCAACGCCCACACCAGGCTCATCCAGTAGCAAGACCTTCGGGCTACCTAGTAATGTACAAGCCAGCCCCAGTTTTTGTTTCATGCCACCGGACAATTTTCCGGCTAACCGTCCGGTAAAACGGGTTAAGTCCGTGAAGGTGAGTAATTTCTGAAAGGTGGCTTTGCGTTCTTCACCAAGAACACCGCGCAAGTCGGCATATAAAGTGAGATTTTCCATTACGGTTAAATCTTCATACAAGCCAAATTTCTGCGGCATGTAACCGAGCTCAGAACGGACTTGAACACTGTCCTTGATGGGATCAAGCCCCATGATTTCAATATTGCCGCTATCAGGCTTCAATAATCCGGCCAACATTCTTATCAGCGTGGTTTTTCCGGCACCATCTGGACCGACAAGTCCCGTCACTGATCCGCCCTGAATTTCTGCTTGCAGATGAGATACAGCAGGAACCTCTAATCCTGGAAAAGTTTTCTCCACGCCGTTCAGTTTTATCGTATAAGCTGAACTGGTCATGTTATCGCCTACTTATTTGTTTCAGTAAAACGCAAAGTAACAGGCATTCCTTGTTTAAGTCCTTCATCGGGATCAAGGACAATAATGCGCAGGCGATAGACCAAGTCTGTTCTTAAGTCAGGGGTTTCGACATTTTTTGGGGTGAATTCGGCAGTTGGAGAAACGAAACCGATTTTGCCATGATAAGGCTGGTTTTTCCGCCCATCGGTATAAATCAAGACCTCCCGTCCGGCGATAGCCTGATTAAGATTAGGCTCATCAATATATGCTCTGATCCAAACAGGATTGGTCAATGACAGGGTAAAAACCGTGTTGCCAGCCGCCAGCATGGTGCCTGGCTCAATAGCTCTGGTCAGGATCATCCCTGCCGAGGGAGAAGTGAGTTGAGTATCTTTTAGATTAAGTTCAGCCTGTGCCACGGCTGCTTCTGCTTGAATAAGTTGAGCTTTTGCCGCCGCAATTTCTTCTATACGATAACCAGTTTCGAACTGACGCAATTTATCTTTTGCTGCCTGGTAAGCGGCCAGTGCTTGATTGCGTCCGGTTCTGGCATTTTCCAGATCATTGGCTGAAATTGTTTTGCTCTGCCATAACCCTTGCTGGCGTTTCAGGAAACTATCGGCAAAATGGAATGCTGACTCTTTTTGCTTGACTTCAGCACGTACCTGGGCGATTTCTTCGCTGCGATAACCCGCTTCAGCTTTGGCAAGATTTGCTTTAGCGACATCACGAGCTGCTTTGGCTTGATTCAAGGCATTGATAAAGGGGGCATCATCAAGGCGACCAATCATTTGGCCCACAGTAATGGCATCACCTTCATCCACCTGCAAATTAGCCAGCTTACCTGCAACCCGAAAACTGAGGTTAACAGTTCTGACATCAACATTGCCATACAGGGTAAGCTCCCTGCTATTTTGTTCCTGATAATAGTAGATACCGACAATAGCACTGATAACAACAATGAGTGCCAATAGGGCAAGAGCAAACTTTTTACTGTTCATACTATCCCTTATGCCTTGTTCAATTTATACCCGCTATCTTTCAAGTGGTGGCTTCGTTGGTTATGCCATTGCTTAAGCGCTATTGGGCATACCTGTTTGATTTTTCTCTTAACCCATCAAGTAACAAATTGATGTGCTGAGATAAAACCTGATTGATTAATTCGTATTCTTTGGTGCCAATATTGTCCCATCCGGTTTGGCGTAATAAGGCTTCCCTGGCCAGTCGGAAAGAGAGGATCTCACCCAATAGAGCATGGGTATGAATTTGGGTTGAAATTTGGCGTTCATCAGCGCCGATATAATTGGCGATGAGCTTATTCAACCGAGAATAAATTGGAGCCAGCCCCTGCTCATGCATAACGCTGTAAGCTTCTGTTGGCGTCAATTGTTCATGGGACATGATCCGGCTGATATTGATACTGCTTTTTTCGAAAATCAGGCGGTTATAGCTAACCATTCCCTGATGAATAAATGCCAATATTTGGTTTTTGGGGTAGGGTTTCGCTGTTTTAGCAAAAAAATGATCAATGGCTTCAATAAGAGGGGCAAACTCTGATTTCAGTTTATCGGCAATATGTTGTACGACGGCGAGGTATAATCCCTCTTTGGAACCGAAATAGTATGCGATAGCTGCGATATTTTGCTGAGCATGTTGGGCAATATTGCGGGTAGTCGCACCATCCAGACCTGATTTGCCAAAAATCTCTATCGCTGCTTCCAGAAGTTGTTGTTTGGCTTGTTCGCCGCGTAATGTCTGGGCCTTCTTTGCTGCCATGTCAAAATATTTCCTGTGATAAAGAGTTTTTGGGAATACTGAAAATATATCAATCGTATGATTAACTTTAAAACTAAAGTAATTCGATGTAAAGTTAACTCAAATTGTCTTTTTAATAGTCACCCATAAAAAATAATCGTCCAAAAGACATATCTGTTATAATCACGCCCTATTTATATAGGCTGCATTGCAGTTTGTGTAGTCCTGAATTGATATCAGGCATGATGAAGTCTGGAGTATTTCTTATTTATGAATTTTGAGTCACTCGGCTTGAAGGCTGATATTTTGCGTGCCGTTGAAGAACAAGGCTACGTGGAACCTACCCCTATTCAGCAGCAGGCCATTCCTGTTGTGTTATCCGGCAAAGATCTACTGGCCAGTGCCCAGACAGGCACAGGAAAAACAGCAGGATTTACTTTGCCTATTTTGCAACGCTTGAGTGAATCCCCGATTCAGGCAAAAGGCCGCCGTCCGGTCAGAGCGTTGGTTTTAACCCCAACCCGAGAACTAGCGGCTCAGGTGGGAGAAAATGTACGTAATTACAGCAAATATCTTAGATTACGTTCGTTTGTTGTCTTTGGCGGAGTCAGCATTAATCCGCAGATGATGAAACTGCGTGGTGGTGTCGATATTCTGGTCGCAACGCCAGGCCGCTTGCTGGATTTGGAGCACCAAAATGCGGTCGATCTTTCACGCGTTGAGATTCTGGTTTTGGATGAAGCAGATCGCATGTTGGACATGGGTTTTATTCACGATATTCGTCGGGTGTTGAACAAACTGCCAGCAAAACGCCAAAACTTACTCTTTTCGGCGACATTTTCTGATGAAATTAAGAGCCTCGCCAATAAATTACTGAAAGAGCCTGTCAGCGTAGAAGTAGCACGGCGTAACTCGGCCTCTGAGCAAATTGATCAATCCATCCATTTTGTTGACAAAAAGCGCAAGGGTGAATTGCTCTCTTACATGATAGGCAGCCAGAACTGGCAACAGGTACTGATATTTACGCGTACTAAACATGGTGCAAACCGGCTGGCGGAACAATTAAATAAAGATGGTGTGACTGCGGCTGCGATCCACGGTAACAAAAGTCAGGGAGCAAGAACCCGTGCACTGTCTGATTTCAAGACAGGGCAAATCCGTGCGTTGGTGGCAACGGATATTGCTGCCCGTGGGCTGGATATTGACCAATTGCCTTATGTCGTCAACTACGAATTACCAAACGTTGCCGAAGATTATGTGCATCGAATTGGTCGTACTGGGCGCGCTGAGGCGACTGGACAGGCGATATCGCTGGTGTGTGTCGATGAACACAAGCTCCTGAAAGATATTGAGCGCCTATTGAAGCGAGAAATTCCACGCATTGCCATTTCGGGTTATGAACCTGATCCTTCTATCAAAGCTGAACCTATCCAAAATGGACGTAATAGCCGTGGTAATAACTTCCATAGTAATAGCAGCTCGCGCGGTAATCATTCTCGCGGTAATAACCCTCATCGAAATGGCAAACAGGGTCATTCCAAACAAAATCGGATAAATAAAGAACGCGCAACCAAAACCTCACGTGCTTCGGTAGCGGGAGAATAATTTAATGCGCGTTTTGCTGGCTCCGATGGAAGGGGTTTTGGATTCTTTGGTTAGGGAACTGTTGAGTGAAATCAATGACTATGACCTGTGCGTTACTGAATTCCTGCGTGTGGTTGACAGCTTACTGCCGGTAAAATCTTTTTACCGGCTGTGCCCTGAACTGCATCATCAGAGCCGTACCCCATCGGGAACGCCAGTCAGGCTCCAGCTTCTTGGGCAATATCCAGAATGGTTGGCAGAAAATGCGGCGAGGGCGGTTGAGTTAGGATCATGGGGTGTCGATTTAAACTGTGGCTGTCCGTCAAAGACAGTCAATGGCAGTGGTGGCGGTGCTAGCTTATTGAAAGATCCTGAACTCATTTATCAGGGAGCTAAAGCCATGCGTGAGGCGGTGCCCGCCCATTTGCCGGTAACAGTAAAAGTGCGTCTGGGATGGGATTCTACTTCACGTCAGTTTGAGATTGCGGATGCTGTTCAACAAGCGGGGGCAACCGAATTGGTTGTGCATGGACGAACCAAAGAAGAGGGCTATAGAGCAGAGCATATTAACTGGCAGGCGATAGGTGAAATTCGGCATCGCCTTGTTATTCCTGTTATTGCCAACGGTGAAATTTGGGATTGGCAAAGCGCTCAGGCGTGTATCAAAACGACAGGATGTGGTGCCGTGATGGTGGGCCGTGGTGCTCTGCATGTGCCAAATTTGAGTCGTGTCATTAAATATAACGAACCCAAAATGCCGTGGAGCGGCGTACTCAAGTTACTGCAAAAATATACTTATCTGGAAAAGCAAGGAGATACGGGGCTTTATCATGTTGCCCGTATCAAACAATGGTTGGGGTATTTACGCAAAGAGTATAATGAAGCGGGTGAGTTATTTATGCAAATCAGAGGATTGAAAACATCTGCTGAGATTGCCAAAGTTATTTCTTCTGCCGTAGATGAATGTCTACTGCGACATGCTATCCAAGAATCCTCCATCTTCTGTTAGCCGCATTTATTCCCTCCCGTGATATAGTGTTTCTCTATTTATGGGGGAGAATGCATGTTTTTTATAATTTAAAACCTATCGGGTATAAGTAAAATACATCTCATTTTTTTATAAATAATGAATGATATCTATAAAATAAAATTCCATTAGAGGAATTTTCCTTATATTGATATCAGAATTATATGAAGGTAGATTAATTTTATGGTTGATTTTATACATAATAAATAAAACAATCCATGATTTGTCTTTATTTTTATTTAAACATATTTATATGTTTATTATTTATAAATGGTTAAATATGTTTATTGAATTAATAGTTTAGCGATCAGGTGATGCATATATAATTCAGACATAAGAAAAATATTCTTTGCAATCACTGGAAAATCTGGATGATTGGGTTATATTTGTATTATGAAGGTCATTGTGCTGGCATATTATTACTTTCAAATAAAAACGTTGAAAAAACATAAAAATATTTACTTATTTCTTCATATAGAGTCATTATATATACCAATCCAACTTCAAATTGCAGCTTGCAAATCAATGTGATTCTTTATATCTCCCCCTCTACGCGGGGAGATATAAGACGCATCTTGAAAGAAGATTGGTATAAGTATTAAATGATTTAAAAATTAATGTAATGCGTTTTTATTGATAAGACCATCCTTTATTCTGATGTTTATTTTATAAGTCATGATGTTAATAGCGGAGATGATATTGAAAATGATTTGATTAACTTAGGGGAAAAACAGATGAACAATATTAAAGATGACGACCAACCAATACCAATCTGTACAGATGACGATCAATCTTGGTATAGAGTATCTGAGTTAAAAATAAAACTACCTCAGGTAAATCGTGACGCTGGGATCTTTGCTAACGGAAGAAATCGGGTCGCGATCGATATTTATATTCACGCAGCTAATTGTAAAGGTAATACGATATTAGTCCCAAGTGATCTGCTTTTGCAGCATGTTTGGCTAGTTGACTATGACACACAAGAACCACTTGCCTGGAATGCACAAGAAAAAGACGATTTTACCTGGGCTTATATAGATAAACCTAATGAATTTACTAGAACGCCAAGGGTTTCATCTTTGAACAATAATGAAAAGAATAATGAAGATGATAATGATACAAAGCTAAGTAGGATAACTTATTATGTATATTGCTCACCCAAAGCAGCAAGTAAAATCAAACAACTTGCTGTATTGGTTAGGACGCCAGCTGGCATAACATACACAACAGCCTTTGGAGCAGGGAGTGATTTTGATGCATTTGTCCAGCTTCTGGCGATACATGAAACACGTTATAAGGTTTCTGATATAGATATGGTGGCCAAAGAGGGCAAAGAGCATCTTGATAAGAGTCCTCCATATGCTCACTGGTACCAGTATAATACCTATGTAAAGCTGAAGAGAGATGATAGATATATCGTGTCCTTATCTTGGAGTGGTGATAACCCTCTCACTGGTAATAATATACCTTTTAATTGTATGCATCAGCGTTATCATGAAACGGGCTACAACCAAGATTGGGATTTCGGTTATTATTATGTACATTTTATTTGGAGCCTGGGAGAAGAAACGTACGTTTCCATAGGTAATACCACGTGGTGGGATTTGCCTGTTGATTTTAATGTAGATATCGAAATTAGACAAGAGGGATCTGAGGTCGTTTGTTTTACCATAATGTGTGCCCTGATTCAGATTGATTCGATGTTACATGATACTTGGTTGGGGGATTTTACTATTTATATTTATGACCAATATGGCAATTTAGGAAAATTTTTGGCACAGCCACGCAATGATAATGACGGCGAAAAAGGAAAAGTCCATCTTATAGATATACCAATCTAACTTCGAGTTGCAGATTGAAAATCAATGTGATTTTTTATATCCCCCCCTCCGCTACGCGGGGAGATATAAGATTCACCTTGAAAGACGATTGGTATATATAGATTTATATTTTATATATTGAAAAATGAGTCTGACTGGCGACGGCGTAAAAAGTGAGAATATTTATTTTATATATAATATATTTTTGTCAATCGCCGCAGTAAATTTCCCTTTAAGTATAATCGGGTTATGAAATAAGAAAAATCAGTTTTTTTCATTATTTCATCAAATAAAGAAAGAGAGGCGCCAAAATGCAGAATGATTTTTTCTCAAATGCCCATAACTTTCAAAGTGCGGCCATGGGCAGTGTTGATCCCCGCACCGGCCTGTATACGTATGCGATGTTGGTGGCCCGGTTAACCGGTAACCGACATCTTGGCCCCATCCAAACCATCTCCCTGGCCTATAACCCGCTCAATACCGACAACCAGGGGTTCGGTATGGGCTTTTCCCTGGGGCTGACCCAGTATGACAGCCAGCAACGGTTATTAAGTCTCTCCACCGGCGAGCGTTATAAAGTGGATGAATATACGGACCAGGTTTACCTGAAACAGTATAAGCAGGACGGGGTACGGTTTGAAAAAGATGTCGCTCAGAATGTCTATCGGGTGATCCATAAATCAGGCACGGTGGAAGTGTTAACCGGGCCGGACAATGCCTATTCCCTCAAAGTACCGACCCAAATATTTACCCCCCTGGGGCATTCTCTGACCCTGGACTGGAAAAGTGATGCCGGCCCTGACCTGTACCTGACGACCGTCACCGATAACACCGGGCAGGTGTTGTTAACCGTGCACTATGAATACGGCAGTTATACCCGTTTCACGGTCTGGCCCGGCACGGCGGAAGCCTATGATATCCAGTTGCTGTTCGAGAACGGTTATGTGAGCGCGGTGAAAAAAATGACGCCGGCCGGCCAAACATTGACCTGGGCATTGGGGTATGATATCGAGTGTCGGTTTCTGAATCAGGTGAACGCCCCGACGGGGTTGACGGAGCGGGTCAATTATCACCTTGACGGCCACCGCTTCCCCGAAGGCGCCCCCCTGTCTGCATTACCCTATGTCACCCACCATACACAGTCGCCCGGCCACGGCCCGGATATTGTGCGCACCTATCAATATACCGCGGCCAATTTTCTGGGGTACGGGGCGAAGGGACACTGGCATGCGGATGAAGATTATCTCTACGGGGTCCTGAATGATTACCTGTATGGCTCAACCGAACAGTGGGACAATGGCACCACGCAGCGCCATATCACCCGCCGCTATAACCAGTACCACCTGCTGGTGAGCGAGACGACGGTGCAGAACGGGCGCCAACGGGCGCATCAGACTGACTATTATGCGCAGGTAGGCAGTGCGTTTGACGACCAGCCGCCCCAGTTTCAGTTGCCGAAAACAGCCCGCATCAGCTTTAATGATACCCCTGACGTGGAGGTGATCCAGACGGCGTTTGATGAAGCGGGTAATCCGACCGTGCAAATTGCGCCGGATGGTACCCGCACGGACTGGGTGTATTATCCTGCCGAAGGGGAAGCCGGAGCCTGTCCCGCTTCACCGCATGGCTTTGTGCGTTTTGTCAAATCCAAAACCGTTACCCCCGGCAAGGCGTCACCGGCAGGTACTTATGAGGATGCGCCAATCCACCGGATGGTCTATCGCTATACGTCGTTAGCGGCGCTGGCCGGCACTCCCGCAGACTACGCTGTGGTCTGCACCTATCAGGGCGGGTATAGCGCCGGGCAGTTACTGCATGAAAGTCAGTCTGGCTATATTAATGATGTGAATTCTCCCGATCATGGGCGCATACACCATATTGATGAGACTGTGTATGCCCTGTCCGGAGAGGAACAGGCCGCCGGCAAGACGTGGCACAGCCAGCAAACTTTTAGCTATACCCTGCAGGGGGAGGCATTGGTAAAAAGTGGCGAATGGACCGGGCATGACCAGCTGAAGCTCACGACCCAGCGTACCCAATCACAGGTTAGCGGTAAATTATGGCATGAAGCGGATACCCAGGGTTGCACGGCCCACTATGACTATGATGATCTTGGGCGTATCTCAGCGCATACCAGTAATGCGAATACCCGCTATGCCCAAAGGGTACAGTATGCCTATGCCATTGAAGAGGAAGGCGCGGTGACGACCACGCAAACCGATGTGTGGGGTAACCAGGTGCGCACCCGCTTTGATGGGCAGGGGCACGCCTATCAGCAGGAGATATTGGCAAAAGGACAGGAAGATCAGGGCTGGCGTTTAGTCTCAGAGATTGAGCGGGACAGCTGGGGGCGGGTAGTGGCTCAAACCCAGTATGACTGGCTGCCGGTAGAAACGTCTCCGGGCCATTCCCCCGCTGTGGCACCGATTGCGTCTTGCCAGCGGATGGAATATGACGACTGGGGCAGGCTACATCGGGTTATCCACGATACTGGTGAGTGTATCCAACACGATTATGATCCGGTAACCCGCACGGCCAAGGTCTCCCGGCAGGCGGAAGGGCTGTCTTTTAGTCAGTGTACGGTGGAGTATGATACCCGTCACCAGCCGGTCACGGTCACCCTCTATGACAGCCAAGGCAACTTCCATAGTCAGCAGCAGCATTACTATGATGGCCTGGGACGGTTACGGGCTACGGTTGACACCCTGGGACAGAAAACCGAGTACACCTATGATTTATGGGGACGGGTATTGACGATAAGTCACGGTGACGGGACGGTGATCCAAAAATCCTATGCACCGTTCACAACAGGCAACCTGGTGGCGCAAATTGCGGTGAATGAAACGGTGCTGGGAACACGTTGCTTTGACAGCCTGTATCGTCCCATTATAACCACCTGTGGAGGGCGGACTTACTGCGCCTCTTACCAGGGTGAGGCTCCCTGTCCCAGCCAGATCACCGATCCGCGGGGCCAGACGGTAAATTATTGCTATGAACCGCGGTTAGGCAATGTGCCGACCCACGTGGATGCCGGTGACATCCAGCAGGACTTTACTTTCGATCCCAGGACCGGGGTGCTGACCACCGCCAGCGCGGCACAGCAGGCCACCCGCAGTCTGGAATATACCGCTGCCGGCCGTTTGCAACAGGAAACCTGCCGTTTTGATGATACGGGGGCAGGGGCTGCACGAAAAGCAAACTACACCTATTCCCCTGCCGGCCAGCTGACGGCTTACCAGGATGTTACGGGAAAAAACTGGGGTATCAGTTTTGATCAGTTTGGCCGGCCGATTGCTGCGCGGGATGCAGATATTGATATCGACTTGACCTATGATGCGGCCAGCCGCGTCAAACAGTGGACGGTTCACGACAAACAGCATGATGACACCATCACCACCACGCTCAGTTTTGATGAGTTTGGGCGAGAAACGGCACGTCAAATCCAGACCGCCACGGATACGCTAACCCTAACGCAAACGTATACCGTCAGGCACCAGATCGCCTCGCGCACCCTGTATTCACAGCAGGCCGGTCGTCAGCTACGCCAGGAAACCTACAGCTATGATCCTGCCCGTCAATGGTTGGTGGAGTATGATTGTACCGGTGTAGAATGCCCGCGGGATGCTTACGGCTTTAGCATTGCGCATCAGAGTTTTACTTACGATCGTTTGGGGAATATCCAGACCTGTATCACTACCCTCGACGATGGAAAGCGTGATACGGCCACGTTTCTCTACCCTAATCCATCAGATCCCTGTCAGTTACACACCGTTACCCATACGCACCCGGGGTATCCGGCCACGATCACCCTGGCGTATGACGCGGCGGGCCGTCTGATACAGGATGAGGCGGGCCGTCATTTAACGTATGATGCCCTGGGCCGGCTGTCGGCTGTCCAGCTCAGTGACACCACCAGTGCGTATGGCTATGATGCGGCTAACCGGTTGGTGTTGCAGCGGGTGGGGCCAGACCAGACCCATGAGCTCTATTATCAGGGAGCGACGCGTGTCACAGAAATTCTGCGTGAAAGCGGCGTGGCGACCCGCTTATTGCGGGCACAGGGGGAAGTAGTGGCGGCCATCACGGGCACCGATACGCATTTACTGGGCACGGATGGTCATAGTGTGCTGGTGAGCCATCAGGGCGAGGGCAGCGAAACCCGCTATCGTTATTCACCTTATGGACAGCAGGCTGAGGCCGAGCGCACCCCGGATATTCCGGCTTATAATGGCGAGCGTTTTGATCCGGCGGCGGGCGCCTATCATCTGGGGAATGGGTATCGGGCGTATAATCCGGTGCTGATGCGTTTTAATGCCCCTGATAGCTGGAGTCCATTTGGTGCCGGGGGGCTGAACCCGTATGCCTACTGCCTTGGTGACCCCCTCAATCGTATTGACCCGACGGGGCATATCAGCCTGGGCAGCTTGTTTGGGATTATTGGGGGTGCCGTTGGGCTGGTGATTGGTCTGGTGCTGGCTATCCCCACCGGTGGAGCCTCACTGGCGGGCGATGCCGCCATTCTTGCGGGGCTGGTCGCGGATGCGACGGGCATTGCCAGTGCCGCCACTGCAGACAGCAATCCCCGAGCTTCGGCCACCCTGGGCTGGATCTCAATGGGATTCGGGGTGCTCAGTTTGGGAGCCGGTGCCCTTGGCGGCCTTGCCAGCGGTTTGCGGCGGTTGAGCCAACGTCCGGCCGCGTTTAGCGAGACATTTGAGGCCACTTATCACTATAGCGGCGGGGAGCCAAGGCTGAATTTTGCTTCTTCTTCTGGAGCCGCAAGTACACCACGGCTGCCTGTAAGAAATAGTTATATCGACGCATTTAGGCATGCTGTTGATGAGAATAGGATCATACAAGTTGAAAATCCCAGAGAGAGTGGTTTTTATACTGTCGGGATGGATGTACGTGGATTGGCTGCTGATGGTGGTGATTTGGCAAATTTGAGAAGGGTATTCTTTAGACCCAGAGCAAATAACGCTCCGATAGAAGTTCTTGATAATATCATCCCATTGGGAAATGGAAGATCATTTCCATTACATACTTCGAATTCACAATTTGAATCATTATATTTGCATTTTATCAATGAAAATCTATCCACTACCCCCCATATAATGGGGGATGTTATCGTTGAAACTGTCAATGATCTCCGTTTTTTCACAGAATACCATATATCAGGTAGACTTCCATTTAATATTGGTACGATAAGAAATATGGAAATTACTTGGGAAATAGGCGGTTTTTCTTTTCCTTATTATACTGTAAGTGACTGGCTATACCATGCATTAAGAAATGCAAATTTAGATCGGGATCTACGTCTAGTTTTCCCTGATAATATCTTGTTAAGACGTAATATTTTTCAATTTTTTAATGATGTTATTGTTCCAAATCTTAGATTTTAGATTGTGATATGATTCTGGTAAATGTGCATAATATAGCGGGCCGATCATAGATCGGCCCTTATTCTATTAGCCACTTTTACAAGTTGCAATTTTTTTTGTTGGTGTCTTAACTTAAAGCAGAGAAGAATAATTGAACCAGTGGACTAATAACCTAATCAGTTTTGGAGGTGGTGTATGGGGATTCTGTCATGGATTATCTTTGGTTTAATTGCCGGAATTCTTGCTAAATGGATTATGCCGGGAAATAACAGCAGTGGCATCATAATGACGATTATTCTGGGTATTGTGGGGGCTGTGGTTGGTGGATATATTAGTACGTTTCTTGGTATGGGAAAAGTGGACGGCTTTAATTTGGGGAGTTTCGTTATTGCCGTTATTGGCGCAATAATAGTCCTGTTTGTATACCATAAAATTTCTAATCAATAGTACAATGAAGGGCATGTTATTTTGATGCCCTTTGTTGTTATTATTTATTTTTCTAACGGAAGTGAATCATCAGCTCCCCATTCAGCCCAGGAGCCATCGTATAATCCTGTTTCCTTATGACCAATCATATCAAGCCCCAGAACTAAAACTGCGGCTGTCATACCAGAGCCACAACTGGTAATGATAGGTTGGCTTAAATCAACGCCCTGTTTGCGGAATATTGCTGCAATTTCTTCTCGTGGCTTATAGCATCCATTATCAATCAGGGCTGTCCACGGAACATTTTTAGCACCAGGCAGGTGCCCCATCCTCAGACCTGGACGGGGTTCCGGCACTTTTGCTTGAAAGCGGTCTTCTGCTCTGGCATCAACAAATTGAACCTCTACATCGTTACGGAGAGCATCAAGGATCTGCGTCTGAGAACAGACTTTTTCAGGGGTAAACTGGATATTGAAAACTTCGGGAGAGCGAATAACTTTACCTGATTCGGTGGAATAACCGGCTTGCTGCCAGCCTTGTAAGCCCCCTTCAAGAATACGGATATGCTGGGCCCCAAAAATTTTGAATGTCCACCATGCCCGTGGGGCGGAAAACATATTGCCTTGATCGTAAATTACCACCAGATGATTTTCACTGATGCCCATTTTGCTAACAGCCTGACGGAAAGTTTCCGGCGCCGGCAACATGTGAGGCAGGTTGGTTTGTAGATTAGCGACCTTATCCAGATCAAAAAATTGTGCGCCCGGAATGTGTTTCTCTAACCAAAGTTGGTGATAGTTGATAGATTGGGTAGGCATTGGGACACTGGCATCAACGACAACGATATTCTCATCATAAAGATGTTCGTTTAACCATTGTGGACTGACAAAATATTCATTTTTCATGAGCTTCCTCATCTGGTGTTACGATACAAGCCAACGTATTTATTGTTGCCCTGTTGGAGTATTTTCCTGCTGAGTCTGTTGTGGCGCTTCTGTTGGTGTGGTTGAGCGGGTGTATATATTCATCCCTGCCAGAAGGTTCCCACCAATTGAGCCGATGGAAAATAATATGATGATAATGAGCAGGATTTTTTTCATCTCTGTATCCAATAAGGTTTTAATAAAGAGTTATACGTATTCAACTTCAAGTTGCAATTTACAACACTCTATGAAACCTGATTTCTCCCTCCGCTTCGCGGGGAGAAATTACACGTATCTTGAAGTTAGATTGGTATATAACGGCTATAAAAACCCAAAAGTATATCGGCTTCTACATTTCAGACAAGCGATAACCGGTTTTCTTACATTGACAATAAAAAGACTGGAAACCGCTTCGCAGGAATGATCATATAAAGCTGATTTGAGATCAGTTCTATGGGAAAATTATTTCTTACCAAATTGCGTTTATACCAATCCAACTTCAAGATGCGTGTTATATTTCCCCGCATAGCGGGGAAATATAACACCTCGCCTCGTCTTGCGGATTGCAACTTAAAGTTTATCAAGTATATGCGTTTGAACAGTAAAGACAGAAGTATGATGAAAAAAATAGCCCTCCAATTTTTAAGCAGTAAAACTCATGGCTCTTTCTAGTTCAGTAAAAAGTCAGATTAGTCAGTGGTATAAGTCATTATCTACCCATATTGATGGTTTCATTCCACGTGCTCCGCAACGTCAAATGATCGCTGAAGTTGCAAAGACATTGGCAGATGACGAAGGGCGGCATTTGGTGATAGAAGCGCCAACAGGAGTAGGAAAAACGTTATCATACCTGCTCCCAGGGATTGCCATCAGCCGGGCAGAACAGAAGCCATTGGTAGTCAGTACAGCCAATGTTGCCTTACAAGATCAAATTTATAGCAAGGATTTGCCGCTGCTGCGTAAAATTATTCCTGACCTGAAATTTACGGGCGCTTTTGGTCGGGCGCGTTATGTCTGCCCGCGCAATCTGGCGGCCATTTGTGCCGCAGAAGGAGAACAGATTGACTTGATGTTTCTGGTCGAAGATCAGACTGAAATTGCTAACAGTGAAGAGCGGGAACTGTGTCGCCGACTGCGCAGTGATTATACGACGTTTATCTGGGATGGCTTACGTGATCATCATAAACTGGCACTGGCGGATTCATTGTGGGCAAAAATCAGTACGGATAAGGTGAACTGCCTGGCACGCAATTGCCAGTTTTACCACCGTTGCCCATTTTTTCTTGCGCGCAGGGAAATTGAAGATGCAGATGTCATCGTTGCCAATCATTCTTTGGTTATGGCGGCGTTGGAAAGCGAATCGGTTTTACCGGCCGCAAAAAATCTGCTGTTGGTTTTGGATGAAGGGCATCATATTCCCGAAGTGGCAAGGGATGCGCTGGAAGTTGAAGGGGAAATCACCTTATTCCAGCTTCATGGGCAATTAGATATTTTTGTCCGCCATGTAGAACAATACCTGGTTCAATTCCGGCCGGCAAAACCGCCCGCGTTGGCTAATATCCCTCGATTACAGAACCATTGTGCAACAATCCGTGAATACTTTAAGGAATTGGCGGAGATAACACAGGCGCTCTTGCCTGAGAGTGGTGAAGCGGAGGAATATCTGTTCGAACTGGGAAAGTTACCGGCTAGTTTGCTGTTATGCTGCCAGCAATTATTTAAACTCACTGATGGATTACGTAGTTTAGCAGAAGCGATTTTGAATGATTTAAGTGATCAGACGGCCAAACAAGATATCGTCCGCTTGCATCGTGCTATTTTGCAAATCAGCCGAACATTGGGTTATTTTGAGAATATGACAAAACTGTGGCGTTTGGCGTCACAAGAAGAGTCTTCCCATGCGCCAATATCCAAATGGTTAATGCGACGCAATGAGAAAAACCAATCTCACCTTTATTTTCATTGTGCTGGAATTCGGGTTAGCGAACAATTAACCCAAATACTATGGCGTACCATTCCCCATGTTGTAGTGACATCGGCCACGTTGTGTTCACTGAATAGCTTTTCCCGCATTCAGGAGCTTACCGGATTACACGAAAATTATGGTGATCGTTTTATCAGCTTGTCATCACCTTTTGAACATGTACGACAAGGGCGTTTGGTTATACCGCAAATGACACAGGAACCGACTATTCAGAATGAAATGCAGCATCTTGAGGAAATGTCGCGCTATTTCCGCTCTCAAGTGATGGCAGGAAAACATCGGGGAATGTTGGTACTTTTTAGCAGTCAACGAGCAATGGAAGGGTTCCTCACTTTTGTTACAGACCTGCGGTTGATGTTATTAGTACAAGGTGATCAGCCTCGTTATCGATTGGTAGAAACACATTGCAAGCGTATTGATGAAGGACAAACCAGCGTTCTGGTTGGGTTACAGTCATTTGCAGAAGGGCTGGATCTAAAAGGTGATTATCTTTCACAAGTCCATATCCATAAAATCGCATTTCCCCCCGTAACTAATCCGGTGATCATTACTGAAAGCGCATGGTTGAAATCTTTAAAACGTTATCCATTTGAAGTACAGAGTTTACCCAGCGCTTCCTTTAATTTGATCCAACAAGTGGGGAGGCTCATTCGCAGCCATGAGTGTTATGGTGATGTGGTCATTTATGACACTCGGTTATTCACCAAACGTTATGGTTCACGTTTATTGAATTCTTTGCCGGTATTTCCCATCGAACGGCCAAAGGTGCCAGCGGAAAAGGAATAAATAACTCAAGGATGGGTTATTTATTCAATTGCACTGTATCAATATTTCAACGAGATAATTTGATTTTTATGTATCCAATAATCATTAACTGTTAGTCCTTGCAAGAAGCTCTCATCATGAGAGCTTAAAATAAAAATTTTTTGGTCAGCAAGGGATTTGATCAGTTCCCTAAAAAAAGTGATTGAGTTTAAATCTAGGCCATTAGTAGGTTCATCAAAAATATAAACATCAACATCAGACATTAGTGCAGATGTCAGTAGAAATTTCTTTTTAGTACCTAAAGACATGTTGCCGAATTCTGTATTTAAGTAATGGGTAATACCAAACCCTGTTAAATAATCTGCTAATTGATAGTCATGGTTTATCTTTTTATAACGTTTAGTTAAGTTAATGATATCAAGGCCGGTAAGAAAATGGTAAAAATTAACATGGTCAGATAGATAAAAGCCTTGTTTTTGTAAGTTGAATGGGTGATTCTTATGATCCTTAACGAAATTACATTTACCTTTATTAACCTTTTTAATTCCAGATAGGCAAGCAAGAAAAGTTGTCTTGCCAGAACCATTAATACCTTTGATACGATTTATACCAATATCAAATTGACAATTAACATTTGAAAATATTTTTCTATTGCCGACCGTTGCTTCCAGTTCAATGATCTCAAGCATAAATATATCCTCCTAAACAAGAAAATAAAACAATGGAACATAATGAAAGCAATTTTGTATATTGTGTCTTTGATAGATTTATTAATGCAATAAAAATAGATATTACATAATAATAAGGAAATAAAACTAACTGCAATGAATGCGTCACAAAAAAGGCAAATACACTACATGAGATAGTAAAAATGGAAAGGCATATGCAATAATTAAGAAGTATAAATTTCTTTGCTGATAAAAAATTAATCAAGTGACAAAGGTGATCTTTAGTAGTATGAATCAAATTATAGAACAATATCATTGAGATATAGAGTGCAAATCCAAAGTAACCTATTGTAATAAAATTATTTTTCTCAGGTGATTGTTGGCAGGCTGTATAAGCTATGAAATATAAAAACACTATTGATATGATTATATTTATAACAAATGTTTTATTAGTTGATAGGAAGTAATATAAATTTATGACAT
>NZ_JADEUF010000199.1 GCF_015163655.1 Xenorhabdus griffiniae | reverse complement strand
ATATGTGGCAGCTAATCAAAAAAGTTAAGATTTTTTTGAATGCCGCTTCAGCAACCACATGGAAAGGAATAGGAAATATGAAACTCTCATGATTATGAAAAGTTATATATATTTTCATTAAATACATCTATATCAATCCAACTTCAAGTTGCAGCTTGCAAATCAATGTGATTGTTTATATCTCCCCGCTTCGTGGGGAGATATAAGACGCATCTTGAAAGGCGATTGGTATAGAGCTTTACCTTTACCAAGTCCTACATTTATTTGTTCATCTTCTGCTTTAAAATAAGCATTATATTTACTCCATCCTTTGCTAATTACTGGCATATCAGGATATTCCTTCATCGTGATTTTGGACGTGTCTCTCACTCCAATCTGTTCCAGAACTTTTGTTGTACCAAGATTTAAGCCAAAACGAACAAGTGTACCTGTATAGCTTTCAAAAGCTCCAGCATCCCTAGCGGATCTTAGGGATGATTCCGGTGCGGTCATACTGTTTTAAGTGATTTTTCCTTGACTATCAGATTGTTAAAGAACCGTTTTTACCTGTTCCACCCAACCCCGCGAACCTAAAACGCCGATAGGCACCTTTTAACCTGTTTGCCCGGTGCACTTTTGCCCTGCTTCCGCTGTCAGCCGTTATGCAGTATAGCGCCCCTTTTCCCTTGTTATTAACTGAATAGCCTGTTTTTGTGCGGTTTTTCACGGGAACGAGCAAGGAGCACAGCGACTGCGAGGTTGGGACGGAGGAGGTAAACACGGAGGCCGCAGCCCGACCTACCTACAGGGGGGTTGGCCTGAACAACGTATGGCAGCTAAAGAAGAAGCGCTTTTAGCCGGACGGGGCACGGTGTTCCGCTCTGGCGCGGTTTTTGGCAGGGACCCGCGATAAATTTAGCGGGAAGATGTCTTAAACAGGCTGGATTCGATATTGGCGGCACACTGACCGTTAAAATTATGGACGGCTGTCTGGTGCTCATCCCTGACAGCGACGACACCCGCACCATTAAGCAACAGTACCAGCGCCAGCAAGACCAGCTCAGTGAGATTAAGCTCAAGATGCGGGAGCTGCTTGGCGGCTACAAAAGCTGTTAAGGGCAGGGACTTAGCGGCTCTTAAAAAAGCACAACGCCGGAAGATCACGGGGATCTTTCCGGCTTGATCTTATTTTATTGTAAATGGGTTAATCCATTTCATAGCATATTCTAATACAGTGTTTAAGTTCTGTGGTCCTCCATATCCTTTGAACTCTTTATCGTCAGCTTTTATGTTAATCCAATGGTAATCCCCCCTAAATACCAGAGTGTCCATAAGTAGAATTTTCTCATACGCTTAAAGTATCAGAGGAGATTGAAATCTTATGAAAAAATCGCGTTTTACTGACAGCCAAATCTTAGCCATTCTAAAACAGGCTGAAGCAGGTACACCTGTACCAGGACTGTGCCGTGAACACGGCATAAGCAGTGCCAGTTTTTACAAATGGCGGGCTAAATACGGCGGAATGGATGCCTCTTTGATGACCCGTTTGAAAGAACTGGAAGAAGAAAACCGACGCCTTAAGAAGATGTATGCTGAAGAGCGGTTAAAGGCTGAGATTATTCAGGAAGCCATGACAAAAAAGTGGTAAAGCCCGCTCAACGTCGGCAGATGGCAAAAGACGCGGTTGAGCAGAAATCCATTAGCATTCGCCAGGCCTGTCAGATTTTAGGGTCAGTGAAAGCAGCTATCACGCTAGGCCCCGATTATCTTCAGAAAATCGGCTCATTGCGGATTGGTTGCTCATGCTCACAGAACAACAGCGTCATTGGGGATTTGGGCTTTGCTACCTGTATTTACGCAATGTAAAAGGATTTTATTGGAATCATAAACGGGTTTATCGAATTTATTGTGAATTGGCTCTGAATAAACGCATAAAACCTAAAAAGCGCTTAAAGCGTGAACAGCCTGAATCGTTAAAAGTCCCTGATAGGCCTAATGATAGTTGGTCTATGGACTTTATGTACGACCAGCTGTCAGATGGGCGTTCGGTACGTTTGCTCAACATCATTGATGACTTTAATCGTGAAGCCTTGGCGATGGAGGTGGATTTTTCATTACCAAGCTGTCGTGTAATACGCACGTTGGAACAGCTGATAGAATGGTGAGGCAAGCCGGTTTCAATTCGTTGTGATAACGGTCCCGAATATACCAGCGCTGAATTTCAAGCCTGGGCGAAGCAACATCAAATCCAGCTGAATTTTATCCAACCCGGAAAACCGCAACAGAATGCTTATGTTGAACGTTATAATCGAACAGTACGCTATGACTGGTTGGGCCAATATTTATTTGCTTCTTTGAGTGAATGACAAGATTCGGCGACAAAATGGTTGTGGTTTTATAATAATGAAAGACCCAATATGGCATTAGGAGGGTATACACCGACACAACATTTATTACGGGCCGCTTAAATTCTACTTTTGACCTCCATGGAAAATGGGAGGATTACCCTTCAACCCCTGACGTTGGCCGGAACACTCTTGCCATCCGGATGATCTTTCCCTCAATCGGAGCGATTCAAAACCTTGCGGTCTGACAGGTTTACCAGCTTCGCTGGGCAAATGAAAAAGCCGTATTACTACGGCCTTGTGATTAAGGTAAATGTCGTCTTGGATCAAGACAAGAACACACTATTTTTTATCTGTTTGTAAAAAATCGAAATAGTCAGGTGTAACAAGAAAAGGAACAAAATCACCATTAGACAAAGATGAGTTGGAAACATCCGATAGTCTAAATTTCATTTCCTTAGCCAGATTGATCCCATTTGCCACAAGCGGGTAATCTTTATTTTTCGTACTGGTCATATAAGTACCCAGACTAACCAAGGTTGGCACAGGTTTTGTTCCTCTTTCCAGAATAATGCTCATTCTGATATCCAGTTTACCCATCATATCTTTTTGTGCCTTTTTGACTTTATTAAGCACATCTTTTGGGATCACCGCACCTGCATAAGCCTTTTGGTGGGAAAGAATAAAAACATCCGCCTCATCACCCAGTTGACCATCTTCTGGCAATACCCCCACTGCGACACAGGGCGGGATTCCACTTTGTATTTAATTCAATCAAAGATAAGCTGACTACGGAATTCTGCTGACCACGTTGCTCTTCGACGTTTAGCCACTTGACTATCTTTTATACTGG
>NZ_JADEUF010000198.1 GCF_015163655.1 Xenorhabdus griffiniae | reverse complement strand
CGCAAATTACTCACCCGTATTGCAATATGTCAGTTAAGAATTAGTTGAAACATTGAAAATTAAACACCAGCCTCGCCAATGCGGGGCTTTTTATTACCTGAATATAGGAAAGGAATAATACAATGACAATATCAGAACTAATTGAATTGTTGAAAACTCGGATTGGTAGTGAATGGGGGGAATATAAATTGGAGATTATTGATGAGTTTAACGGTGGCTGGTTAACCGTTGGGCCTGAAAATATTGTTATCGATTCTAGCCAATTTATCAAATTAGATTGCTGGAAAAGTTATCCAGATGACGATGAATAACAGGAGGATAAATAATGCCTAAACACATTCACGCCGATTTAATTATGGAATACGCGAAATTAGCACAGGAGACGGATAAACCGTGGGAGTATTTCCAGTACAGATATGCGGATGGGAATGATTGGTTGGAATTTGCTAGCAATTTCGGCTTTCATCCCGAGGTGAATTTTAGACTAAAACCCCGCACTATCAAAATCGGGGAATATGATGTTCCTGAACCAGTGAGGGAGCCGTTGAAATCTGGCACTGGATACCATATTCCCGATATTACTGATACCGAGTTTTATGCAGCGTTTATATGGGATAATGACGGAGCTGATGCGTACTATTTACAACAAGGGCTAATTCACCTCGACCGCGAATCCGCCGAACTCCACGCCAAGGCGCTGATTGCGCTGACCGCTAAATGATTCCCGATAGTTTCTATTATTACTCACTCTCAATTCTAGCGGTCATATTCACTCTACTCATCGCGAGATAATTATGCAAATCAACGAACGTCTTCTATGTCAGGCGCAAGAGCTGGCATGGATAGCCCGTTGCCTGCGTTGTGAAGACGTTTGGTGGCTAGCTATGGAAATACTGAAAAGAAGTTATGGGAGGTAAATATGAAAATCAGACTTTACGACGATGCCGTTATCAAGCGCACATCAGACTACGTTGAAATCACCACTGACCAACACAGTAAAGTGGGGATGGAATGCACGATGACTGAACGCATGGATGGCGGTCAATGGGGAATGAATGAACTAGCTGAATATCTCATGGACAGAGATTTAGTGGATAGTCTCATGGAGGAACTGGGGAAAATGCAACGGAGGGTCGCATGAGATTCAACTACAACCCCTGTGGTGCTCAGGATGAGCAGAAAAAACGCAAATACACAGACGAACAAATAGCCGAACACAGGGAACTGGCATATCAACGGGAGGTATTGGGTAGGGAGGGATTACCAGTTAGCGACATGGATTTCGCGGGAGATTTCACGTGAACGGGTATTATCGGCGCTCAACAGGATGTTACGTACCGAAAGACCCGATAGAACGGCAGCAATATCTCAGGGAATTAGTCGCTGCTGTCACAACCAAAACACCACACCCCGCAATAATGACCATAGCAGAACGTGTTACCGCAGAGCAGATATGGAACATCAATCACCAAGCTGCATTCAATCCCCCGCTACCACCTCACATGGCAGAACAACGCGCTGAACGGGAGCGTCAGGCGTGGCGAGATTATTACAAAACCCACCACACAGAACACGATTTTTATCGTGGTGATTCACCCCGCCGCCGTCAGGGTGGTATCTGGACAGGAGATTAATATGGGAACTGCAACACTCATTCTTGGCGAATCTGGTACGGGGAAAAGTACCAGTTTACGCAACCTGAACCCGGAAGAGACATTATTAATCCAAACGGTCAGGAAGCCGTTACCGTTTCGTTCCGCAGCATGGAAACAATGGAATAAGAACGACGCTGCTACATCGGTTTTTGTTACGGACAACTGGCAGCACATTATCAGAGCCATTGAATCGGCAGATAATTACGGGAAAAAAATCATCGTCATTGATGATTTTCAATATTTGATGGCGAACGAATTTATGCGTCGATCAGAGGAAAAATCGTTCGATAAGTTCACTGAGATTGGTTCTCACACATGGAATGTGATCAACACAGCCATCAGCAAAACACCGGACGATTTACGGGTTTATTTCCTGTCACACACGGAAGAGACGCAGATGGGAAAAATCAAGATGAAAACCATCGGCAAGATGCTGGATGAAAAGATAACGGTAGAAGGGATGTTTACTATCGTACTGAAAACCGCAGTCAGGGATGGGCAATATCTATTCACCACCCAAAATAACGGGTTCGACACTGTTAAATCACCAATGGGGCTATTTGACAGCTCAGAAATTGAAAACGACCTGAAAGCCGTAGATGACGCTATATGCGAATACTACGGAATTGCAACACATACAACAGATGAGGCAGCAGCATGAGTAATGTAATTTTCACCTATAACCAAGAAACAGCCATGAGCGCCGGACAGGGTGGTTTTATCAACGAAAGCGGCGCGTATGTCATTACCATTAGCGAGGCAAAAATAACCAAGAGTCAGCATGGTGCAGAGTTTATTGAGTTCTCTGGTGAGGCAGATGACGGGCGAAAGGTCAGTTATCTGAGCATTTGTTGCAAGAAAAAAGACGGTTCAGCCAATCAATTTGGTCAAAGTATGGTGCAGGCTATCATGGGATGCTGCGGCGTTCGTCAGGTAACCAGTCATATGATTTCTGCCAGCCATGTAATTACCCCTGAATTCGCGGGTAAACGAGTTGGGCTGGTATTACAAAAAATACTCAGGACGAAAAATAATGGTGATGATACCTACGGTATGGATATCCGCATACCGTTTTATCCTGATACTCGACAAACCATCGCTGAAAAAGTGGAGGGTAAAACCGCTACTACTATCGATAAAATGGTTGCAAATCTGAAAGATAAAGACGAGCGTAAAATAAATACTCAACACTATTCAGGGCAACAATCGGAAGCACCACGACAGCCACAAGGCCAACCCTCAGTGGATTTTGACGATGATATCCCATTTTAGATTTCCCCACCGATTTTCAACACCGAGTCACCGTGCTCGGCAATCCAGATAGAACCCTGTAACCCTAACCCTATCACTACGCTGCACTGCGGCGGGAGGATTATTGTGCATATCGAAACATCGGATGTAGTGAAAATTCAAATCACGGATGTACCGCGACATGACCCTATTCATGTTTATCTGGAAGATTACGGTAATAAGATGGGACGAATAACAATCTCTGAATATGGTAATTCATGGACTGCATTCTGGCCTGCAATGGGAAGT
>NZ_JADEUF010000197.1 GCF_015163655.1 Xenorhabdus griffiniae | reverse complement strand
GACTGCCGTATCTGTAATCCATGTTGCACCTCCAGTACAACACAGTATTGCAGCTAAAGCTGACCGACTAAAGTCGGTGGTTTTAACCTTTCATATGGAAGAATAAAATTTTCTAGTGGCATTATCATAGGGTTTTTGTCTTCTCCTATATTGTTTTATTCTATATCAGGCTCTATCTTTTTCTTTTTATTTGATAGACTGCCAAAATATAATAATATAATTATTAAATACCTGACCAGGTTGATGATTACCTCATTTATTATTAGCTTCCCTATTTCTTTGTATGTTGATTATAAATTAAAAAGCGAGGGTTATATTACGTGTGATAAAATATCGTGGATGTCACCAACAACCTACGTGAAAAATTTATCACTGTGTAAATAGAAATTTACGCAAATATTACATTCCTACATTCTCTCATATTTAGCCTCTAAATTTAGAGGCTTTTTTACTATTTCCACCGTGTTAACTACAGAGTCACGTATCCAACCCATTGGTAGTTGTGTATATCTGCGTATTCATATCAAAATGCTGAATCGAAAAACAATAGGCTATTCCAAATCTAAAGAAATACACGATAAAGTGACTATGTTTGACTAAATAGCGTTTCAAAATGACAGGAATATTCCTTCCCCATGCGGGGTAAGGAACTCCAACATCTGATACTCTCAGTGTTATGAAAACCTGTTTAGGTAGAATTTGGCTTTTGAACGTTTAACCCACTGATTTCGTTTCACCGCTCACAAACTTATACTTTCTTTTCTCTCACATTGTTCTTATCTTATGTTTTGTTTATAGATTTGTTCAGCGGCTATGTACAAACAAAAAGAACAAATTCGTTAAAAAGTGAGATTTATTTTAATAACATCAAATGGTTAAATTTTGAACATGAATACACCTAATCTATATCAAGTTAAGAATTTTTTCCTCTCATTACAGGATCACCTTTGCAAGCAACTAGAACAAATTGATGGTCAATCAACCTTCATGGAAGACTGCTGGCAACGAGAAGATGGTGGTGGCGGAAGAAGCCGAGTGTTGACGGAAGGTAAGGTTTTTGAAAGAGCCGGTGTGAACTTTTCACATATTTCCGGAGCTTCAATGCCCGCTTCGGCTACAGCTCATCGTCCTGAGTTAGCAGGTCGCAGTTATCAGGCGATGGGAGTTTCGCTTGTCATTCATCCTCTTAATCCCTATGTCCCAACCAGCCATGCAAATGTGCGTTTCTTTATTGCTGAAAAAGAAGGGGAGCTTCCTGTATGGTGGTTTGGCGGTGGCTTTGATCTCACGCCTTATTATGGTTTTGAAGAAGATGCTATTCATTGGCATACCGTTGCCAAAAATTTATGTCAACCGTTTGGCGATGGTATTTATCCCAAATATAAAAAATGGTGTGACGATTACTTTTTTATTAAACACCGCAATGAACCACGTGGCATTGGTGGCTTGTTTTATGACGATCTAAATACGCCTGATTTTGATACCTGCTTTAATTTCACGCAAGCTGTCGGAAATGGATTTTTATCAGCCTATTTACCGATTGTAGAAAGAAGAAAAGATATCACTTGGTGTGATCGTGAAAGACAATTCCAATTATATCGTCGTAGCCGCTATGTTGAATTCAATCTTGTTTGGGACAGAGGAACACTGTTTGGCCTGCAAAGCGGTGGAAGAACTGAATCTATATTAATGTCAATGCCCCCATTAGTACGTTGGGAATATAACTATTCTCCAGAAGCTAATTCTCCTGAATCTGAATTATATACTTCATTTCTGATAAAAAAAGACTGGGTATGACAATTCAAAACAGGAATACAAGACAGTTTCTTTATTCCTGTTTTACTCCTTGTTTATAAAAAAGTTAACCTAAAACAGATGGGTTATTTATCATAATACTGATAAAAACATTTATTATTTTTCATTAGCAATACCCTGCCATAAAAAGTCAATACTTACACTAATGACTCGCCTATTAATTACAGCTAGTATTCAATCCGGGCCCCAAAAAACGAATACAACATCTAACAACAAAATAGGGTATTATTATGAGCAATAATCAAACCAACATATACAGCTTAATTCCTCCATTTGTTCTGGAACATATCTCTGATGATTGTGATACATATACTAATCAATATGTATTAAAAACATTAGGTCATGTTTATCAATTGATGAATACTCCTGCTGAAGACACTGTTTCTCAACAGGATAAACAAGAAACTAAAAAAGAGGTGGACGATAAACTGCATCGCACTATCTATGATGCTAAAAATAAAGAGGAATTCCCAGGAGAAGAGTTATCTCGCAGTGAAGGTATGCCAGAGAGTTTAGATGATTCAGTTAATGAGGCTTATGAATATATTGGTAAGACTCATGAATTCTATAAAAAAGTTTTCGGCCGCAATTCTCTTGATAATAAAGGAATCAAGTTAGTTGCTACAGTACATTTTGGAAAAAATTATCTGAATGCATTCTGGACCAGAAAACAAATGGTATTTGGTGATGGAGATGGGAAATATTTCAATCGCTTTACTTCTGCCATTGATATTATAGCTCATGAGTTAACCCATGGTGTCATCGAAAGCGAAGCTGGACTTGATTATATCTATCAGTCTGGTGCACTTAATGAATCCATCGCAGACGTATTTGGCATTATGGTAAAACAATATGTTAATAACCAAAAAGTCGATGAATCCAATTGGCTATTAGGCCAAGGCTTACTAGGGCCAAAATTTAACCCAGAAAATAAATCCGATGTTAGCTTACGCACCTTTATTAACCCCGGAAGTGCATTTTCTGGAGATAAGCAAGTTGGTCATATGGATCTATATGAAGACCTTCCCTTCATAATTGATAATGGAGGCGTTCACATACACTCAGGCATTCCTAACAGGGCATTTTATTTAGTGGCGATGGAGTTGGGAGGCTATGCCTGGGAAAAAGCAGGAAAGATTTGGTATGAAACGCTACTGGATAAACGTCTATCTTCAGATGCAGATTTCGAGGATTTTGCCAAATTGACGATTGATAATGCTGAGAAATTATTCAACAAGAAAACATCAAAGATTGTTAGTCATGGTTGGAAAGAAGTTGGTGTTCTACTTTCCAAAGAATAATGAATAACCATTAATAAAATACCAATTCATATTTTGGTCAGTAACATTAAGATAATCCTAAAATAAATGATAAAGGGTTAAGGATAACCCTTTATCATATTTATAAATTAATATTTTTGAACCC
>NZ_JADEUF010000196.1 GCF_015163655.1 Xenorhabdus griffiniae | reverse complement strand
CAATATAGCCTCAAGATTGTTAATTTTATGTTGTCACATATAAATGGAGTTGTTATGATTTTATCAAAAAAAATAAATCATTTTTTTAGTGTTGTAGAATGTGGATCTTTCAAAAATGCCTCTAAAAGAATTCATATAAGCCCCCCAGCGCTTTGCAAAAGTATTTCTGACATAGAAGAAATATTGGAGGTTAAACTATTCAATCGTTCTAATAAAGGAGCAACTTTAACGGCACAAGGAGAAAACTTATACAAATATTTATTACCTATACGTGATAATGTAGAGAGCATAAGATCACGTTTTTTACAAAGTAAAAAAAAAAAGAACTTAAAGTAGGAACAGATGGTTACAATAAATTATTTGAAAGATTGATGAACCAAATAATTGAGAACGGAAAAATTGATTTTATAAGTGAAAGATATCAATTTGGGGAACATTGTAGTAAACTCCTTTCAGGAGAATTAGATGTTTTTGTCTCAACTCATCCACCAATAGAAGATGGACTAGAGAGAATTTCTTTTAAAAAGTATGACCATGAAACTAATTTTTTTATTTCTTCAAAGAAAATTTTCGATAAAAATAACTCATTGAGTAATATAATTCGTAACGAAAAGATGATTATCCATTCTGAATCAAAAAACATTCCATTATTTTTCTACTTATTGGAATATAGGAAAAAACATAAGATCAACACTCAAATATTAATTATTCCAGAAATTAACAACATTATAGATTTCATTTGCTCTGATGTTGGATATTCTATAATAAATAGTTCAAAATTGAACTTTAGATGTCTAAAAAATACTGATGTAAAACTTATCCCTAATAATATTTTCCAGTCTAAATCATCTAGCTATCTTTATTATTTAAAGAGAAGAGAGTTAGAGTTTTGTAATTTAATGATCTAATTTATTGAGTATATACCAATCTAACTTCAAGATGCGTGTGATTTCTCCGCGCGAAGCGGGGAGAAATCAGATTTCATATCGTGTTATAAATTGCAACCTGAAGTTTAATGCGTATATACCATAATGGGATATATAAATAAGGAACAATCATGAATAAATTAACAGCGGCACTCACCTCAATTATACTCATTTTGGGTTTCAATGATGTATTGCAAGCAAAAGTCTTTACTCTTGATCAAGTTGAATCTGGAGTAAATTCAACTGATTTGCCCCTATGCCATACTGTACATTGGGTTTCAGTTAGGCAAATAGAAAAAAGCCTGGAAGGAAAACCCCCAATAGCTGTTGGATTTGATATTGATGATACGGTAATATTTTCTAGCCCAGGTTTTTATCGAGGAAAGATAGAGTATTCACCCAATGATGAAAGTTATCTAAAAAATCAACAGTTTTGGGAAAAAATGAACAATGAATGGAATAAATTCAGTATGCCTAAAAAAATAGGCATTGAACTAATTAAGATGCATAAAAAACGAGGTGATGATATTTATTTCATCACTGGTCGTACAGAAACGAAAATAGAATCCATTACTAAACAGATACAAAAGATGATGCATATTTCTGATAGTAAAATGCATTCCGTCATTTTTGCAGGTGATGATAAAAATAAGAATGACAAAGCAAGTTGGATAAAAAAATACAAATTGGAAATATATTATGGAGATGCTGATGAAGATATTATAGCAGCTCATGAATCAAATATTCGCGGCATTCGTATCTTGAGGGCATCAAATTCATCTTATCAACCCTTGCCCAAAGCTGGAAAATTTGGAGAAGAGGTAATTATTAAATCTGATTATTAACTTGATGGCATTTTATATTCGACATCGCCGCGAACATTCTTTACAAATTCACACGGAACCAATTCTGTAACTGGTATCTAAATAGGTTTTCATAATACTGAGAGTATCAGATGTTGGCGTTCCTTACCCCGCGCGGAGCGCGGGGTAAGGAATACTCCTATCATTTTGAAACGCTATTTAGAGATGACAATACAGAACTGGCTCGTCTGGATAAAGAGATCAGCGGTATTGAAACCAAACTGGCTAACGAAGGTTTTGTCATCCCTGCACCCGAAGCCGTTGTTGCCAAAGAGCGCGAACGCCTGGCGACCAACAATGCCGCAAAAGAGAAGTTACTGACGCAGAAAGAGACTATCGCTGCACTGTAATTTTTCTTAGTTGAGATTTGTTCATATAAGCCACTGTGATTGAATTTGCAGTGGCTTTTTTGTAATTTCACTAAGCCATCTTTATCTTTTGTGTTGCAGAGTTTCGACACAATAGATTAAATTTTCATTCTTTCCGATGCTCATCAGAAATAAAAACCTTCTTATTTTTAAAATCTATAATTATTTTTCGGTTTCTAAGGAAGCTGTTTCCTATAATGCCGTCAATTTTTCCCATATGTTGAAAATGCCCATCAACAATAACTGCGCTAAACTGCTCCAGTTTTCCAGTTGTCGATTTCATTGTGAGCATTGTAGCTTCACATCCTTTGTTATCCATTTGCGGATTAACCGAGAGACAGCTTATAGGTGTGTAAGACTTAAGTCTCTCACGCCATATTATAGAGACTGTAGCCCCCGTATCCAGAATCACACGGTATTTATGGCTGGATTGCTCGACATAAAACATCATTCCTTCAGAGGATATTTGGAAAGGAAATTCTGTAAAACCTTTTGGAACCTTCTTCTTTTTACCAGTAATACTATCCGCTATAGTTAATGTATTAGATATATAATCCAGTGTTATCTGTCTATCTTTAAAAGCGCCGAGGCCTACAACAGGTGTATTTGGTAATTTTCCTTTGTTATAAACCAATAGCCCCCATTGCTTAAATGGAGTTACGATCACATCTTTAAAGATCATATTATTTACGTCAATAGAGTGAGCCAGATACTTTATGTTCCCCTGAATTTCTCCGGTTAAATCTGTACTGTAATAAGTATTTTCTTTTTTAAGTCCTTTTATTTTATTTATCTGAGATTCATAAAGGTGAAATCCCATAGAGGAGCCGGTATCAACCATTGCATATACTGGTTGACCATCAATTATAAATGTTGAATAAGGGACAGAATATTCATTAAAATTCAGTTTTAATGTTACTGATTTTTTTATATTAGCAAAAGAACTTTCTGAAAATGTGGCAAAAGCAAAAAATGAAAACATTGCTAACCAATAATTAAATTTTATCATTGTTGTAACTCAATTTTTTATTTTCGGATAAGCAGACTATCGACAAGTTCTTTGCGCTGTGCTTTATTCTTATCTGAATTAGTTACTTGGGTTTTGTTTTCTACTATTTCACGTTGGGTCGTGACATCAATTTATTGAATCATGTATAGTATGCCTATTTGGAGAACATTCAGATGGCAAAGATTGATGTGACCTGTCCCTCTTGTTGTGCAGTTAAAGGGATC
>NZ_JADEUF010000195.1 GCF_015163655.1 Xenorhabdus griffiniae | reverse complement strand
ACAAAACTCTATCAAGCACCCGTTTGAGGATGCTTTGTAGAGGTTTCTACTTTTTGGGATGTTGAGTTGATTACTGTAAACTTACTCCGCTATAGCTCTCTGGTGGGATCAATGTTCCGTATTCATCTTGAACACCGATATCAGTTAACATGTCGCCATACTGATGAACGAGCGCATTCATGTACCTGATACCTCTCTTACTCAAAACAGGTATTTTTCCACCGCAGATGACCGTATTGGGTGCCGGTTTTTCATCAAATGGCTCAAGTAGCATTGAGTAGAATCTGGCTCGCCATTGAGTATCTTTTCTATCCATCAGATATCCATCAAGAAGACCAAATAAGAAGTGACGGCTAACCTCAATATCACCTGTTTCATAACGATAAATCGGGCGATGCCAAGTCGCCACTAAGTGATAGACATAGGCTTCAGCCACTCGCCAGCCGAAAAACTCATAAGGTTCTACTTGCATATCCATCATTCCACTCCCGGCAAGAATGGCTGAACCTGTTCAATCATCCGCTCGCGAGCAGTAAGCAATAGTTCTTTTCTTCCACCCACTCCCCATTGATTCATTTTCCGAGCACAGATACTGATATCTTTTGTTTCCGCATTAATAACCAGATCCAATTTGTTTAGGCGGACCATTGCATCAAATCCAAGCAGCACGGCATCACGGAAAGTGTTATAAACTCGGATTTCAAATTCTGGCTTGAGCCAAGCTGCATATCTAATCACAAGCAGCTCAACACCCCATATTCCTGGATTATCACCACCATTGTTAACTTTAAGTGGTTGATTTTGTTCCAGAGGACTTTTTTGTCCTTTGGTTAATGCTTCTATGAATCTTTTAACCTGAGCACTTCGAATAAACTTGCTAGGCTTTTGAGATTCTGTTGCTTCTCCGTTGGCTACCGCAGCAGCATGCAAGTCGTTTAGGTTGTAACGTCCTTCGTTATCTACACGAACAGATACGCCATTAACAATAACGGTTGGGTATTTCATCATGTGGTTTCCTATAGAAAGTGAACCTGTTCGCACAGAAAAGCCGCCCCAAGATAACCACGTAATTAGCGGTTTTCTCAGGCTCACTTTCTGTAGGTTCTTGGATTAAATTTGCGCGTGCGAATGCGCAGTGAAAATAAAAATGCCACCATCCCGTGAGCGTTGGGTACGCGATGGGAACGGGTGGCAGCATGGGTTATTTCTGTAGCCACTCAGGGAATGGGCAGAGGAATATTGTTTAATTCATGTATTATTATTTTTATTGCAATAATTTTATTTAGGTATCTTATATTAAAAAATGAATGCAGTAAGTCACATTTAGAAAGTTATTCGTATGAAGATTGAAAAATAAGTATGTAATATTTTCTCTTTTTATACTTTATAAGGATATCTATATATGAATATACACCATTATTACCCCCAAATTCGATGGAAAGCGGCTGAATATGAAGCTCTTAAAGAGTTATCACTTGATGTAATTTCTGGTTTAACTCCCATTATTTCTGTTCTAGATATTCCTTGGGATTTCATAAACGAATGCTATCAAAAAAACTTGATAGATCACCTTTCATCATTCGGAGAAATATTAGCTGACTCATGGAAATCTGAACGTCCTGCATTTGTTGATGTTGGTTATTTAGATGAGCATGGTGACATGCAAAATCACCCACTAGATATCTGTATTAGTCATGCAAAAAATCACGGGAAAGAATTAATCCCTGTCATATCACCAGATTACTCTACAGAATATATATATTCTGTACTGAGAAATAATAGTAATGGTGCTGCAATAAAAGTAACACCAAAAAATGCAGGGCTTATATTGTACTTACTTACACAAATTAAACTAGACGCTAAAGATGTCGATTTAATTATAGATTTTACTGATATTCCAGATCTGACCACAAAACTAATAGAGGATGCAATTTATCACTATGTAACGGTTTGTAACTTGAAGAACTGGAGGAGAATAATATTTTCAAGTTGTCATTATCCACAATTTCAAACAGGTATCCAGCAACATACGATACACACCATCCCAAGAGAAGAGTGGAGTTTATGGCAAAAAATAGTAGAAACGTCCGGCATGACTAGAACTCCAGGATTTAGTGATTACCCCACTGCCAGCTCAGAAATAAGCAATATTGACCCTCGATTGATGTCCCCGCATGTTTCAGTTCGTTACTCTGATTGGAGCAATTGGATCATCGTTAAGGGCTTGGCAGCCAGAAAAAATGGTTGGGGGCAAACACAAAATCTCTCTCAAATCTTAGTTAATAGTCCCTATTATTTTGACCCAAATTATAGTTGGGGGGATAGATATATACACGATAGAGCTAACAATACTGTAAAAGCTGGTAGCTCAAAGATATGGAGAAAAGTTGCACACACACATCATTTCACTATGGTAGTTGAGCAGCTTTCTCAATACTCCACTAAATATCCTGCTATACCTTAGTTTTTCCACGTAGTCCTTTGCTTCAAAGTGTGCCTCACTTCAACTTTCAATTTTTCAAGTGAGGTATGCTGTGCAATTATATCCCATAGTTCAAAACGTGGTTTGCTTTTATTGCCTTTCAATATATTCCATTTTTCCATAATACGAAGACATTCATCTTTCCAAAGCAGTTTTGCTAATGAAAAAACATCACCATCAGGATTTAGTTTATCCCGCCTGTAGTTATGTATATGAATCGCTCCCCTACCACCTTGATTGACTATTTTTATCCCCCACCATTCAGGGATAATTTTTTGAGCAGCCAATAAATGAGAATCATGTACAACTAGTGTGACTTTATCCATAACTAAGGAATACTGCTCTATCTGGTTAGGTAGTCTCAAAAGATTGTCTCTCTCGCTCTTTAACTCATAACCATGAATAATTCCATTAATAACCGCAATATCAGCACGGCATAGACCCTGATTCAAAGAAAACTCATCAATAACCAGTGTATCTGGATCTTTATGATGCTCTTTCAATATCTTAGAATGAACAGCACGCCGCACGTCTATGTCTTTCATTTTCTTGTCTTTCTTTCCAAGGAGTTAATGTGTTCGCTTTTTAGGACAAAAACTTTAAACGCTTACTGAATATATAGCACTATTTTTTTCTTCGTCCTCTGACGTAAAGCTAATTTTAAGAAAAATTCCAATACTCAGTTAAAGCACTGCCCCTTAACCCATTCCCACCACCTCAGTATCATTTGCTCTGAGGTGGTGTTGCGTTATTCCACGCAGATACAGCAGTGACCGATGACGCTTCCTCTGGCCCACATGCACCACAGTCAGTACATTGCACAAAAAACCACGTGTCATTTGAATATGAATTAACAGCCGTATCTGAACCACTACAAAACGGGCACGGTTTGAGTTTGTCTGTCATTACTGTG
>NZ_JADEUF010000194.1 GCF_015163655.1 Xenorhabdus griffiniae | reverse complement strand
TAAAACATTAGGCTATTCAAAATCACCGGAAATGCATGACAAAGTCATCGGGACTTTTATCGAAAGAGAATATTATATTTAAGACCAATCAACATTTTGAATACGTGACCGGATAATTGTCAACATGACATTACTTGCCTGAACTGAACGAAAGAACGTGGCGGCGGTAATAGTGACGGGAAAGATTTAATGATTCTATCATAAAAATGGAACAGGCAACTAAATATGTGAATCTGACAAATACCAAAGTTGAGAAGATTCTTTACTCTTGGCATCGCAAGGGGTGAGTAAGTTTTTTACGATTTTTACATGCTATTTAATATGAAATGAATATTTTTTGTTATTTGGTTTTTTAAACGGAATAGTATGCTGCTCAGCAGGAGCATCATATTTATTTTATGGCTTGAAATTATAAATATGAGAAACGAATGGAGTGGTGGTTTAATAATGAATAGATTTTATAATTAATTAGAGGTTCATTATGGGACTTAGAAGAGTAACTATTGCATTACAAGCAGATAATGGTCTTTATTTAAGTCGAATTAATAGGAATGGAATTCAATATATTGAAGCGGCAAAATCTGGTATAGATGAATATTGTCGTTTTACTGTTGTCTATCTTGATCCAGATAATCCTAATAAAATAGCACTTTATGGAGATAACAAGCTTTATCTCAGCCGAATAGCTGAATCAAATGGTAATTTTATCGAAGCTATTAAACCAACGGCGGATATTTACTCTGTTTTCACTGTCGTGGATGTCGGTTGTAATATAATTGCATTGAAAGCTGACACGGGTAACTATCTTAGCCGAATTACAATAAATAATGTTGATTATATCAAACCTGATAAAGTTGTTTTGGATGTCTATTGTCAATTTCGAGTAGTAACTTTGGTTGAATAGTGAAGATAATTATTATTTTTCTTGTTAACTGGAACGAATAAGTTTATATATTTAGTTTAGTGGCCGCATAATGGGGCCACTTTTCTGTTTATCCAGCGAAGCAGACAAACTTGTCAGATGCTGTTCATTAGAAAAAAAGCGAAAATTCATAAAAAAAGTGCAACAAAATATATACAGTAATACTATTTTATACTTTTAACAGTTCTGATAATGTGTAAATTTCGAAGTTTATTTCAGTTAAGCGGGTTTTTATTGCTTTTTAGCTGATTCCTATCCAACCAAGGAGTAAATATGTATTCAGAGAATGAATGTAGACAGCACACTGAAACATTAATAAGCTTGATAGCAAAGGCTGATAAAGCTATTACTGAGGAAGATTTTGATTTTCTAATGGATTTTTATACAGAAAATGGTTCGTTAGTTGTTCGAGATGGTTTCACTGTATCTGGAAAGCCCGCTTTACATAAAGCATTTTTGACTATTGCACAATATTTTAATCACTCATTAAAAGTATCTCAGGGTAAAATTAAAGTCATTTTTGGTGAAGATTGTGCTCTGGTATTAGCAGAAACGATTTTATCTTCTAAATTAGAAAACGAAGCTTCATTTGATACGATAAGAAAAGCAACATATGTATTTAAATTGGTCAATGGTAACTGGTTGTGCGCCATAGATAATTCTTATGGAACGGATTTATTATGTGAAGGAAGATAGCGATGTTAAAGTTCATTTTTATTGAGTAAAAACCCGTAGTTCGCAACATTGTAGCCTGACCAGATAACTCAGGGTTACACTGTGTTGAAAGAAAATCAGCTAAATCAGTATTAGAAAGCCGTATAATCAGCTTGATAAAAGCGGGAAATACAGTAAAACTTGATTTCCCTGCTAATATACGCAGGTAACATAGGGGTTAAAAGGAATATCGTATTTAGTTAATGAAAAACTATCTATAAAGTACCCCCGTAATTTAAGACTACAGGATAACCCATATATGAGTACCCTCAAAATGCACATAACAGATAGATAAGCCGCAGCAATCACAGTTTTTTCGGTTGTTGCGGCGTTCTCAAGAAGCATTTAATTCTATAAGAATGCCGCCAAATCCTTAACTTTAGGAGATGGATTCGTGCACTCAAAAGATTTTTTCTGGCAATATTCTCTTGCCGTCACAATATTATTGTTATCCCCATTCAACTTATTGGCATCACTGGCTATGGATATGTATCTGCCCGTAATGCCTTTCATCGCTGATGAACTTGGGGCTGGAGCGGGAGCGATCCAGCTAACGCTGACTGTATATATGATCCTGTTAGGCGTCGGCCAGCTTCTATTTGGCCCGCTGTCAGATCGGTTAGGTCGCCGTCCTGTTTTGCTTAGCGGTGGAATTGCTTATACGGTTGCTTCATTCGGCCTTGCCATTACTTCATCACCAGAAGCTTTTTTGGGTTTTCGCATTATTCAAGCTTGTGGAGCTTCAGCATGTCTCGTAGCCATGTTCGCGGCTGTACGTGATATCTATTCGGGCCGTAAAGAAATCAACGTAATCTATGGCTTGCTCGGTTCTATGCTTGCTATGGTTCCGGCAGTAGCTCCTTTGCTCGGAACGATGATTGATATTTGGTTGGGGTGGCGCGCAATCTTTGCTCTATTAGGCTGTGCGATGGCGGTTACGGTTATTGTGGTCTGGAAATTCTGTCCAGAAACCAGACGGCAACCGACAGCAGACTTACAGTGGTCGCAATTACTTCTTCCTGTAAGATGCCGGAATTTCTGGATGTATACACTCTGCTATAGTGCAGGGCTGGGAAGCTTCTTCGTCTTCTTTTCAACGGCCCCTTGGATAATGATGAATCGACAAGGATTATCACAAATTACTTTCAGTTTGCTATTTGCAACTGTGGCTATCGCAATGATGGTGACTGCGAAAAGTGTGGGTAGTTTGATTACCCGCTGGGGGCTTCTAAATACGTTGCGGGTAGGAATGTTTTGCCTGATGGCAGGAGCGTTGCTGCTATCTGTTGGGGAAACGTTCATACCTGAGTCGGTGGTTGGCTTTATTGTTCCAATGTGGCTTGTTGGTGTTGGGATCTCTATGGCGATTTCAGTAGCACCTAATGGCGCACTACAAGGTTTTGATCATATGGCCGGAACAGCAACGGCATTCTACTCCTGTTTGGGTGGGGTATTGTTGGGAATAGGTGGAACGCTCACCATTACACTTTTATCCAATGCTACTACCTGGCCGATTATTGCTTATTGTCTGGTTCTGGCAATAGTCGTACTTTGCCTGTCCTGCTTTATTGACCATGGAAGGCAAAAACAGTTGGATCAAAGTTGTTAAGTGGATTGACTTGCGAATACCGTGACAGGATTATAAGCCTCGCGTTTGCGCTGTCTCTTGATCACATCTCTAGCTCAAGAGACTGTACAAGCAGGTAACCTTCCAGGATGGTTTGTAATATGAACCATCCTTCCCATAATCTTTCCCATCCTACTCGACCA
>NZ_JADEUF010000193.1 GCF_015163655.1 Xenorhabdus griffiniae | reverse complement strand
GGGACGCTGGCTTTTGACCGCTCGGATGCCGTGACGTTTGGCGGCAATATCACCGGCGAAGGCAAACTTATTCAAAACGGTAAAGGGACGCTGGCGCTTACCGGCACGAATACGCATTCGGGTGGCACGACAGTGACGCAGGGTGTCCTCCAGCTAGGTGATGGCGGCACCCAGGGCAGTATTTCCGGTGATGTGGTCACAGGCAGTAAAGGGACGCTGGCTTTTGACCGCGCAAATGCTGTGACATTTGGCGGCAATATCACCGGCGAAGGCAAACTTATTCAAAACGGTAAAGGGACGCTGGCGCTTACCGGCACGAATGCTCATTCGGGCGGCACAACAGTGACGCAGGGTGTCCTCCAGCTAGGTGACGGTGGCACCCAGGGCAGTATTTCCGGTGATGTGGTCACAGGCAGTAAAGGGGTGCTGGCTTTTGACCGCGCAGATGCGGTGACATTTGGCGGCAATATCACTGGCGAGGGCAAACTTATTCAAAAGGGTAAAGGGACGCTGGCGCTTACCGGCACGAATATCCATTCTGGTGGTACGGTAATTCGTCATGGCATTTTGCAAATCGGTGATGGACATAACAGCGGAACCCTTACTGGATTGGTCGAAAGTGGGGAAGGTACGAAACTGGTTTTCAACCGTGCTGATCAAATGGCATTTTCCGGTTCCCTAAAAGGGCAAGGGCAAATGGTGCAGGCTGGTAACGGTATAACCCTTCTGACCGGCATTAACAACTATACAGGCTCGACGGAAGTACAGAAAGGGACGCTTCGCCAAGGATCAGAAGGGGCTTTCAGTGCAGATTCGTCTTATACAATCGGGCAGCATGGTAAGCTTGATATGGGCGGATTTAATACGACTATTTCCGCTTTGAATAACAGTGGCACAGTCTTGGCAGGCGGAGATGACAAAGCCGTAGGGCGTACATTGGTGATCACAGGTAACTATAGCGGCAATAACGGTACAGTGAGTTTATCGACCGTGTTGGAAGGCGATAACTCAAAGACTGACAGACTGGTGGTGAACGGCAGCACATCCGGGACAACTCATCTCATGATCAAAAATGTCGGCGGCGCGGGTGCGCCGACGAAGGAAGGCATCAAGGTTGTTGAGGTGAAAGGCACATCGGACGGTACTTTCAGTTTGGTTGGTGATTATAGCTATAAGGGAGAGCCAGCCGTTGTGGTTGGTGCCTATGCTTACCGGCTTCATAAGAATGGTATTGATAATTTGGATGGAAATTGGTACCTACGCTCGTCGCTGACCAGTCCAAAACCCAACCCAGATCCTCTACCAAAGCCACAACAACTCTATCATGCTGGCGTTAGCGTTTACGAGGCTTATGGACGAGTTTTACAGACCCTGAATATGCCAGAGTCTTTGCATGGACGAGTTGGCGGGCGTGAGGACAAACTGCGGGGTGTGAATAGTTTCAGGACCACTGCTGACGAGGGTAGCACAGACGATAGAATAAACCCATCATTGTCCAATGGCACATGGGGACGGATGACAGCTTCTTACGGCAGATTATCTCCCCGTATCACCACATCTGGAGCTGGCGATATTACCTATAACATGGCTCGTGCTCAAATCGGCATAGACGGCCGCTTTTATGAAAATGACCACGGCTCAGTGGTTGGTGGTGGTTTCCTGCAATATTCGAATATTAATGCAAACGTGGGCTCCGTGCACGGTGAAGGTAAAATCCGTGCGAATGGTTACACGATAGGTGCGACAGGTACATGGTACGGCAATAATGGGTTTTATCTGGATGGTTTGACTCAGCTTACCTACTTTGAAAATGATCTGGATTCAAAGACGGCCAGTCGGCAACTGGGGAATAATAAGTCCGCTCTGGGCTATGCGTTGAGTCTGGAAGCAGGGCAACGGTTTGACTTGACCCCAAAATGGTCGCTGACTCCGCAAGTACAGCTTGTGCATTCAGCCATCAGCATGAATGACTTCCATGACACATTTGGAGCCAAAATCCGCTTTGATCAAAGCAGGAATATGAAATTGCGTATGGGTGCGACGATAGACTACAGCCAAAAGTGGCACGATGATCAGGGCAAGGCTGAAAAAGCCGCTAATCTTTACGGCCTGTTCAATCTTCGCCAAGAGCTGCTGGGGCGTAATGACGCGGTTGATGTTGCAAATGTTGCCTTCCACGGGGGGAATGACCGCACATGGGGTGAAACAGGAATCGGGGGTTCCTACAGTTGGAAGGATAACCAGTCTGTCGTCTATGGTCAGACTTCTGTCAACACCAGCCTGAATAATTTTGACAGCTATGAACTGAGTGCAAAAATTGGGCTAAGGGTGACGTGGTAATATAGAAATATGCATAAAAATGAAACCGTGGAAAATTATTCCACGGTAATCACTATCAGATAGGCATAGGTGGGACGGGAACTATAGGCGAGACTGGCAGCCAGCTTGCCAGAGAAATGAAAAAGTTAGAGAATTGAGTTGGACCACTATAATCATTAAAGGCAACATTATAGACTGTTCCATAAGTTGGACTTTCCGGATTAGGTGTTATTATGTTTTCAGCCCATGTATTATCAAGACGGGGGCTTTGTGGGCAATCTACTGTACATATTAGATCTCCAGGTACTCCATCATAAGCAAATGAACTAGCAATTCCATAGTCAGGATTCTGTTCATTCCAAGTGAAAAAAGGCCTTCCAGTAGAACTCTCTTTTAACTGTACGAAATAATAATATTGAGATACTCTTTGAAAGAAAATTGACACACGTGTACCATTACCTACCGCTGGAAATAAAAGTGTCTGCGTTGCCATAGTTAAAACTCTCCCATAGTATGATTTATGTTACCAACAAGATTATTAATTGTCACCTGTATAATACAATGCCCAAATTTTTGACCTTTTAGATTTATTTTAAACTCTCCATATTCGTTTGTAGTCATTGAGTATCTAGTCTCAGGATTTGAACCAATTTCAGGAACATCAATGATATTAACGGGTTGAATGAGTTTATACTGGAAATCAGTATTTCTAATTAATTCATTCTTTTGTTTATCGTAAACCTGAATTGTTAGAATTTCATATTCATAACCGACTGGTTCATATCCAGTTATCATTAGAATAGCTTCAAGAGATGTCTGCGGAGAAGCAGATTCCTTAATTGAGACAGGGGTGCTACCAGATTTAGTCTCCATATATAATAAATCAGTAATAGTGTAGAAAATATTATAACTTCCGAGAGGGATCTTAGAAAAAGGAATAGTTATCTGGTATGTTAAATCATCGATATTTTCACCTGTGATGAAATATGGTTCTGAAAATATATCTGAAGTCAAATAAACAATGATTTTATATCCAACACGAAATTTTTTATGTCTATTTACTATAACCACTAGTATATTTTGATCTAGTTCTGATT
>NZ_JADEUF010000192.1 GCF_015163655.1 Xenorhabdus griffiniae | reverse complement strand
ATATATATATAGACTTCATTTATTTTAGAATCTCTTTTATTGCATTTATTACTCTAATTTGATCATCTCTTGTCATTTTTGTATATAAAGGAATGGAAGTTATTTTATGGAAATTTTTTTCTGCGACAGGAAAATTTTCCTCACATAATGAATAAGTATTTTTCCAAACAGGATGTTTATGAAGAGGAATAAAGTGAACTGAGCAGCCTATATTTTTTTCAGCCATTTTTATAATAAAGTCATCTCTAGATATTTTGACTTCATCTTTTAAGCGGATGGGGTATAAATGCCATGCATGTTGGTTATCTGGACCGAAAGGTTTAGTTGGTAAGATTAATGGTAGATCTTTCAGTTCTTCGTCATAAAACTTTGCCATTTGCTCTCTTTTTTGCTGGAAGAGATCAATTTTTTTTAGCTGATGGATTCCAATTGCAGCACAAATATCAGGCATATTATATTTAAAGCCTGGCTCTATAACTTCATAGTACCAAGCGGGAGTTTTGGATTGGTATCGATCAAATGCATCTTTGCTAATACCGTGAAGGCGCATAACTTTAGCTCTTTTTATAATTTCTGGATTACGAGAAACAAGCATGCCGCCTTCTGCAGTAGTCATCGTTTTATTGGCATAAAAACTAAAGACAGTAACGTCCGTATTTAATGTACCTATTTTTTTTCCATTGTAGATAGTTGGAAATGCATGAGCAGCATCTTCAACAATTTTTAGGTTAAATTCTTTAGCGATAGAGATTATTTCATCCATATCACAAGATAGACCTGCAAAATGTACAGGAATAATTGCTTTCGTTTTGGAAGTTATTGCTTTTCTGATTGTATTAGGGTCAATATTCAGAGAATCAGGAAGGGAATCAACAAAAACAGGATTTGCTCCTAAATAGCGAACCACTTCGGCAGTTGCTGTGAAGGTATAGGTTGGAACTATAACTTCGTCTTCAGGTTTAATGCCTATCGCTTCTAGGGCTAAATGTAGACCAGAAGTAGCTGAATTGATTGCAATAGCTTCAACACCATCACCTAAATAGTTGGCGAAATCTTGTTCGAATTTTTTTGTTTTAGGTCCAGTTGTAATCCAACCATGTTTTAATGAATCTACAACTTCATTAATTTCTTCTTCACTAATTTCAGGTAATGCAAAAGGAAGGAATTTGTTGTTCATAATTATCGTATCGCCTTTATAAACTTATCTGCTAATGCAGAATAAATATGATTTTTTAGAGCATATGCTCTGCCTCTCTGTCCCATTTTACTTAATTCTTCAGTTGATAAAGAACTTAGATGTAATAAAGCTTGAGCTATATCTTCAGGGTTGTTTGATTTTACTGTGATACCACAGTTAGCGTCAGATACTGGGTCATTACCGGCATCAATGGCACATAAAATAGGTTTGGCTGCCATCATATAGTCAATTAGTTTATTTGGACTTATTCCAAACCTAAATAATGATTGTTTTTGTAACCCTATATAAGCTATATCAATTTTTTCTAATAATGTTGGGATTTGAATCTTAGGAATAGGGTCAATAAATATAACATTTTTTATTCCTAGTGATTTTGATTCTTCTATTAAATTATCTTTTTCGAAACCAGTTCCAACTAGTAAGAATGTAAAAGTCTTTTCATGAAGGATTAAGGCAGTTTTAATTAGTATATTTAATGAGTTAGGTTGACCATGTGCCCCACTATAGCATACGATTTTATGTCCTTTATTTTTCTCAGATATAATTAATTTTTCTAGCTCCATATCTAATGGAGAAAATTTCTGCATCCAATCATTTACTACAACTCCATTAGGAACAATATGTAATTTATCTAAATTTAATCCATGATTTTTCATATGTTCATGTACGTTGGGAAGCATAGAAATAACTGCATCAGAATGCTTATAAGCTGAGTTTTCAGCTAATTGACATAATTGAATAAATGGATGTTTAGGAGACATTCCTCCAAGTTCTATAGGTGAAAGAGGCCATAAATCATGTAATTCAAAAATTAATTTTGCATTAGATTTTTGTGCAATATGTTTTGCAACCCATATATCCATAGGATACGTGCTTGAAGATATTACAATGTCTGGATTATATTCTTTAACTAACTTGTTACTATCCATCCAAACTTGAGCTAAAAAAGAAAAAATGTTTCTAACTCTGGATAAGCCATTACCGTTATAAACAGGTGTCGGATACCAGATATACGTTAATTCATTGATTTTTTCAATGGTTTTTTTATTTCTTATCAAGAATGGCTGTTTTGAACGAACATGAGAGTAAGATGCTGCAATTATTATAACATGATGCCCTGATTTTATCCATTCCTGCCCTAAGTAATATGGGCGGAATTCCATGCCAAGATCTGGTGAACCAGCGTAGTGATTTATATATACTATATTCATAGTAAACTTTCTAACTCATTAGCAATTGTTTCAGCAGCAATGCCACCACCATACATAGAAGAAATTGAGGTTATATTAATATTTAACGAATTCTTCACTGAATTAATTATTTCACTACTATTAGCTTCGGATAATTTATTAACACCTGCTTCAATTAACTCTACCCACTCAGTTTGATCCCTAATAGTTATACAAGGCTTTTTGAAAAAAAACGCTTCTTTTTGTAATCCTCCACTATCTGTAATAACTATGTTTGTATTATTAAGTAACCACAGCATTTCTAAATATCCAACCGGTTCAATTAAATAGACATCTAATTTTAAATCATATTCTTTTAGCTTGTTCTTAGTTCTTGGATGAAGTGGAAAAACAATAGGACAAATTTTTTTATGTATATAATTTAATGAGTTCACTATTTCTGTTAGGCGTACTTTGTCATCTGTATTTTCAGCACGGTGTAGTGTGGTCAAGATAAAATTACTTAAATTTAATTTAATTGGTTTTTTAGCTATTTTACTGAAATGTAGTGCACTATCCTCCATGACATCGCCTGATTTTTTTATAATAATGGGTTTTGAATGAAAACCTTCATTATGTAAATTATTTATTGCTGTGTCTGTAGGGCAAAATAATATAGAGCTAATATTATCTGTTAATATTCTGTTTATTTCTTCTGGCATATGCATATTAAAACTACGTAACCCTGCTTCAATATGTATAACAGGTATATGTAATTTAGAGGCTGCTAAAGCACCAGCTAATGTTGAATTAGTATCACCATATACCATTACGTTATCTGGTTTTTCTTTAATAAGAACTTTTTCAATTTCGGCAAGCATTTTACCTGTCATTTCACCGTGAAAACCACCATGAATATTAAGAGTATAATTTGGTTTAGGGATTTTTAATTCATCAAAGAAAATAGTTGACATATTAGAATCAAAATGTTGTCCTGTATGGATAATTATTTCTTGAAACTTTCTTTTTTGTTCAAGTTGACGAGAAACTACACTTGCTTTAATAAATTGAGGCCGTGCGCCTATTATAGTAATGATCTTTTTCATAT
>NZ_JADEUF010000191.1 GCF_015163655.1 Xenorhabdus griffiniae | reverse complement strand
CTTTTCTTGCGGGTTCATTTATCTATCAGGTTTTATTTAATAAAAATTTTGATTATATAGTTAACATTTTCATACTAAACAAAATTGAAGGTGTGTGATAGAAAATTAATGGATGTGTTATATATGTGAAAAGAATGGACAACTATCTTTAAGTTATATCAATCGCTCTTCAAGATGCTCCTGTATCTCATCGCACATTGTTCTATAAACGGCGACGTGGAGCTTGATTGGTATATTGTTGCATTTTTGGCAACATTTATTTCATTGATGATATTTTCGCAATAAAAAGGCTGTTCTCAATAGCAATGACAGAACAAAAATTAGCCAATTATAAGCAAAATAATGTGGGGGTATTATAGGGGGTATAGTAGATAATTGAACCAATAAAACTTATTTAAAAACAATAAAATAATCAATTTTATCGAATCCTGTAGGGACCATTTAAAATCAATGGGTTACGATAAAAAAATTAAAGCCCGTCATAACAACGGGTCAGGTAATGGGTCAAGTTATCTCTGCTTCTTCTCTCTCACCCAAGCCTCATAGACCTCTTCAGGCCATCCAAGAAATGTTCCACCAGCAGTCCTGTCGGGTTTAGGAAACTCATTTCTTTTTGCGTACATTCTCCAAAGGGTTGTTTTGCTTTTTCCTGTTAGTTGTTGCATCTCTTCACGCTTAATGTATCTTATCGCCACTACTTGCCTCCCTTTCTGATAACCATTTTTCAAAACCCCCTTGCCTGCGTATCAGGCTTGCCTTACTACATCTGTAGTATCAGCAGGGCGTGTTCCTGGTTGTTTTGATGACTTGGATAAGGCACCGCATAATTTTTTCGTCTGTTCATTTGATGATTTTTTGTATAACCACCTTACTTCATTATGTTTCAGGTGGTATTCAGGCCATAGCTGATTACTGATATGAATTGCTCAGTGTTTTACTTGTCCCAATATAAAGATGCAAGATGATATTTTTCTTCTGTCTCCATTTGAACCACTTTATTCGCAGTTTCCATATAATAGGCTTCTTTCGTATTCTCTGTGTAACCGTTCTAAATTTAGAATGAAACATTCCCCAGCGCAGGCGCTGTAATTAAGTTTTTATACTTATAAAAATTTAGGGCTTTTGTTTTTTTGTTTTATTAGTCTGTGGTATGACGATTTTCGATGACCGACAGCATTTTCGTTTCTATCTTAATGAGGGATAATATCAACTAAATACATATATCGTCCTTTTCTCTTATAGAGCGCATAACCGTAATCGACAATGGGTTCTAGATTATAGTAAGGAACAGGCTCTGTATGTTTTGGGCTGACCCGATAGCTCGTTAGTAGATGATGTTTAAATTCATCTTTATTTTTTGTGCCCATGCTGTTATTTCGATTATTGTATTTTGGGCACTGGCCTGCCAAAAAGGTAATCGGTGTTGTGCCTATATGCTGGCTGTTCGCTTGTGCGATATTGGCAACAATGCCTTTAATGTTGATAGCCTTTTTTTGTTTTGTTGCCGGTTCCTTGATGGTGGCAGAAGTAAAGGTACTCATAAATCCTCTCGCTGACTATTTTAGTGATTATTCCTATCACTTTGATGTCGCTAACATTATCACTTAAATTCCATTAAATCCATACCTATAGTGATATAAATCAATTTTTTTAATTATCTTATTGATATAAAGTAATTTTAATTTGATATCATCTGAATGATTTTGAGTCTTGAGGGTGATAACAATTTCAACGGTATTGAAGATACTGCACTAAAAAACAGTATCTTGTCGTAAAGATAGGCAGGATTTGGCGGTGTTTCAAGTAGGGATGAGAATGTTATCGTTTTCGCTTCATGTTTCGAAATAAATAAACAATCACACCGACGATTTCCATGTCAGGAGAAAGGGTTATCAAGGGGATACGCGAGTCATCAACAGATAAAAAACTGACAGCCCCCCCTTGTTTATAACGATAAACCGAATAATGTTCTCCGATGCGTGCATAGACTAAATCATCATTGGCGATATCTTCCTGTGTATCCACCACGATCACCGTTCCTTCCGGCGCTTCAGCGCAGCCGGTATTTTGGGGGATGCGATAAGCCCGGCAGGATTCCATAGGGGGCTGCTGTTCAGAAAAGGCCGGCACCATGAAGGACTCCGGGGTTTCTTGTTCTGCTTCATAAATTTTTACCGGTACATAACGGTTGTCATGCCTGACAGCAAATTCAGTATCACCCGACTGCGATTTATGACCACTGCCATCACTGAGCCATTCTGGGCGCACGTCAAGCGCCTTGGCCAAATCAACGAGTCTGCCTGTTTTGACGGCGTTCCCGGAAAGTAATTTCCATATCATGGATTGTGCCATGCCGGCTTTTTTTGCCAGCGCAGATTGGGTCAGCCCCTTATCTGCCATGGCTTCTTTTAATCTATCAGCAAGTGTCATAAGTGCCTCATAAATGCCTCATAAGTGGTTCCCGCATTTACGTGAAATACCGGGGATAAGCCCAAGAACCGCTGTCTTGGAACATTTTTTTCTTATTCTATCTCTAAAGTGATACCTTTACAAATACTCCAATAGTGATTTATATTGACTTCTGGTGATATTGTTATTGCCGTGGTGTTGGAGAAAGGAACTAATGAAAAACAGTGTGATAAAAAAAGTGATAGAGATCGCAGGTAGCCAGGCCAAGCTGGCTCAGGTACTGGGGTGTGCGCAATCGCTTATCAGCGCATGGCTATACGGAAAAAAACGGGTTTCAGTGTCGTTGGTACCCGATATTGTGGTTTTTTCAAACGGCACAGTCCAGGCCCATGAACTGCGTCCTGACCTGCCTAAAGTTTTCCCACCGCCTGAAACCAAGATCCATGAATAATATGCATGGCGTTTTGGATGAACCCGATATGAACATGTGGATGTTGTTTAGCGTACGGTAGCAGGGAGGAAACGGCATGAGTATGAGTCTGATGGCTAAGGCCATGAGTATCAGAGTAGGGAACCCTCTGAGAAAACTGGTGCTTATTAAATTAGCGGACAATGCAAACGACAAAGGGGAGTGCTGGCCCTCGTATCAGCATATTGTGGATCATTGCGAATGTAGCAAAAGCGCAGTGCGAAGTCACATTGATGCCCTGATTGAGATGGGGCTGCTTATCAAGGAAACTCACTCATGCCAGGACTGAAATCGACACTCTTCGGGCTGATATTGCCGTTGGTCGTCGCAAGCTGCGCATCCAGGCCATCTGTCCCGTGCCAGAAACCTCTTCCTCCGGCAGCATGAGTGATGCAGCCTCCGTCGAACTCACTGGAGAAGCTGGATCAACTGTTCTCGATATCCGAGAAGGTATTACCAACGACCGGGCAAAACTGAGATATTTTCAGGAATATGTTAGAACGGAGGGTCGTGACATCAATTTATTGAATCATGTATAGTATGCCTATTTGGAGAACATTCAGATGGCAAAGATTGATGTGACCTGTCCCTCTTGTTGTGCAGTTAAAGGGATCC
>NZ_JADEUF010000190.1 GCF_015163655.1 Xenorhabdus griffiniae | reverse complement strand
CATTTAATGAAAATGATCCAGTCAATAACCGTGTTGCATTTTTTATTAAACAAAACCAAATAAATATACAAAAACAACCTTCTTCTTATTCTGTTCCATATAATTATAATTGCGGAGAGCAGATAAATTATGGCGTATTTGATCCAAATGGCTCCTTTCGTTATCGAATACTAAAAAACGATGCTCAGATAGACTCAGCGGCTAACTCCCTTAATCCACTTATTTTGATGCGTTCTAATGCAATACAAGACTTACAAAATATTTATGAATACAGTAGTGATAATGATCCTTATGCCAATATTTTTATTGACAGGTACATGATGCGCTTATTTGATGATGAGCGAAGACCGATTCAAGCTATGGTTAATTATGGGCATGGTCATTCCACTCCGTTATCGCATAAAGAGGAAAGTTTGAGTAGTTTACAATGCAATAACTTTATTATTGCCTATCCCCTGGCAAAAAGTCTAGTTCCAATTACTAATATATTGCTAGCTGGCTCTGAGCCTAAGATAAAAAAATGCGAGGTCGAGTTAAATACAACAAAAACTTGGGCTTTAAGTTCATGGTATAGTATCTTTACTCGTAAGGATAATTGTCAGATTAATCTTAAGTTAATTTGTGATGGAAGTGAAAACGCGTGTTCCTCTTCTACGGGAGATTATTCCACAAGAAATAAATTTCAATTAATTATATATGATGATGAAAAAAATGATAAGCAAGAGTTTATTGAACGTGTTCAAAACACAGAAAAAATTAACGTACCTCACCGTTCGAGTAATCTAGAGTCAACCGATAATATGAAATTTGAAAATAAAGGCAGCGGCACGGCAAAAATTTCATATGTTACTTCTAGTTGTTACTCTGATACCGGCCCAAGTACATTTGAAATTAAACCAAACTTAGATCGTGCTTTTACCATAAAAACTAAAAACACGCTTAGTGTATCTTGGTGGAATTGTTATAACCAAGACAAAAAGATCAGTTGGAAAATTGAATATACTACATATGAATAAATACGTTAAAAAGAGGATAAATAAGATGAAAAAGTTTTCCATACTTGCTTTATTTTTAGGTTTAATGAGCAACGTAGCAGTTGCTACAACACCTGTAGATACTACAAATAATACACAACCTAAATTAAATATCGTTGATCCAATAAGTAATCTGAGTTCTGCACAAGACTGTTCTATCAACCAGGGTTATCTTATTTCTGTATCTGTAGGATATAATGATAATAAAAACTGGGCAGCTTATACAGTAAAAAATGTAAAAGGTGGCCAAGCTTGGTATTGGGGGGCTGATCATGTTGATACCCCGGCAGGGAAAGCTATCCTTGCAACGGCAATTTATGCTGCAGCTAGTGGACAAAAAGTTCTTATTCAATGTGACAGCAATAATTATATTAAATCTTTATGGGTTGGACCTGATGCTTATTAACTCATTTAGTTGCACATGTATTATGTAGAAAACAAATATTGATATTCAGAAAATGCACTCTTTGTGATAAGCCTTGCCGCCACTATGGCACATATATACCAATCTAACTTCAAGATGCATGTGATTTCTCCCTGCGACGCGGGGAGAAATCATGTTTCATATCGTGCTGTAAATTACAACTTGAAGTTTAATGCGTATAAAAATTCAGGGTAGTTAGATCACTTCGAAAAAGTCGTGTTCGACTTCAATCAATGTATCTATCACTTTGTCGTGCATCTCTTCTGATTTGGAATAGCCTATCGTTTTTCTGTTAAGGCCGTTTTAAACGGGAGTGAAGTATCAGGGGGGTGAAAGAGGATCAAAATGGTCATGATTTCAATGTGATATATACACTCTTATCGGCGGTGTAGGCAGTATCTGTTATTAAGAAAAAACTGTGTTCAATAGGAGATAAAAAACGACAAAAATCGTCGACATCGCAGAAAATTTCAACTAAGTTATTTATAGTCTGTTCCTTCCCTGAGCTGTTTTCGGCGTTCACCAAAGTTTTATTCTTGGAACAGATTTTTCGTCAATTTCTTATCCAGAATTCAAATTAAATATCATATTACATATTATGAAAATTAACTATCACATAAGAGGTCAATATAAAAAATAGTTTAAAACTAGCAATTAGCTTTTATAACTATAAATATCACTTATGTGGAAACTGACAAAACACCGCTGTGTTAGTTTTGTTGCAATCGAATATGGAGGCGGCAGGAAATCGTGGAACTCATTACAACATAAAATCTTTATGGGTTAGACCAGACACATTGGTAATGTAGGGATGCATATCATGAATTTAACCAAGGCTTGCGCTGAAAAATGATAGTAGCGGAAGATGAATGTTTGCAATCCCAAAGTAAACTGCCAAATGTAAAAAACATTATATTTCAAAAAATAAAAGGAAATTAAATATATGAAATTTTTTTTGAGACGATCACAGGCGATATTTCTTATCAGTTTGACACTGTCTGCTTTGTCGGTGCAAAGCTACGCCACATTTAATGAAAGTGATCCAGTTAACAACCGTGTTGCATTTTTTATTCTACAAAACCATATAAATACACAAAGACAACCTTTTCCTTATTCTGCTCCATATAATTATAATTGTAGAGAGCAGATAAATTATGGCGTATTTGATCCAAATAGCTTCTCCCGTTATCAAATACTAAAAAACGATGCTCAGATGGACTCAGTGACTAACTCCCTTAATCCACCTATTTTTATGCGTTCTAATGCAATACAAGACTTACAAAATATTTATGAATACAGCAATGCTAATGATCCTTATGCCAATATCTTTGTTGACAGGTACATGATGCGCTTATCTGATGATGAGCAAACGCCGACTCTCGCTATGGCTAATTATAGGCGTGACAATTCTCCTCCATTATCGCATACAGAGAAAAATTCGAGTAACTTACAATGCAATGACTTTATTATTGTCTATCCCCTGGCAGAAAATCTAATTCCAATTATCAATATATTGCTCACTGACTCTAAACCTAAGATAAAAGAATGCGAGGTTGAATTAAAAACAACAAAGACTTGGACTTTCAGTTCATGGTATAGCACCTTTACTCGTAAAGATGGTTGTCAGATTAAGCTTAGGTTAATTTGTGATGGAAGTGAAAGCGCCTGTTCCCCTTCTGTTGGAGATTATTCCAAAAAAAATAAATTTCAATTAATTATATATGATGGTGAAAAAAATGATAAGCAAGAGTCTATTGAGCGTGTTCAAAATACAGAAAAAATTAACGTATCTCACCATTCGATCAATCTATTATCAATCAACAACATGAAGTTTGAAAATAAAGGTAGCGGAACTGCAAAAATTTCATATATTACTTCTAGTTGTTACTACGATACCGGCCCAGGCTCATTTGAAATTAAACCAAACTTAGATCGCTCTTTTACCATAAAAACTAAAAATACCATTAGTATATCTTGGTTAAATTGTTATAATCGAGACAAAATAATCAGTTGGAAAATTGAATATACTACATATG
>NZ_JADEUF010000019.1 GCF_015163655.1 Xenorhabdus griffiniae | reverse complement strand
GTGTGACTGCCGTATCTGTAATCCATGTTGCACCTCCAGTACAACACAGTATTGCAGCTAAAGCTGACCGACTAAAGTCGGTGGTTTTAACCTTTCATATGGAAGAATAAATATTGCAAAGAGGAGGGGAACCATAGATTCTTTGATTCCCCTACCATTTTTAAAAACTATTTAGACCTGAAATTAAATAATCACAGCTTAATTCCTTATACTTTTTGTCTCCCCCATAAACCAACGGATCAGAGGCGTTGTAATAAACGTACTCAAAATAGCCATAATAACGAGCATGGTAAAAATATTAGGCGGTAAAATTCCCAAATCATAACCAATATTGAGAACAATAAGTTCCATAAGCGCTCTTGTGTTCATTGAAACACCAATAGTTGCTGCAATACGACGATTTTCACCTAATAATCTACTGGCAATATAGGTTCCGCCAAACTTTGTCGCAAATGCCACTAAACAGACCAATAGACATATCATCCATTCATCGGAACCGTTCAGGCTACCAATGTCTGTACGAAGTCCTGTGTACGTAAAAAATATAGGGAGAAAAAATACATGTACCAAGCTACCAATGCTTTCTTTCCAACGTACAACAAACTCTCTATTGTCATGTAATATGATACCAATAACAAAGCTACCGATTAGAGCAAAGATCCCAAGGTAACTTGTTACAGAAGCAGATAAAAACAGAACAATGATCATGTAAGCCATAACGGGATGACTGAGCCGCTTTTCTTTTTTTAACCTCGAAGAAAGCCAACGACGCAGAAGTGGTCTGACAATCAAAAATATCAGTATGATATAAATAACTATGCCAAACATGTTAAACATAAATTGATCAAACTGATAATTGGAGACAAAGAGCGTCAGTATAGCGCCCAACAATATCCAGCCGATGATATCATCAATTGCGGCGGCTCCGATGATTAAAGCGGCTGTTCGCGTGTGGGCCAATCCCAACTCCATAAAAATCCTTCCCAGCACGGGAATAGCCGTAATCGATAGTGCTAAAGCAAAAAATAATTGGAAAGCTGTTTTATCGGGACGAGACGCTGCAATCGAGTTCCATATCCATTCAGCAGAAAAGAAACCCACCGTAAAAGGCAAAATAATACCCGCAATGCTTATTACAGCGACCGAAAATCGACTCTTCTTTAGTTTCTCTCCGAATTCAAATTCAAGCCCTATTTCAAACATCAATAAAATGAGTCCAATCTGGGCAATACCGATAAAAATCGTTGAACTTTCTTTTGGAAAAATACTTCCCATCAGTTCCGGAAAGAATGCGCCCGCCACACTTGGTCCTAAAACCAGACCTGCTAATATTTCTCCTGCAACGGCGGTTTGCCCTAAAAAAGAGCGGCTAATCCAAACAAAGAGTCGTGTAACAATAAAAATAATAATTAACTGATAGAGCAATCTAAATAAAATATCTTCAGCTGAAGAAGGAACAACCGACGCCCCCTCATTGACCAATGTGTCAATGAGCGTATTATTTTTTTCATTCATATCAATAAATTCCATTTAATGTTAAATGGAATGAAAGACCCAAGGCCATTCATTCATAAATAAACCATTATTGAAAACATATAGAAACCCAGCCAGCGCTTGTAACTGTAATTATTCGCCTCTCTTTTTTAATAAACAGAGCCACACCCAATAAATAAAATTAATTTGGCATTTAAAATGCACGCCACATTTAGATTATTTATATCGTTATCACTATTTATCTATACGCATTAAACTTCAAGTTGCAATTTACAACACGCTATGAAACCTGATTTCTCCCCGCTTTGCGGGGAGAAATCACACGCATCTTGAAGTTAGATTGGTATATACAATTATCTCTGATATTTATTAAAGATTTCTTTCTTCCTAATAAACTTAACTTAGCCATTAAAACAGTATATTGGGGAGTACCTTAATATATTTCAATTATGATGACTAAGGATAAATAATAATTGATTATTTTTAAGTTAATTATCTCAGGCAACTTTATTATAGTTGCCTGTGTGCATCTTAGTAAGAGAGATTATCCCTGTAACATACAGAAGACATTCAATTTATTACCGTCGAGATCTCTAAAATAGGCGGCATAAAAACCATGCTCGCCACGAGGTCCCGGTTTTCCTGCATCCGTTGCTCCAAGAGCAATTGCTTTGTTATACACTTTATCAACCTTCTCCTGACTATCAATATTGAGCGCGATCATTCCCCCATTACTCACCGTTGCCGGATTGCCATCAAAGGGCTTAATAATGCACAAATTCGTCATGTTAAAATTCGGGCCCCAGGCGATAAAAGCCGGTGTTTCCATGACACGCTGGGCACCGAATTCGGCAAGCAGCTCATCGTAGAATGCGGCTGCACGGGAAAAATCATTCGTACCCAATGTGATATAACCAATCATTTTTACTCCCCCATGTTCTATTTTTACAGATATCAAAATTTATTTTATTAGAGGCCAGCAAAAACCGCAATTAATTACTCCACTCTATAAATTGATGATGAAAATAGAACAGGGATAATCTTAATGTAATATCTGATTGATATAATCACTATAAGTTTAAATTACACTATTGTCATTTATGTCATCTTTACCCCATCCAATCTGATTTAAGTCCAATTTTCCGTTTTTATTCATCGGAAATTCCACAACGTTTGCTGTAAAATCAGGCAGCATATAATCAGGAAGGTATTTTTTTAATAACTGTCTGATCTCTTTATGCTGAATATTATCAGCGGTGTTAGATTGATATAACACAACAATTTTTAAGTCATTAGAGTCCTGTCGATAGGTTGTGGCAATAGCATCTTTTACAAAACTTAATTTTCGCATTGCGGACTCAATTTCACCCAATTCAACCCGAAAACCTCTAATTTGAATCTGATTATCGATACGCCCCAGATAATATAACTCCCCATTTCCCTTATATCGAGCAAGGTCACCAGTGCGATATAAATTTAAAGATGATTTATCAAAGGTATTAGGAATGAATCTCTGGCGACTTAACTTTGGCCGATTTAAATAGCCATTGGCAACACCTAAACCTGCAATATACATTTCTCCAGCTTGATTTTCTTGTACTGGTTGACCGGCTTCATTTAATAAATGGATGATCACACCTGGTAAAGGCAAACCAATCGGACTGATATTACTGACCAAATCATCGGGTTTAATCTGATGAAAAGTCACATGCACTGTAGTTTCGGTAATACCATACATATTAATTAATGCAGGTTGTTCATAACCATACTTATCTGTCCATTGACGGAGGCTCGATACATTCAACATTTCTCCACCAAAGATAACGTATCGCAGGCTAAGAGGTTCTGTTCTGTTTGACATATAATCATCAGTTTGAATCAGTAACCTAAATGCCGTTGGTGTTTGATTTAATACCGTGACTTTTTCACGTACCAATAACTCATAAAATTTTGGCGGATTCCGACTGATATTATAAGGCACCAATACCAGCGTTCCTCCTTTCAAAAGTGCACCCCAAATTTCCCAAACGGAGAAATCAAATGCTATCGAGTGAAAACAGCTCCAGACATCTTTATCAGAAAAATCAAACCGTTCTTCTGCCGCACGAAATAGATGAATTACATTGTAATGTGCGATTGGTACGCCTTTGGGTTCTCCCGTTGAACCTGAGGTATAAATAACATAAGCCCATTGTGTACTTTTAACTTCTTTCTTTGGATTTACTGCCCATGAAGGTAAAAGTGCCGGATAATCACGATCAAAACAAAAAGTCTCAACTGAAAAGCCGGATAACATTTTCAGATATAAACATTTTGTGATGACAATATCCGGTTTTGCATCATTAAGAATGGATTTTATTCTCTCACCGGCATTATTAATATCCACTGGCAAATAGGCGTAACCCGCTTTTAATATCCCTATAATACTGATCACCATATCAAAGGAGGGTTCTAAAAAGATACCTATACATTTGCTTTCCGGTGCTTTTTTAATTAAATAATGGGCAACTTGATTTGCTCTCCTATTCAGCTCACCGTAACTCATTCTCTCCTGATTTAATACCAATGCTGTTTTTTCATCATGGTGTTCAACGATTGATTCAAACCATGAAATCAGTGAAATATTATCCAAATCATGCTGGGTTAATCGCTCATCCAGATCCTCAGAATCATTCTGGGAAGAACTTAAACCAAGTAATTGTGATAATACTTTCTGTTGATGTCTTTCAGACATATTCAGAAAATTTTCTTTATCCATTTTTAACCTTTTAATGAATGCTAAATAGGTTTTCATAATACTGAGAGTATCAGATATTGGCGTTCCTTACCCCGCGCGGAGTAAGGAATACTCCTATCATTTTGAAACGCTATTTAGATACCAAAGAAATAGATGAATTTCATTCCAATATAACTTTCATTACGGAAGCCATATAACAGCTCTTCAGAATCTAAATTTTCAAAAATAGCGCCATTCAATGACAATTTGAAATTATCTCCCAATCGGCGACTACCATTAAATATCCATGCCCTGGAACCGTAACGCATATCCTGAGTTACACCTAAAAACAAAACTGAGTCCTGTTCATCATTGGCAGAAAATTGAACACCGGCAAAAATATCATTTTCAAAAGGCGTATCTGAAAATTTATTACGGGTGTCTTTCATATACTCCAGAAAAAAAGTCAAATTAGCACTGCTTCCCAAAACTCCATAATGGGTATATTCCAAACCACCCGAATAAACTAAAAATGATGTTTTAGGGCTTCTCGAAAAATGAGGATCTTTTTGCCGATAAGCCCCTTCCCATTTAACAATCAAATTATTAATGTTCCATTGGTATTCCAATCCAATCTGCTGAATTTGCCCATAATAGGGAACCAATTGATGATGGTTATTTAAAACAAACTCCGGTGTACGTTCAGTGCCATTAAAGTAGGATAATCCTAAATCAACATTACCGAATGTATGATGGCTGCGTACAGCAAAGTCCAGCTTTGATTTTTTATTCGCATACTGATAAACGGTATTGCGCGTGTCAACATCTAATTCGGCACGTAACCTTGCTTTGTGACCGGGAAACGTTCTCTCTCTGAATCCGGTAAGCAGAAACAGATCAAAAATACCCCAGTCATTTACTTTGGTTAAATTAATCATTGGCTGACCAAGTTTTTCATTTCCAAAAGGATCATCGACCAAATCTGACTGATTAATGATATCTACCGGGTGACTAAATTCTGTCACGCCCCAAAATACTTTTCTGAAACCCGCATAAAGTTCCCACGAATTATGGATATACCCCCAATATAAATCTCGTGGCTCAAAAGGTTCTCGGTTATTGCTGCTGGAGTCTTTTCGATACAGTGCATCCATAACGACGTGCTGTTTACCGTCATCCCATTCTGTAAAGTATTTGCCTCCGACCTGAAAGGAATGGCTTTCCCTTTCCTGCTTATCTGATAAGCCCTTCTCAAAGAAAACCCGCTGTTCCCATCCGACAGAGACATCGAGTTTTCCGGCGGATACATTCCAACAAATGAACACGGCCAACGCACTGATCAGCTGTGAAATAACGCGCCCCTTTGTCCTTATTATTGACTGCATCAAAATATACCTCCGGGCACTATCTCGTTCTCTTCAAGGCAGCAATATCAAAATCCCGATCGGTTAAGCCAGCCTGAAATTGGATATTTCTCACAGATAATTTCGTTATTTTGTTCGATTGATGATTCTTCATCGTAATGTTTAAAGAACGCCAATACTTATCCATATAAAGTTGATAGTCGTCGAATGTTCTTGTTTTCAATAGCGCATTACGGCGGTCGTAATAATCAATTCTGATAAACCGGTAGAACTCTTTGTCTATCCACACGATTTGCCGGACATAGCCTGATTCTTTATCAACGGGTTTTCTCTCAACAATAAAGCAGGATTGTTGTCCACACGGTTTTTCCCCCAGATAATTGTACATTTTGTATTTCTCTATCTCTTCAGAAGCCAAATCTTCATAGGCAAACTCACTTCCCATAAAAGATCCTGATTTATTGCTGGAAGAAATACGTTTTACCCGTCGTGACGCCGGCAAATATATCCATTGCTCATCATCCCGATCTAAATGTGTAAAGGCCAATAAAGCGGTTCCTTTTATATCTCTGGGCTGCTCAAAAAAAGTTAATAATTTGTCTCCATCCCCTGTCACTTCCAGCGTATTAATCTTTAAATAACGATAACTTTCCTGACCTTCTGCATTCAGTAGCGTCATTTTAAGATCAGTGATCGTATCACCGAAACCGTTATCTCTGGCGATAGCCTCTTGAAGAATTTTTTCCCCCCGTTCTTCCGAAGCTAATGTAGGGAAACTGAATAAACCTAAAATAAATAGAGAGACCAACGATAATCCTTTTATTCCGACAACGCATTTTTTCATTATATGTTCTCCTAAAAACATTCTAATTATTCGTTTAATACCAACAACGCCATATCGTTATATTTTTATCATCAGGGGTTCATCAGGAACGGAAGGTCTATTTTTCTTACTGTCTATTGCTATTAACAACGTTGGCAATAAAAAGAAATCAAGCAAGAGGGCAAAAATCACCGTCATCACGGTAAAAATCCCCATTTGGGCATTCATTAAGAAATCTGAGTGCACCATCGAGCCGAAACCACAGATAAAAATGATGCTGGTTGATAGCAGAGCAGTACCCACCGTTGAGAAGGCATAGCGTACGGCGTCCTCTGGCGACATATTGTGTTCACGACGTGCGCGAAGGTATTTGTAAACAAAGTAAACCGTGTCATCGACAACAATACCTAACGTCATGGTTGCGATGGTTGCCGCTGCAAGCCCCACCACCCCGTCAATAATGCTCCATAAGCCGAAGGCCATAAAAATGGGCAATATATTCGGCAGCATGCTAATCAATGCATATTTCGCACTACGAAAAACAATGCCTAAACAGAGCGTAATAATCAGAAACGAGATCACGGTACCCACTAATAGCCCTTTAATATTGGTGTTCATCAGGTAGGTGTACATTAAAGATGCGCTGGCAGCATGAGTATGCATGGATGAAGGCGCATTATTGATCAGCCATTTTTCATGAGCCTCTTTTGTCCTTTGCATTTCAAAGGTACTTAAATCAGAGAAAGTTACCGTCATTTTGGTTGCGGAACGTCTGACATCAATCTGGTCGTTAAGATCCAGCCCCAAAGGAAGAGACATTTCATAAAGCAAGAGGTACTGAGCAATGGCCTCTCTGTCTGTCGGTAACTTATAGTAAGCGGCATTATCCCCATTCATACTTCGGTTGATGCGTTTCACGGTGTCAGTGATCACATTGACATTCATAACACCCGGTTGAGCACGTGACCAATTCGCAAACTCATCCACTTTTGCCATATATTCAGGCTCATTGATTCCACCTTCTTTCCCTGCTCCTAACGAAAACTCCATATTGAAAAGTCCCGTTAAATGATCTTGGGTAAAGTCAGAGTCATCCCTGATTTCAAGTCCTTTGGCAAAGTTTTTAACAAAGTTTTCATCAACCGTCAGTCTAGGTATAAAGGCCAGCATGACAAGCCCGAACGCCACTGTACCAAACTGTAGTTTTCGCCTGTTATCGATAATCCAATTCGCCAGAAATGCAATGGAGAACTGCGTTTTCTGGATACCAGGTTTCACTCTGACAGGTAAAACAGCAATCAGTGAAGGCAGTAAAAATAAGGCATAAAACAGTGCGGCTCCCATACCTATTGCCGTCATATTACCCAAATCATGAAAAGGTGGCGCATCACTCAAGTTCAGACCTAAAAATCCAACAGCAGTGGTCACACTGGTAATCACAACCGGAGAGAGATTAACCCGCAAACTTTCCCTGATTGCGTCATGTTTGCTATCCCCCTGCTTCATACGGTGAATCACAGTCACTAAAATGTGAATACTGTCAACAACCGCCAGCGTCATGACAATGATCGGCACATTGGCGGAAACCTGAGTCAGTTTTATGCCTATGTATCCGGCTGCACCCAATGCCGCAATGATGGAAAAAATAATCACCAAACATACAGCAAAAGTTGCACTAAACGATCTCAGCACCATAAAAGTCAGAATAAGTACAATCAGAAATACAATAGGTATTGTTGTTGACATTTCCTTAATGCTGATTTCAGGAAAGGCATTTGACATCATTGCCACACCCGTTAGGTGGATATCAATATCCGGATACATTTGTGTGTACTGGTTTTTCAGTTGACGCACGTACTCTGCGACTTCAGCAACAATTTTGTCGTCTCCATCGGGCAAGCGTACTGACACATTTACTGCGGTCACATCACCATTGTCAGAAATGATGCGTTTGACTAACAAAGGCTCATCCAACGCTGTCTTTTTGATCTCCACCAAGTCATGTTTTGTTAACTTTGCCGCATCAGGAACCAGTTTCCTGATTTCCAGATTGTCATCATCTGCTTTAGTGACCTGAAAATTAGTTATAGAGTCAACACGATACGCATTTGGAACTTGCCAGGCATCTTCTGTTAACTTTTCAACTATAGAAAGAAACTGTTTACTGAAAACATTGCCATCCTTTGGTGCCAGTACAATCAACGCACTATCACCATTACTATAAGTCTTCTGCATTGACTCATACGCATTCAAAAATGGGTTTTCCCGGCTAAAAAAAACTTTATAACTACTGGTAAATGCCAAGTTTTCCATGCCCTTGAAGGTAAAAAACACAGCAATACAGACCAAAATAAGATTGAGATAACGCCTTCTTACCACCCAACGTGCATAACCTGATGCAACGTTATCTACCCAGTTAGAAGATTTCATGCGCTGTCCTTATATAAACGCAAAGGTTAATAAATCGCCACACAAAAACATCTTGCTTTCCCTGTAAGCAATCTGCCCACAGTGATAACAATCACCTAATAACAACGACCTAAAGTGTAATTTCGTATCTTTCCTGAGATGTCGGGGTCAGAATGGCAACCGCAGCCTTCTGTTTTTTCGATTCGGCAGATTGTCCCTTTTCTGGCGGCCGTGAGTTGTGGATCCAAACCTCAGCCAAAATGAGATGGATCGTGAATCCAATCCACAGCGACAACGACAGCGCTTCACCAATGTCTTTTCCACCGATCTGTATAAACAGCGGAATAAGGGCATGCATTGTGGCGGGGCCCAGTGAAATCATATAACTGCGGATCATCCACTGGCGATGAAGCTCGACCCTCCTCTTTAAAATCATTGCGATAGATCTTAAGACACAGAAGATCATGACCAGAGAAAATAAAATCGATGAAGACGTTTCTGATGTCCCACCGACGGGAAACAGAATTCCCATTAAAATCCCGGTTATTCCCACCACCATAATGGTGGTGAAGAAGCAATATCCTGACCATTTATGGACTTTTGGCCATTTTCGTCTGATGCGATCAACAAACTGAAGAGGCCCTAAGATATAGAGCACAATACCGGTAACCAGATGCATATAGGACATAAGGTGATGTTTTATATACCCCATATCATTCACCTGATTCGGGTTTAACAGGTTAGGCTGTAGATTGCCGCTTACCCCTTCTGCAATCCACCAGGTTCGATAGATGCCGTGGATGATCGTTCCCACACACACCAGCGCGATCCATGACCAGCAAAATCGAACCAGTATCTTGTTCTGTAATTTCATATCGATTCCTTCTTACGTTTTGCCAATGATCCGCAGCTACAGGACGTTGGCGTTGAGTGTGAGCTGCTCAATCACATCGGCTACCCGTTCTGGATAGGTAGTAATGAAATAGTGATGACCCTCGTCTAATGTGATCAAACTGACGTCATGAGCACACTGTTTCCATTTCAGATACTGAGAGGCGTATTTTTTGGTTAAAGGATCTTGTTTACTCACTAAATTCACCAACGGCGTTGTTATCCGCCAATTGCCCCGTTGTTTCTCGTATTGATAGGCCAACTTTGCATCTTTCCTGAAACGAAAAACTAAAAAGCGGGCAACAGAATCCTCCAACTTCCCATCAGCGGGAATGCCCCATTTTTTGAGTAGCTGTAATAAGGAACCATCGCTTTTATGTTTCCATCGGTCATTGAAAGGCAGATAGCGAACAATTCGGGGTAACGGGAATGCCGCCGCCGTCACTAAAAATTCTGCAGGTTTTCCCTTTAATTCCAGTCTTCGGGTAATTTCCAGTGCCAGATAACTGCCAACGCAATGACCATAAATGGCGACTTTCCCTGGAACGTGTTCCACTATCTCTCTGGCACATAATTCAGCGAGCATGTTGTAGTCCATGCCAGTTTCTTCATACCTGCTGCCAAATGCATTACCGGGGACAGTGACGCCATAGACTGAATAGCCGGCGTTCTTTTTCGCTAATGCCTGCGCCAATGGCTGATAGACCGTAGCCGCCGCGCCCGCATAAGGCACACAAACCAGCGTTATCTGATTCTCTTCCTGACTGCGATGCAGCAACGACAAAAACCCCTTTTCAGCGTTTTCAGCTTCTGCGCTTCCCGTACCGGATAAATAGGGGATCATGCCTGTGATCGTGGGTGCCTGATAAAACGGGATTAAAGACAGTTTATTTTCAGGAAAGAGATCCTGAATGCGGGACAAAAGTGTGATTGCGGTTAACGAGTGCCCTCCTATTTCAAAGAAATTATCGTTAATACCAATTTGCTTCCGATTGAGTACCTCTTTCCAGATATCCGCCAGTTGTTGCTCAATGGCAGAAGAGGGTTCCACAAACGCTTTATCGGATAGTGGAGTTGTCTCTAATGCAGACAGTGCTTTTCTGTCGAGTTTTCCATTACTTGTGACTGGCAATTCATCCAATATATTCATTTGCGCGGGAACCATAAAATCAGGTACGCGCTGTTTCAGAAAAGCATTCAGTTCCTTGATAGAGAGCGTCATGTTTTGGTGCAACACCACATAAGCGCTAATGAAATTACCGACGTACGCATCTTCCTTTAAAAGAACGGCGCAAGCTTTAACGCCATCACAGCTTTTCAGGCATTCTTCAATCTCACCTAATTCAATACGGAATCCTCTGACCTTGACCTGAGTGTCAATCCTGCCCAAAAATTCAATATTGCCATCCACTGACCATCTGGCAAGGTCGCCTGTGCGGTAGACTTTCTCTGTCGGATCACAGGAGAACGGGTGAGGAATGAAACACTTCTCCGTCAGTTCCGGTAAATTTAAATACCCTTTTGCCAGACCAGCACCGCCAATTAATAACTCTCCCGGCGCGCCAACCGGTAAAAGATTCATGCGATCATCGACGATATAAAGTTGCGTATTGGCAATGGGTTTGCCTATCAGCGTTTTTTTATCTTCCCGTTTTTCGGCTTCCCAATAACTGACATCAATGGCGGCTTCAGTTGGTCCATAGAGATTATGGAGTTTGACCTGCAATTTTTGGTTGACGCGCTCCAGGACGCTATACGGCAACGCTTCTCCGCTGGTAAAAATACGCGCTAATGAAACACATTTCTCGCTGCCACGCGTGTTGATGAAAACATTCAGCATGGAAGGAACAAAATGGCAGGTGGTGATCTGCTGTTCACCAATCAACCGGATAAGATAATCAGGATCTTTATGGCCTTCCGGAATGGCAAAGACTAATGTTGCTCCTGCCATCAATGGCCAGAAAAACTCCCATACCGAGACATCAAAGCTATAGGGTGTTTTTTGCAGGACGTTATCCGTGACATTCAGCCGATATTTATCCTGCATCCAGCGAAGCCGATTGACGATAGCGGAATGCGGTAACATGCATCCTTTAGGCGTGCCTGTCGAACCTGATGTATACAAGACATAACAAAGGTTATCCGGCGTGTTCCCCACAGGATTCGGCAAAACATGGTGAGAATGCAACTCGGTGCGCTGGGCATTTAAAAACAACAGCTTCCCGTCGAAATGGGTAAAAATCGATTGGTGATGCTTCTGCGTTAATACAACGGGAACCCCCGAATCTTTCAGGATATAAGCCAGCCGCTGGGCAGGATAGCTAGGTTCAAGCGGCACATAAGCCCCACCGGCTTTTAAGATGCCCAATAAACCCACAATCATTTCCACGGAACGCTCCAGGCAGATACCGACCCGTGTTCCCGCTTGAACGCCAAGTTTCTGCAAGCAGTACGCCAGTTGGTTTGCTTTCGCATTAAGTGCCTGATAGGTTAGGGTGAGATCTTCAAATACCACGGCCACGGCTTCCGGCGTTTTTGCTGCCTGTTGTTCAAACAGTTCATGAACGCAGCACGCCTCCCCCAAATTGACGGCGGTACGGTTCCATTCCTTAAGGATTTGAACAGACTCTTTTTGATCCACCAGTGGAAAATCAATCAGTTTCCGTTCAGGCTGTTCAACGACTTCCTGCAATAACCGTGTTAAGTGTTCAATCACACTCAGTGCGGTGGATTGGTGATATAAAGAAGGGTTGTATTTGATGTTTAATGTGAAGGTTTCTGCCGCTTCAACGACTTCCAACATAAACTCATATTCCCCGGTCTGAGAATATTGGGTTAAATATTCTGCCAATATCAGCTTGCCTAAAGCCTGAGATTCCTTTTGCGGCATGGCCTGTTGATAGACAAAAGCCATCTGAAACAGAGGGGAATCATCCATGCTCTGAGACAGATTTAAGGTTCTTACCACGACAGGAAAAGGTAAGGCATGGGCTAAACCATCCAATACGGTCTGTTGTAACGTTCTCAGATATTCCAGATAGCCGATATCCTGCGAGAGCTGGCTGCGAACAGGGATAGGATAAACATAGTAACCCACCTTTTCCCGCTGATGTTCTTCCGTTCTGGCATCCGTCGGCATACCAATGACGATATCGTCCTGTCGGGTAAAACGATGGATCACTAACTGAAACAGGCTTAAAAAAACGGATGACAAGTAAACAGAATGCGTGTCGGCGAAGGCTTTTAATTTTGTGGAGAAATGGGTGGATAACGTCCGTGTCAGTGTTTCACCTTTATATTTCTCAACATTCAGGTATGAGCTGTCCGCCAGTAATTTGGTGGAAACAGGCGCGCCCGCCAGTGTCTTCTTCCAATAATCTAACCGACGTTTTCCTTCGTCACTTTGCAAAAGCACCTGCTCGTGCATCACAAAGTCATACCAATTGTCTTTTCCTGCTTCCACAACAGGTGGCTGATTCATTGATAATTGGTGATAAAAGCTGAATAATGCAGAAACCATTGGATTAACAGACATGGCATCCACAACAATATGGTGTGCACACAATAAAATGATGGTTTCTTTTTCAGACAGATACAGCAAATTGACCCGTAATAAGGCATCGTTATCAAAATCAAAAGGCTGGTTTATCTTTTCCAACAGATAGGCTTCAAGTTCCTTCTCCGTCAATGACAGTGCTGTTTCAACATTCACCCTTAATGCACTTTGGGGGTTATTGAATAAATAGGGAAGCCCTTCCTCTTCGAACACAGTGGTTGCCAGTATGGGATAGCGTTTAACCAGTAAATTCAACGCCTGTTGAAATAATTGCGGATCTATCCGGCCATTGACCCGAAAACAGACCGGACAGTTGTAGGCACTATTTTGAGGCGCGTGTTTATGGAGAACCCATAATCCTTTCTGACCTTCGGATAGCGGATAGGTTTCCGGTTTTCTTGCCTGCTTGGCAGAAGTAAAAGTATTTATCGCCTGAGCCTGTACGGTCTGAATAATTTTTTGAAGTTCGGATGTCGCGCTGTCATTCCCCTTTATTTTGGCATGCTGTTTTTCACCATATTGTTCTGTCAGATAATCCGATAGTTCAATCACTGAATTTTTCTCCAGCAGGATCGCAATCGGAAGATTCATGCCCGTATGTGATTCCACCATCCGCACGAATTTGACCGCCTGAGATGATGACATTCCCAATGCAAACAGGCTCATGCTGCTATCAATTTGCTCTAAAGGCTGTTGCAGGATGCGAGCAATCAGAGAAAGCAAAAGTTCTTTTATACTGAGCGAACGTTCATCGGCGGCCTGTGCGGGTGAAAGACTGTCCACTGGCAGGCGATGGCTAATCGCAGACTCACGCGGTTGCGTATTCATAGGGGATAAATCCTGCTGCGATTGATAAAGCGGATAAACAGGTAGTGGCATTTTGGGAAGCGGTTCATCCCTGTGAAAATGCTGCCAGTTCTGCCATTGGCCTTTTACCCAGACTTCCGCAATCTCGTGATTCTGCTCGGCATTGAAGACCAAACTCTCTTGCCCTGCGGTGTCAGAACCCGCAACGCGCCCCTGATAAATACCGGCTCCGGCACCATCTGCAAGCCATTGTTTCAGCTTTGTGAGCAGAGCGGATACTGAGCTGGCGGGAATGGCTAAACGCTGATTAAAGTGTTCCCGTCCTGACTGGACCACAGCAAATAAGTGTTGCAGTGGTATTTCCCTGTTATCTTTCAATGCCGATTCAAAAAAATGCACCCAGCGTTCCGCATAGCGTTGCAGTCCATCCGGTGATTTCGCTGACAGAACAAACAATTCTGGCAGGCTGATATTCGCGCTCTTCTGCAAACATTGCGCTGACGGATGATAGCTTTGCAGCAGCAGATTGGCATATGAGCCAGTACTGCCAAAGCTATTCACCATCGCCAGTTTGGGCTGTTGTCGGGTTCCCTGCCATTGACGTGGTTCAGCCACAATACTTACTGGGCTGTCATCCAATTTTATCAACGGACTCAGGGTGTTATAAGGCATAACGGGCAATAAATACCCGTGCTTCATTTGCAGCAGTACTTTTGTTACTTGTGATATTCCAGAGGCGGATTCAAGATGCCCGATATTCGGCTTTAGCGTGCCGACAAACAGCGGAGAATGGCGCTCTGCAAAGGCGGTCTGTATCGCGCGAATTTCTGAAGCATCACCGAATACTGTGCCGGCCGCCGCGGCTTCGATATAATCGACAGCGTCTGCATCATAGCCTGTTTTCTGTAGTGTACTTTTGAGCAGTTCACTCTGCTGTTTTGTTGAAGGAACACCATAGCCCGATACTCTGCCGCTATGGGCAATGCCGCCGCCTTTGATTACTCCCCAAATATGATCGTTGTCGGCTTCCGCCTGAGAAAGCGGTTTTAACAGCACAACGCCAACCCCCTCTCCCGGAATAATTCCAGCCGCATCCTCGCCAAATACCTGAGCATCGCAACGTTCGGAAATCATGTTAAATCGTTTGAGATCCGTAAAATGGGTAGCGTGGGCAAAAAGATTGATACCACCTGCCACCGCCACATCGCAGTCACCCTGCGCAATCGCCTGACAGGCAAGATAGATCGACGTTAATGAAGACGAACAACTCGTATCTACGGCCAAACTTGGCCCTGTCCAATTGAAAAACCAGGATACCCGGTTCACGATGGATGAGAAGGTAGAGCGACTGACTGACTCCGCAAGTATCCCAGTTTCCTCGGCTGAACCGGCAGGTTCATTCCACATCACGCCGGTGAAGACGCCTACACGCGGCCCCAGATGCTGCAAATTTTCGCCGTTGTATCCGGCACTGTCCAACAGCTCGTAAACACTCGTTAAAAAACAGGCTTCCTGAGCTGAGATCCGTTCCCGTTCTGTCGCTGAAATGCCAAAAAAATCAGCATCAAAATTCGTAATCGAATGCGCGAATCCTCCCCAATGTTCAAAACGTTCCTGTGTTCCCCAACGGTCATCAGGTACTCGGGAGAAACAATTTTTCTGATCGTTGAGGTTTTGCCAGAATGTTTCGATATCCGGCGCATCAGGGTATTTCCCCTGTACACCAATAATGGCAATATCCTGCCCCTGCGCCTCAGAACTGTTGATCTCAGGTTCCTGAAACTGCGTTTTCTCCACCAGCCCGAAAGCCATACCTAGCAGTGTTCGCTGGCTCGCCTTGAGCTTCAGTACGCCGGCTAACGCGGTTTCATCAACGCCGGATAACGGGCAGGAACCAATCGGGTAGTACGCCTGCTTTTGTGCAAGCAGCTGGATAATGGCACCGATTTCAATCGCTGCAAAAAAGTCACTTTTCTCTTTATACAGAGGGCGAATCCCGTCGTACTCCACCACAAAATATAAGCAACAATGCGCATTGTCGTAATAGGGGCGGTTATAGTAAAAATGGCTGTTATGAGGCAATTCATCCGATGAAATTTTATCCAACTTGTGTTCAACCGGATTATAGTAATAAAAGCCGGTTGAAAATCCACCGACTCTGCCGGGTTTTATCTCGACATAAATCTGAACACTGTAGGTTCCGCCTGCCGATGGATAGAGATATCGATCTCTGCCATCAATCAGCATGGCGTTGAGTGCGCTCAACCAGCCCAAGACACTGTCTTTTGGCATGGGCGCATCATCAAATACTCTGAAAGTGCGGCGAGCGTTATAGTGCTGCTGGAACTGCTCAGGTGAGAGTGTTTTGGCACGAACCGTGTCAAAATTGCTGTCCAAGTGACGGATGTTGAATTGTTTTTCTTTGAATGCCTGTTTTTCTGATAACGATGACAGTACAGACAGTTCTTTTTCTTCAGCCGCCACCGGCAAAACAGGTTGTTGATCGCACTGTTGATCAATCAACACTGCCAGCGTCTCTAACGTGGGCTTTGACAGTAACGTCTCCAGTTCAATATCAACATCAAACTGTTTCTTCACGGCCAAAACCAGCTCCATGACATTCAGCGAATTAAAGCCATGTTCAAACAAATCCTGATTTGGTTTGAACGCCTTGCCTTTCATCAGTTGCTCAAGCCGCTGTAGAGTGCCGCCTGCTCTGACAGGCTCCCCGATATCCTGCTGCTTGTTTTCAATCTGCCTGCTAATTAAATGGCGCAGGCGCGCCATTGTGGGGGTACGTAAAAACTCATCAAGGTTAAGATCAACGTCAAAACGTTCCCGAATACGAATCAGCACCTGCATGATTGATTTCGATGTCATTCCTTGATCAAACAGGTCATGACTGAAATCAACCGAATGCTCAACCATTAATATCTCAATGAATTCATTGAGATCGCTAACATTACATTTTCCGCCCATAGAAGTTCCCCTGTTTCTCCTCATCATGATGGCATTCGTCCACGGTTACAGAGTTCTGCACATCATAGTCAGCAAGGTCTTTCCCCTGATGCCCAAAATTGAGCATTTCATCCGTAAAAAACCATTTTTTGAGACAGGAACAATATTGTTGAAAGACAGCGGAAAATTCATTCCGGCCACATTCCAGTATGTCCCACTGGAGGCGGAGGGAGGAAGTATTGAGTACGGTGGGAATATTGTCCAGGACAACCCCCGGTGTTTGGGAAACGCTGTATGCGGGTTCAGGGAAATCCTTGCCGTAAGCCAGCAGGCAGGTGTAAACAATCGGGAAATGTAAATCAGGATAATGCGCGGCCATTTCCAACTCATCGACAGAATCATGATGCCGATCACTATCCAGTTGCGCCTGAACCCGGTAAATAAGCGGTTCTGGGGTTGGATCGGTCTCAGAAAAACTGACCCAGCTAAGACGGGTAAATACTCCGGTGGTGGTTTCAGGCACGCCAGCATATCTGTCCCAGGAAACCACCGCGATGGTAATAGGTTCATGCTTACCGGTTTTTAATCGGTTCCAGTTTAAAAGCGTTAAACCGAAAGCCGCCAGCAGGATACTGTCAACAGAAACACCCAGCTTTTCAGCCAACGCCTGTATCCTGCGGTAATAAGGCAAGACCTGCGTCAGTGGTGCGGGAAGTGATGCCTGATGAGCGAATGGCGTTAATCCATTAAGCCCCTGCTGCATCCGGGAGAATTTATCATGCCAGTAATCCCTCGCCGTTACGCAGCCTGAGATCTTCTGCTGATGCTTATAATGCAGGACGACATCCTGAAAGGTGATGTTCTGTGTCGGCAATCGATAGGTTTCTGATTTATAGGCATTAAACCATTGATTAAGTATCAGAAAAATACTTTTTCCATCAATCAGAACAAAATCAAAATTGACAAACAGGCGATTTTTCTGCCCTTCAAGCGTACACACCCGAATGCGATATCCGGGATATTCCCCCGCAGGATAACGCGTCAGCAACATTTCATTACGTATTGCATGACATCGCTGATGAAATGCTTCTTCTGTCCCGATTACATTGTCGGTCAGGATAGGATAATCCGGTACGTTATCCCGCACGTCCTGATGCAATGAAGCCAGATAACGCGTTCTCAGCACCGGATGATAAGCAACAATCTCATGCCAGGAGCGGGTTAACCGAGAGATATCGAGCACATCAATATCAAACTCAAGATGGCAGCAACAGGTTTTCCCGCCCAGTTTTACGGGCATCATTTGCCCCGCATATAAAGCTTTTTGAATACCAAGCAGGGGAAAAGAGGCGTTCTGCGCTTTCTCTTTTTCTCTCTCTAAACTGTGCCCTTGCTGCCCGTCTGAAACAGCGGGTTCTGAACTCGCTTGTTCTGAAATAGACTGCGCCCGGGCAATCAGTTTTTGACGATAAGCATCAAACAAAGCAACGACCGAACCTTGTTCCAGTACCGCATGGGCGACATACCAACGGTAGACCAACCGTCCGTTAACTTCGAAGACATGATGATCCAGCGCCACTTGAGGCGTTGTATTCATCATGTGTTGAACAGACCACCCCCCCTCAGGATTGGGTTGTTGAAATGCAGCAGAGATTAAATTCGTAAAAACCACCGGCAAGCGTATGTCTGCACGTTTAGCCGGATTCTGTCGCAACTTTCTGAGTACATTAACCGCCCCGACAAAGCTATGACTGGCATCCCTATCCAGCTGTTGCTGACAGGCAATGACCCGGGACTGAAACGTGTTTTCCGATTCCCATTCCGAAACAAAAATATTGCTATTGGCGAGCAATCCCACCAGCCCGCTGATCTGCGGATTGATGGCTAACCGATTGAAGTTTGTCAGATTGAGACTAAAACGTGCCTGTTCCGTCACCTGATGAAGCACTTCACAAAAAATAGTCAGCAACACCGCGCCGGTTGAACAGGACAACATATTGGCCTGAGTTTTTATGGCTGACCACCATTCGGGAGCCAGTTCCGCACTTAAACAATGCACCGTCTGTGGTACAGGGTATTGCGCCGGAAGATGTTTCAGATCCGGTCCGGGCGGGATATTCCCTAATTTATCAACCCAATACTGCATGCTCTGTTGAAAATACTCACCGGTGCGGATCTGCTCAACTAAGGTGAGGTATTTCTTCAAAGAATAGGTTGCCGGCAATGGATAATCAGGATCTTCTGACAGATGACGTAACTGTTCGACCAACAAAAAGACACTGGCGGCATCGGCGATCACTTCATCCAGTGCAATTTGCACAACGATATGTTCCGCATCCAATATCAATGCGTTGATGTCGAAATACGGCCAACACGCTAAGTCAAACACCTTACAATTCAACGTTGCCCGGCTGTTTGTCAGATAATCGGCTTTTTCTGAATCTGAATATTCCGATAACTCAGTGACTGAGAAGGAATAATAGGCATAATCTTCCAGCACCTGTTGCTGAAAATCATTGTTAACAACCGTATGCAGTGCCTCATGGTGATCAACTAAATGATTCCAGGCTGATTCGATGTGTTGAAGGGGGATGGCTTGTGCGATATGCAGTTCAAAATAGAGTGTGCTGCCCACACGTTGACCGTACGTAGAGAGTGCCCGTCCAATCACAAATGACTCTTGCAGTTCAGAAAGTGGGAAGGTTTGCGCTGCACTTTCTTTTGCTGAAGGGAGCAAAAGCGCTGCCGCGGCGAACAGTTGTTCTTCTGTCAGTCGCTCACAGGTCATCAAATCACCAACCAGTGCTCTTACATTTCGTTGTTCATAAAAAATCGTAAATGGGAGAGATACCCCGAAAACAACCTGCCAAAAATCCAGAAAACGGACGATATGCAGTGATGTCAGATGCAGGGCTGAAAAGGGCGTATTCGCCGACGGGACTTCATGACCGATAATATTTTCCAGTGTCCTGATAACAAATCTCTCAGCTTTTTCCTGAAACGCCATCGTCCGATTGGAAAGAAAAGCAAATCCATCCTCACCGGATAAATGGGCGGCTGCCTGTACGCTGGTCGGCATAGTCGACAATAACGGTACGGTTTCAATCGCCTTTAATTCGATTTTATGACGTTCAAATGGGTAAGTTGGCAGGCTTATACGTTCAGGCAGTCGATTCCGATACAGTCGATGCCATTTGACATTTGCGCCTTTGTGCCAGATATTGAGTAACTCGCGATGGTTATTTTCCGCCAACCAGCCATTAATCTTCTCTTGCCACACGCTTTCTTCAAACTGATCGGTATTGCTGAGCGTGATGATGTTTTCATTATTGCACTCACACTGTTTAAGCTGCTGGCATAAATCTTCCAGACTTTGAACCAGAAAGCCTGCACGTACTGGCATATTTTCCCTACCAACCTGTAAGGTAAACGCCAAACGCGCCAGTACAAGCTCAGTTTCGTTACCGCTGTTCTCAGATTGATAGCGCGATAAAAAGTCATACAGCTGTTTCACGCGTTCTTGCAATGCACTAACGGTTTTCGCCGAAAGAAGAATAGCGCAGGGGAGATTTATCTCGATTTCTGGCCGCTTAGACTGTTTGCTCTCTTCCAGAATAAGATGTGCATTGGTTCCGCCAGCGCCAAAACAAGAAATGCCGGCGATTCTTGGCATGTTCACCCCTTCCCTGTGGGGCTGTTTCCATTCCATTAACGTTGAATTTACGCAGAAAGGTGTCTGTTCGAAAATAATATCGGAATTAAGCCTTTCACCATAAAGTGTTGGAGCAATCGCCTTATGTTGCATTTGGAGCAGAACTTTAATCACACTGCCCACCCCTGCCGCCGCTTCACAATGACCGAAATTCGGCTTTCCCGAACCCATCAGACATACAGAGTGATGATTATCTGCGCGTTTTTGAAAGACTTTTGTTAATGCGCCAACTTCAATCAGATCGCCATATCGCGTGCCTGTACTGTGTGCTTCGACGTAACTGATTTCATCTGCATTAACCTTTGCTTCAGTCATGGCCTGCTCAATCACCCTCTGCTGGGCTTTCGGGTCTGGAGCACCAAATCCATTTGATCGGCCATTTTGATTCACCACGCAGCCCTGAATCACACCATAAATGTGCGCACCTTCATTCAAAGCATCCTCTAACCGTTTTAGTACCAGAACACCAATCCCTTCTCCCGGGATATAACCACTACTGCCTTCACCAAAACTGTTAAGTTCAGGCGATGAAGACAGCATTTTTCGGCGGCTAAGGGTTAAATATTTATTGGGATGAAGCGTCAGATTAACGCCGCCGACGATAGCGGCGTGGGTACGCCTTTGTTTCAGATCTTGACACGCAAGTTGCATCGCAACCATAGAAGAGGTACACATGGCATCTAGCGTCATGCTGGGTCCGTGAAAATTCATGAAGTAAGAAAGCCAATTAGCAATACTGGCCTGACTGCCGACTAATCCAACCGGTTGTTTCAGTTCATCGGATGTCACGTCATGTAGTTGATACTCGCTGTACATTGAACCGGCATAAACCCCGACCGCGTTTATGCCATTTTTTTCGCTCTTCCTGTCATCAGCCAGTGTCTCAGGAGTGTAGCCGGCATCTTCAATCGCTTTCCACGCTTCCTGCAAGAATAATCGTTCCTGTGGATCCATTGTCGCGGCTTCACTTTCAGAGATATCGAAAAACGCAAAATCAAATTCATCAACGCCGTCCAGAAAACCGCCCCATTTGCTGAGGTGCGTATGTTGACTGTCTCCATGATAATAACGCTGCCAATCCCAGCGATTCTGAGGAACCTCGCTAATACAGCGCTTACCCTGTTTCAGGTTGTCCCAAATTTGGGCGATATTCTCTGATTGCGGGTATTTTGCACTTATCCCGATGATAGCAATGTTCAGCCGATGATCAGAGGTATTCTGCCCTTGATTGGCAGCGTGAGATTCTTTTTTCTGATCTAAAGAAAGAAGGGATTGATCTGCATAATGTGTGACCGTTTGAGCCAGATACCGAGCGAGATCGGCAATACATTTGTACTCATAAAATAAGGTCTTAGGCAGCGAACCAAATGTTTTTTCCAATACCGCAACCAGTTGTATGGCAATCGCTGAATCAATGCCATATTTATCCAAAGGTTCAGTAGCCCGCAACTGTGTGGGGGCTATGCCTAATTCTTTACCTATTATCGCTTTTATCTGTCCGATTAGGGTTTCGAGTACTGGCTGATTTTGCGCATGCTCTATTTGCAAAACGTCAGCCTGTACCACGGCAGGAGGTGTTACAGATGCCTGCTGTTCCCGGGTTGAAAATCCTTTAATCTCAACACAAACATCCCCCTTGTTGTCACAGATGACGATATCTCTCTTCCTGATAGACGAAGCAGCGCCTGTTACCCATGCCCAGGCTTCACCTTTAACCGGCCGAATAACCCGGATTTCATCAATGGCAAAAGGAATTGGTGTGACAGCCCTCTGTTTGAGATCTTCTGGTGTTAGTAACCCCAAATAAGCCGCCTGTAGCGCGCCATCCATCATGGCAGGACAGAGCGTGAACGGTGTTGGTTTGAACGGTATCGATTGATGGGCGAACTCGTAAACCGGGGTGTTATCGGCTATAAATGCCAGCTTCGCGAGTGCAACAGTGTTTCCGTGACTGTTTTTCCCTATTGCGATTTCCTGAATAGCCCGATGTTTCTTGCCGATCTGAATGCCAAGCAGCTCAAGCACGCTGTAGCATTGTTCGGCGGTTAACCGACGTTCCTGACAGGATCGCTGACACTGTTCTATATCCAGAGAAGGGCTTTGTTGCAATGACGAAAAACCGATACTGCCAACGGTCAATGAATCCAGATAACTGTTATCGGCTTCTTCATGCGTTTCTGTTCCTAAAGCGCTATCAAAAGCAATATCAAAACGAAAAGCGTTTTCTTCTGCCGGTGACGTCTCGGGTTGAATATTCACCATCAACGTTAATGCGCTTTCTGCTTCTACCTTGATAGCCGGCTTCGCCCAACCTACGTTACGTAAACTCAACGGTTTTGTTGCGGCGCGGTCTGACAGCAATAACATGGCGGCATGCCGTACAAACTCAAGATGAACCACCCCCGGAAGCATCATTTGCCCATTGACCACATGTTCACGCAAATAAGGCTCAGCCGCACTAACCCGGAATTGATAGGATTTCAGTGCGTCATTTGATAGCGGAGCCGATTTATCAATGGAAAATGGTGGGTGATGGATAGCGCCTAAAAATGCACGAACCGGCAAACCGGATAGGCGAACCGGATATTTATTTTCCCATAAACATGACCAGTCGGGTTCCTCACCCCTTAACCAACGCAGCATCAATTCCGTCGTCATTCCATCCATCAGGAAGGAGGGTGAGGAAGGTAATGCCGATCTTAATGTCTCCACCTGCTGAGGTTCCTCGACATTCTGAATACCAATATCGCCATTAAGTATGCTGTCCAGCTGTGATATCAGCTCAGATAAATGGGAAGCCCCCAAGATGACTCGATATTGCCGTGCCTCACGGGACTGCAACGTGAATGCCAAACGCGCTAAATCAACAGGTTGTTTCTGTAAATCCTGTTCCTGTAAATAACATTTTATCTGCACGATATGGTCACGTAATGAGGCTTCCGAGTGCGATGACAGCGGGATTAACACCGATATTTCTGTTTTTGGCATTATTGTTTGATTCATATCGGTGTTCTTTTGCCCGAGAAACTCCTTAACCACAATATGAGTGTTATACCCACCGCCGGCAAATGAATTAATGCCGGCAATTTTGGGTAACGTGTCCCCTTCCCGCGTGGTGGATTCCCATTTTTTATGGTGATGATTGAAATAAAGCCCCGACCCATCGATGCCTAAACTGTCATCAATCTCGCTGAGTCCCTGAGTGCCGATAATGGTCTGATAACGCAATTGCAGCAGAACCTTCACCAGTGCCACCAGGCCGGAAACCGCCTCGGTATGTCCGATAGCGCCTTTTACCGTGGATAAATGAATATGCTGATCGGGCAGGAAAACTTTTTTCAGGGCAGTGATTTCTGTGAAATCGCCTGCTCTGACACCTGATGCGTTACATTCAACAACGGAGAAATCATCTGCCGATACTCCCGCATTTTTCCAGGCTTTGCTGATGGTTTTAGCCTGTTGTTCAACATTGGCTGAGATGAGGGAAAATGTCCTTCCGCTATTATTTGCCGCGCCGCCGGCAATAATGGCATAGATATCATCCCCATCTTGTTGCGCTTTCGACAACGATTTAACGACCACCGAGACAACCGCTTCTCCCCTGAGTTGCCCCTTGCTTCGCTTGCTAAACAATTCAGGTGCCGCCGCTGGCGACAGAATGCCATCCTCACGCGCAATAAAGCCGTAAGGATGCAGGAAAAGACTGCTTGCACTGACAATGGCCTGATCCACCTGCCCTGAGCGAATCAAATCACAGGCGCCAAGCAATGCCGTTGCGCCTCCCGTGCATTCGGTATTAATAAATTGGGTCGGGCCTTGAATATCAAGAAATCGGGCTATCCTGCCCGATGACATGGCCGGTTCATTACCGGCCCAATAATAGAAGTTTGTTTCTACATCCTTGTCTCTCAACAGCTTTTCATAATCATTCGCTAAGGCCGAAACAAACAGCGCGGTACGATCGCCGCTCATGTCCTGATTCGCATGACCGCTGTCTTCAATACTTTGAATAATGACTTCCAGCAGCAAACGATGCTGAGGGTCCATGTACTGAGCGACGGCGGGCGGGATTTGGAAGTACTGTTCATCAAACCGGAAAATATCATTAATAAATCCGGCGGAACGAATGAGAGTTCCCGCCGATAACCACGGGCGATCCTCCGGAAAAGCGGAAAAACCCGATTTTCCTTCCAGCAGGTTTTTCCAGAATTGCCCCACAGAATCTGCCTGCGGAAAACGCCCTGCAATCCCAACAATAACCACTTGCTCATCCTGAACAGATTTGGGGGACGACGGAATTTTTATCTCTGCGTCGTGTTTCAGCTGAGGTTTTGTCTCTAATGGCAGCCGATTTCCACGAAAAAGCTGCTTAAGACGCGTTTCATGCTGAGGAAAATCAATGCCTAAGAAAAACAGATAATTTTCAGGATACGTTTGAATTTTCGTAATGCGGTGTTCATCCATCTCCAGCTTTAATACACAAAACATGCCATTCAGGCGGGATAAAACAAAGGGAGACGCTTGAGTTAATTCCATTCGGACAAATAACGTTAAGGTATTTTTGTCGCGAATAAATAACTCATCAAATAGCGTGACTCCCTCCTTTCCTATCGCCGTCCGTAATGCGTAAATAAAACTTTTCCATTCAGCAATTCCATGACCAGTGATATCGCCATTATGAAATACCAGCTCCGGGTGCAGCAGGCTGTTAATTTGGCGTAACGGATCCTGACTAAAGACACAATCAACAAGCTGTTTAGCCCGTTCACCCATTCGTACAGACTGTTCATCACAGGCGGTATGCAGCCTCCCATTTTCGTTAATCAGCACACGTTGTTGCCAGGCCGGGTAAGACAGACATTCTTCAGAAAGCGGCGTACCAAGCAGAAAAAGAAAGTCCTGTGACTGTTGCCATAATTCAACGATTTTGCCGTCACTGATGCGTATTGCGATCTGACAAAAGTTCGAATATTCGCCACCGGAAATCACCTCATCATGCCAGCGATCCGCTTTCCAACGGTGAAAAAGATGCAGAATATCATCCTGAACAATCACGCTTTCTGGGATCAGTTTTAAATTGGCAGTATTCAGCCTGACAGACTGAATAAATGCCTGAAACGCCTGAGCACTATTTAACTCATTACCCTGCATATGGCACACACAGGTTTGAGCAAACAGATTATTGAAAGCGTCAAAAGACGATTCATCAGAAGACCAATCATCCTCCCATGCTGCTTTCAATCCCAGAACAAACTCCGCGTACGGATGTTGCAATAGCCAAGTCGTTTTATCGGTCATAGAAATGCCTTCCATTACATAATCATATGAATAATTCAGGTTTTTCCTGTCTTACTTTGCTGTCTTTTAAGTAAGGCAGCCGTACCTGATGTTCCATTGACTTCAACTGCATGAGCTTCTGGAATATCAAATCCGTTTGTTGCTGGCGATCTTCGGGACGGGCATGAGTGGCTATCTGTCTCAGAAAATCAAAGTATTCCTTATCAATAGCGGTATTCTCCTGCCAAAGCTCACGTGCCACTGTTCCGCTGGTTTTTCCTTCTATCTCATCAAGCAGGAAGAAAGACGTGATGCGACTTCTTGCCTGTTCAACCACACCGCTTAAAAACTTAAGCGCATCTACGGCGCCAATATTCGACTCCATGAACGTGTCATAAATCGTCTGTGTTTTCGTAAAGCCACGGACATGCGTGGTGTAATAGTCACCATAGAGTTCTGGTGATTGAATGATTTTTGACGCAATAGAGGACATCAGGGTCGCGATACTTAAATTTGAGCCGGAGGTAAACCACGTACTGATTCCACTTCCACCAACCAGCGCCCAGTTCTTACCGGTAAATCGTTCATACATGAAATGTTGAGTCGGGAGGCTAACGATTTCTCGGCGGCAGGTGAAATGGGTTGAGTAATCTAATCCCCGTCTCTGGTAGGCTTTTGTCAGCAAAGCAATAATTTCTTCTGCCGTACGATCTCTCACATCTTCCGGCAGCATACTGATACCAACGGAAACATAATCGCCCAGCGGTATCAGCCAGGAAACGCCTTTTAGTTGATCAAACTCTTCATCTGCACTCAGCAATGAGGTTGCGTGCATCCAGGGAAGTTCATTGGAGTCACAAAGCTTGCTACCCGCTTTTTGGTAATAGTGGGTAAAAATCACTTGCCGACGGCTATCTAGCTCGGTATAGGGAAGCCCGATTTTGCGTCCTAATAAACGGATGTGGTTGGTACAATCCCACACATAAGACGGTTGAATAATCTGTCCATTGGACAGATGAAGTAATGACACTTTGTCACTATCCTCAGAATATTCAACATGTTCGACTAAAGCTTCAACCCAGGTACATTCAGGGGCCGCAATAATTTCCTCATATAGCGCCTTATCAAATCCGAGCCTGTCGATATGAATAAAATGCTCAGGAATATCTTCTTCCATGAAAAGCGAAGCCAGCGATTCGAAAAAATGGAACCGCAGCCCGGCAACTAATTCCCCCATAAAAAATGGCGTGAACTCTTTGGGGTAAAAATGGCGGGACAGATTTTTAAAACGGCGGGCAAATTCAATGCTCACGACTTCCGTCATCGATTCACCCAGTTTTGGCATATCACCGATTTCCGGCTTACCGACGATGATATGCGGGATCTTCTCCTGAGTAAGTTGATAGCTGATGAGCATACCGGCAATGCCACCCCCCATAATTACCGGGAGGTTTTGTTCTATGCCCTGGATCATTCCCGCCATATAGGCGGGATCGGCTGTGTTTTTGGTACAACAGTTTTTCTGACCGGTGCTCTCATTCCCTTGAGAAACACACGTCTTTCCCGTCGCGGTTAATACTTCCTCTGTCAATGTGGGTGAGGATAAAGCGGTCAGAAACCGCTTCACTGCTGATGCCTGATAGGTCATGAGATAATCAGCAAATTTATCCAGCGTGGTGAATTCAAATAACACACCGGGATGTATCTCTTCATCCAAAACACCGGAAATCTTATCCGTAAACATAACCAGCGATTTAGAATCAAATCCCAGATCCTGAATATGTGCCTCAGTGTTAATATCACCGCTCTGCTGCGCTATTTCTTTCGCTATGGTTTTCAGTGATTCCAATAACTTATTTTTTTCATTGACTTCATTCATCTTTTTACTTCCTTTTTCAATGCCGTACGTTGTGCCGTTATCCAAGATAACGGCGTCAATTTGCGTGTTTATGGTTGTAAAAAACGGGTTCATCAAAGGAACCAATATCGCTGTTCATCAAACGGGTAACTGGGAATATCAACGTAGACTCCGTGCCCCTGAGCAAAAGCCCGCCAGTCTATACAGGCGCCTGCAACCCAATCGTCCGCCAGTTGTTTCAACACAGGTAATGTGGTGGAAAATGCAACCTGTTTTTTGGCAGAGCGGCTTTTTGGCGGGACGACGCCCATCTCAACCGCACCCGCTGGCGGTGTTCCGTTTTCCCCTGCAATCATCCACTCCAGCGTCGCGATAAGTTTTTCTAAATCGTTGACAATGATCGCCGTGCGGAATGGCATATCCGCGCGCCCCGTCTGGGCGCTGTACGCCAGATTCCTTAACGTCATGGCGTTATCATGGCCGACTGACTTTTCCTGACGCACAAAATCCAGCCACTGACTCAGATAAGCTTTTAAGGTTTTCTCGGATTTCGCCGAGATGGGAATAAGAACGTGCTCTTTCCTTTGGGCGTGTTCTCTCCTTTGGGAAAGCACCGGCATCGCAAGCTGATCAGGGGCTTCCAAAATGACATGCGCATTGACTCCCGTGATCCCAATCGAGTTCAAGCCAGCTCGTCTTGGCTGTGTTTTGTCTGAACTAGCCTGTTGCCACAGAACTGGCTCACACGGGAAGAACAAGGGGGTGTTCTCAATAAAAATTGAGGGGGGTAATTGAGAAAAAGAAGCAATCGGTGGAATGACCTCATGCTTCATGGCCAGAATCACTTTAATCAGGGAGGCTATGCCAGAAGCGGCTTCCAGATGACCAATGTTGCCTTTCACTGCACTGACGACACAACGATGTGAAACGGCCTGATTTTCTGAAAAAACCTTTTTAAAAGCTGCAACTTCACTGACATCATTAAATTGCGTCGCAGATCCGTGAGCTTCAATGTAGTCAACAGAGCAAGGATCGATCCCCGCGGATTGGTAGGCCTTTCTGATATTTTCTTCCTGTTTCTCAACACTCGGTGCCATCGACGAGAAAGCGCTCCGGCCATTATGAGAAACCCCGACACCCCGGATGATGGCGCGGACAGGATCATGTTCCAGACACGCTTGTTCCAGCGGCTTAATCATGACGGCGCCTACGCCTTCCCCCCGGATATAACCATCTGCCGTGTAGTCAAAAGGCGCCATTTTTCCTGACTGGCTGAGAATGCCGCCCTGATCCCGGATATAAAACTCCATAAAATCAAGGATGACTTTAACGCCTGCGACAATCGCCACGTCGCAATCACCCTGTAGCATCGCCTGTCGGGCTTTTTGCAGCGCGACAAACACACTGGCACAGGCGTTATCCACCACTTCACTCGGGCCGGTAAAATTGAAGAAATAGGAGATCTGATTCACCATCATGCCCAGACTCAGACCCGCCTGTAATCCGCCACTTTTTCCGGTGTTGTTGATCAGAGCATGGTCTTTAATCAGTGACTTGTAGTCAGTGGAATCAACAGCAACAAATAACCCGACTTTATGCTGTGTGAGGTCTTCCAAATCATAACCCGCGTGTTCAACACATCGCCAGATACACTGCATAAGCAGACGTTGCTGCGGATCTATCTGTTTTGCCGTTTCGGCATCAATCCCCCAGAATTCAGCATCAAATTGATCGATATCCTGTAAAAAACCGGATGATTGCATGCGTTTTACCGCATCTTCCTTATCGGAAGGGATGAGAATGTGGCGTTGTTGCCACGCTTCCTGCGTGATCCCCTGAATAGAAACGGTTTTTTGGATCATGTTCTGCCAGTACGCTTGCGCATTTTTAGCCCCCGGAAACATACAGTCATAGCCCACAATGGCAAAAGAGGGCTCGCTGACAGAGGCAGGCATTACCGGTGATGACATATCGGAAGATGACGTGTCAGAAGGGGCTGAAAGGGTCGGCTCTGGCAACAGTTTGATCAGGTGTTCTGCCACACGGTGTAATGTGTTGAATTCTAAAAAATTCGCCTGTGACAGCGTTACCTCAAAGCGGGAATTAATATACTCAGCCAGCTCAATCAGCCCGACAGAGTCCATGCCATAATCGCCAAACTGTCGGTGAATATCGATGGCCTCGCTACGCATACCCAATAATTCGGATAATTTGCCGGCAGTAATATCCGCAACAATATCCGCAACAGTGTCTGCCGAGTTATCTGATTCATTCGGGCTGACAAAATCCAAGTCTTCGTTATCTGATGCGGACAGCGGTGTAACCGGTGAAGGAGCGTCAGAGAGTCTCAGGTAATCCCCAATCTTTTGCGCATCTCCTTTCATCACGCCAAACTGAGGGAACGGTGAACGAAGCGCGATTTCCAGTGTTTCCAGCGCGGTTTTTGTCTCCAGAGGAACAATACCAAAGGTATCAAACATGTGTTTTTCTACCCTCGGCGTTACGTTCATGCCGCCTTCCTGCCAAAGAGGCCAGTTAATTGACAAACTTTTCCCGCTTCTTTGTTTCTGCTGAACTAAATTTTCACGATACTCAGCAAATGTATCCAGAAAGGCGTTTGCCGCCGCATAGTCTATCTGTCCGATATTCCCCAAAGAGGCAAGTGAAGAGAACATAACAAAAAATGCCAGCGGTTCGTGTTGGGTCACTTCATCCAGCAAACAGACCGCCGAGGCTTTGGTGGCGATCACTCGGTAAATCTCTTCCTCTGTTTTATTGACCGTCAGCGCATCATGGATAACGCCGGCACAATGGATAACACCATGCAGAGCACCAAAGCGCTGGCGAATAAGTAGCAGGGTTTTTTCCAGTGCCTGACGATTATTCACATCGCATGGCTCATATTCGGCTTTTATTCCGCGTTTTCTTAGCGCATTCAGTTGCGCTGCTTTATCGGCATCGAGAACAGAACGCCCCGATAACACCAGCTGGGCGCCCGTTTTTGTGCCGATATATTGCGCAATCTGGTATCCCAATCCACCCAGACCACCCGTAATCCAAATCGTCCGGCATGCATGATTAAACAAAGACGGGAGATGCATTAAGGCGGTCGGTTCTACCGCTTTTTGACGCCAGACAAAGCGCTGCCCTGTTTCCTGATAGCACACCGCTGAAGAAAGTTGATTTGACGAAAGAAGTTCTTTTTCCGCATGTCGGCAGAAGGTTTCACCGTCTGCATTATCCAGTGCAGCATCTAAAATAAGTTTCGTCTGTACCGCCGGAAATTCCATGCTAAGGGTTCTGAGTGCCCCCAATAAAGCGCGATAAGGTAATCCATTCTCTTTCCACGGTGCGAAAACCGCGATGCATTCCGGTAATGCCTGACCAGTGCGAATGCGCTGCTGGCAATAATCCACTAATCGTAAAACAAGGTCAGATAAAGAGACTGAATACTGGCTATTGGGATGCAGATCAGGCTCAGCGCGAAGATAATGGATATTTTCCACACCCGCCAACGAAGTCAGCTCTGTCAGTGAGGTTTCATTGACGTTCCCAATCACAAATGAGTCGGTGCGCTTGGGCTTCATTGCATACGCCGTATTCTGACGGATATCGCATCGTTCCCAACCCGATGTATAAAACACCGTCGAGCTAGTCTCTTCCGTTGAGATAATGTCTTCCACAACTGCGGCAGGCAAAACGGCTGTCTGCGCTTCCGATTCCGGTATCCAGTATCTTTCCCGGGCAAACGGATAAGTCGGTAAGCTTAAGCGGGTTGGCTGTACGGAAAGGGATTGGTAATACCCCTGCCAATCAATGTCATGCCCTTGAGTCCAGGCGCTGGCGATCTGTTTTAACTGCTCATATTCTTCTTCATGCTGATCTTTCCCGACATAAACAGACGTCATTAACTGTTTTGTGGATTTAGATTTTTCTACTCGTCCCATCCAAAAATGCGTTGAGGGTAAACAGGACAGAGAAAATGCCTTTAAACTATCAATCAGGGTAGAAAGGGAATCGACCATAAAGGTGGCTCTCTCTTCCATTTCTTCCCGCCCTGTCTGCAAGGTATAGGCAAGGCTATGCAGGTATTCTGCTTTGGACGTTTCTGAGCACCATTTCGCCTGCTCTCTAAGATACTGTGATAAGGTTTGCGCTAATTCACGATGCTGTTCGTGGTTTTTTGCCGATAGAGGGATAACAGCCCATTTTGGCCAATCGGTATTCTTGATGGAATGTAAGTCGTTAGCCGGAATGTATTCCTGCACAACCAAGTGAGCATTGGTTCCTCCGGCACCGAATGATGAAATCCCTGCCGTTCTGGGATGCTCCGATGGCTCTTGTTTGTCACCCAACAGCGGCCTTTTCCAATCTGCAAGTTCACGCTGCACATAAAACGGTGAGGCGTCAAAATCGATATTGGGGTTTAATTCACGGCTGTGTAAAGAAGGCACTAACTGACGGTGCTTGATTTGCATGAGTACTTTGGCGACGCCCGCAATACCCGCCGCACTTTCACAATGACCAATATTGGATTTTACTGAGCCGATGGCGCAGAATGCACTCTCCTGTATATCGTTCCCTTGTAAACATTGTTGGAATGCCCGATTGAGACCGGCTATTTCAATAGGATCGCCCAGTGAAGTTCCTGTTCCATGCGCTTCAATATAGCTAATGGCCCGCGGATTCACCCCAGAAGACTGGATGGCCTGAACAATCACGTCGGCTTGCGCGATAGGATTCGGAACAGTGTAACCGTTGGTTTTCCCTCCGTGATTAACAGCGATGCCCTTGATAACGCCATAAATGTGGTCACCATCTTCAATCGCCTTCGTCAACGGTTTCAGTAAAACCGCACCCACCCCTTCTGACGGAACATACCCGGTTCCTCCCTCGCCAAAACTCTGGCATCGTCCTTCGTCAGACAAAAATTTAGACTGCCCCAGAATTAAGTATTTATTCGGGTGAATAGAAACATTGACGCCCCCCGCCAGAGCCATCTCAATGTCCCCCTGTCTGAGTGCCTGACAGGCAAGGTAGATTGACGTCAGTGAGGAAGAACACATGGTATCGACCGCAAGGCTGGGACCATTGATATTAAAGAAATGCGATACCCGATTGGCGATTGAGCCAAAACTGCCGGTCACGATAGACTGCTCAAGCACATTCCCTTTTGCCAATTCCTCTATGCTATAAAACTCATATTCTCCATACATGACCCCCACATACACGCCCATCTTTTTCGGTAGCCGTGTCCAGTCACGGGAGCCTAATGTTCTGTGGCTGTATCCCGCATCCTCAATGGTTTCGTAGGCGCATTGTAAAAAGAGCCGTTCCTGCGGGCTCATCACACGCGCATCGCGGGGTGATAGGTTAAAAAATAGCGGATCAAATTCATCAACACCCTCAATAAAACCGCCCCATTTGCCGTAGGTTTTGCCGCGTTTGGTTTTATCCATGTCGAAATAGCGTGAATTATCCCAGCGTTGAGAAGGGATCTCGGTAATGCAATCCTGCCCTTCTCTCAGGAGCTGCCAGAAATCACGCATGTTTCTTGCCTGAGGAAAACGTCCGGCCAAACCTACAATGGCGATGTCATCTAACTCGGTTGTGGTATACTTCGCCTTGCCTGTCTGAGAAACAGCAAGGCTTTCTGTTCTGCCGGAAATCGGTTGTACTGGCAGGCGAGAGCTAGCCATCGTTGATGTTGGCTGAATGTTTTGTGGATTATTTTGCGACTGTCCCAGTAAAACAAGATGATGATGCTTAACAAAATAAGCCGCCAGTTGCCGAATGGTGAGATATTCAAAAAACAGGGTCTTTGGCAGGACACCGAAATTCTGCTCCAGTGCTTCCGTCATCTTGATGGATAAAATGGAATCTATTCCATATTTCTCCATACCAGCATCTTCATCAATTTCGGCTAAGGGAAGGCTTACCGCCTTGCTCACAACCCGCTTAATCAAATCTACCGCGGTGGATCTGAGGTCGGAAGATGCCTGAGACTGACTGACCTGAGTGACGAATGAGTTGACGTTATTTTCTGAATTCGACGGAAAGGTGGGTTCATAATAGGGACGAACACCCAACATTTCTGCTCTGAAACGCTCTATCGCGCCTCCTTCCATTAGCATCAATTCACCACTAAATTTCTCATGCAGTGCCTGATACAAAGATTGAAGCGCCCTATGGCGAATAAATTCTTCCTCATTTGCTCCGCTAGATTGAGGCAGTATCAATGACAGTGTTTGTCTTTGGGAACGCTGTTGATGGTGACGAACAAAGTTGTTAGCCGCGGCGCAATAGGCAGAAAACAGGGGATGCTCAGCACAACCTAATACGCCATCCCGGTAAGTCAGTACTGTAAAGAAATCAAGCAACGTACCCTGAGTTGCTTTCTCCAGCAGCGACAGTCCCTGATAACGTTCAAGTATTGAACTTAGGGTTTCGTTCTCCACGTGTTGCGAACGTTTACCCACACAGAAAAATCCCCCCCGCAGTGCGCCAAAATTTTGCTCAATTCGGCTAACAAGCGCCGCTAATGTGGCGGCATCAAGACAAATAACGCCGTCATTAATCGTGGTCGTCTTTGAGGCTATTGTGATTTGGTATTGGTTCTTTTCACTTTCATTTAAACCTGTTTCATTCAAAACAATAGCAATGGCTGAATCAGTATGCGTTGTAATATCTCTGGCAATCACGCGCCCCATACTGCCGTCTTCATCAATAATTAAGTAAACAGACTTTTCTTTCCACGGCGGTGTTAAATTTTCAGCAGAACCGTTTTCAGGCGTCCAGACAGTCCAATGAGGAACCCAACGTTCCTCCGATTGCCACCGGACTGTGTCATATTTTATCTGTGAAGTTTCCGCTGACAATTTCTCAGCCAGTCTCTCTTTATCATCACAATAAATCGTCTGGCTAAGCAGATTGGCATTATCCTGATAGGCTGTTTTTAATCGCGCGGTCACGATGGCATATTCAGGAAGGGCTTCCGGCAAGACCAACTGAATAAACATGGGTTCTGCAGGAGAATGGTTAATAATCTCATCAATTTTTTTGCAGAGTGTGATGACGTTCTGGTGCCTTTTTAACGGCACTTCATCACGGCTCAGTTTTGGTAACACAATATATTCACATGTGTCGGTATCTGACATAAACGACTCAGATTGAAGACGCTCTAATTCACACAGGAACACGATACGTTTTGTGAAAACACGTAACACAGTATCCGAAGGCAATGCCTGACTTTTCCACTGAGGCTGTAATAAATAAGGTTCAGTCTCTGCCGGTGGCGCAGACTGCGCCCCCAATCCCCGACAACTGAAACCTTTAAACCGGATACACACCTTTCCGTTAATATCACAACAATCGACATCCACTTTCGGGAAAGGATCTGAGGCGCTGCTGTCCACGCTATAACTGATCCACGCCCAGTGTAATTGGGATTCTTCATCATGAAATTCGATTTCATCAAGCGCAAAAGGGATTAAGCATTTAGGTGGAATGGGACGATTAAGATCACCAAAACGCATTAAAAGCCCGACGGATGAAAGAAGCGCGCCATCCATTAAACAAGGATGCAAAACAAACTGCTCTCTGGTTGGCGCCAGAGATTCAGGCAGCGACAGTTTAGCCAGGACGTGGTCCATTCCCACATAAAGCTCTTCAATGCCCTGATAGTCTGGTGCCATGTATAAGCCCAGTACGTAATACATGTCATAGTATTGCTTAGGAGAGTACGCGTTTTGCAGATAGCGCGATTTCAGGCTGTCGATATCATAGACCGGTGCCGGTGTGAGTGCTTTTCGTGTCGCGACGCCGGAGTTATGGATCGTCTCTTTTTCTGCACGACTGTATAGCTGATAGCCTGCTTCGCCATTGCCATGATTGATAAAACGAATATGTATCCGCTGAGGTTCATCAATAACACCGATAATCTGCGCCCAGACGACATTTTTCAGCGTCAGCCCGGTTTTTTCCTGCTCTGCTAACGAGGAATTCGGTGTTGTGCCGAAAGAGTGATGTGCAGCCACACGGGCCAGTTCTAAATGCCCGACTCCCGGCAGCACGCGAATACCATGAATTACATGCCCCTTAAGACAAAATTCCTCACCGGAAAATGTGGTACTAAAACGTTGTTCTGCAAAATCAGAGGTATTTTGGTGAACAAACGGATGGATAAATTGGCTGCTCCCTTCCTGAGATGATACTTCCTGTGACGATAGCCTACTGACTTCACCTTCAGGCACCCAATAACGCGCTTTGGCAAGCGGATAGGCAGGTAAAGGAATACGCCGCCATTCCGCACCGCCCCAATACTGCATCCAATCAATATCAACACCGGCAACCCAACATTTCGCAACGGTTTCTAATGACTCTGTCGGGAACCCATTGTTTGCAGCCACGTCAAGTTCAGCGTGTTGAGCCGTTAGTGCCGTTTCCCGTACATTTTGTCCCAGATAGATTGTTGCTTTTTGTTTTTCCGGGGATTCAACAAACACTTCTAATGCGCATCTGAGCTGTTCTATTGATGAAACCAACGTTGCCCAACGATGCGTAAACGCTTCTCGCCCTGTACTGAGTGTCCAGGCAAGTTCATGCAGATTGAAATTCTCGGCAAAATCCGGCTCACTGACCGTTTTACACAGGTTGACTGCCTGTTGGTAAAGCTGCTCATCACTTCTTGCAGATAGACAAACAAGTACCGGCTTTTCTGTTACCGTTTCCGCCAGAGGGCTTATTTTGGCGGCAGGAGGGTTATCGGGTTCCCGCAAGACGATGGCCGCATTGACGTTACTGAATCCATAACTGCTGAAAAATATATGCCGGGGTGCCCCTTCTTGAGATTGCGGCCAATCAACTGTTTCTGTCAGGAACTGAATTCCCTGAGTATTGGCTGGAATGTCGGCATTCAATTCCGCGTTATTCAGCCCACGAATCAGAGGGATCTGGTTATACCTGAACGCCATAAGCCCCTTGATGATGGCGTAAAACCCTGAGCTGGCATGGTTATGGCCAATATTGGGTTTGACCGTACTCACATAGCAGGGTGAAGTATTCTGTGAGCGGGCGAAAACATCCACCAACGCATTCGCTTCAATCGCATCTCCCATTTGAGAAGCAACGCCGTGGGCTTCCACATAGTGAATCTGCTCAGGTAAAAGGTTCGCCCGTTTTAATACGGTCTGAAACAGGTTGATTTGTTGTTCTTTATTGGGCTGGGCAAATGAATTAGTTTTACCGCCAGAATTATGGCCGCTGGCCTGCACCACACCATAAACATAGTGGCGTTGATTGACTTCATCGCTGTTTCTTTGCAAAAATAAAGCTGCGCACCCTTCTGAGGTTCTGTATCCTGAAGCCTTTTCAGAAAAACTGTGTATATCCTCTCCGCCAGTTTCAAACGGTGTCGCCGTGGTTTCTCCCGCTTTCCAGGGATTTAAAAACAGCGAAACACCCCCCACGATAGCGTAGTCACAATCGCCGCATTCCAGTGCCTGACAGGCCATATCCAAAGCAACAAAAGCACTTGAACAGGTTGTATCAACAACAATGGATGGGCCATTGAAGTTAAAAAAGAAAGATACCCGATTTGCCAGAAAACAGGGATCGTTTCCCGGCACAATAAACTCCTGACTTTCCTTATGCTCATCTGGAATTCTGTCGACATAAGAATTTAAATACCAGCCATCCTGAGCAACAAATACCCCGACTTTCTTGCCTGATAGCGTTGATGCGGCTAGCCCTGCATCTTCAAGAAGTTGCCAGCAGGTTTGTAGAAACAATCTCTGCCGTGGGTCTGCAAACATAATGGCAGAACCCGAGAGAGGAAAAATATGCCTGTCGAAGCTATCAATATCTTCAAGAAACATACCGCGTATCTTTTCCCTACCCCCCCATTTAACCGACGTTTGGCGATTATTAAGTTGATAGCGTTCTTCGTTTATAACCCTCATCAAAGAGCCGCCTTCAACCAACGTCTGCCAATAATGAGACAATGACAAACCTCCACAGAATTGTGCAGCTACGCCGATGATAGAATATTCCATCAATAACTCTCCTATTTGTATTCTGGCAAACAATAAAAAATAATTTCTTTTAAATGAACAAAGCCAACCCATTTGCACAGAGTAAAAATATAATTCTCCGTGCAAATAAGAGATTTAAGAATAGCGGTTACCGTGATAACAAATTAATTCGTTATCACAGATAAAATTAAATTAAGTTAATTTTATTTAATTAAAAAACAATGCATTAATTCATCAATGTAATATGTTCACCTAATGTTTTCTTGGCTAATGGCCCTACCACCGGTTTTGGGCCATATTCAAAACCAATAATAGGTTCATCGGAAATAGGTTTATCGGAATAGAGCTTTTCCATACATTGTTGCCAACGCACAGGGTACGATAATTGTTTAACTAATAAATCGATGAGTTGCTCCCGATTATTCACTGGATAATAATCCGCTGTCACATTCGATAACACCGGAGCTTTCAGTGAATAAATTTCAACACGTTCAAGAAAATCTTTAAATTTTCTGGCAATACTTGCCATTCTTTTCGAATGAAATGCACCATTAACCGGCAAAGGATGAAAAATACCTTTCGCTTTTAATACCTTTTCTTGAAATTGAGATAATTCGGATTGATCACCTGAAATAATAAATTGAGTGGGTGAATTAAAATTGGCTATGGTTAAATCATGCAATTCAGAATCCGCTAATAAAGATTCTACCTGCGCCAATTTAAGGCCAATAACGGCAGCCATCGCTCCCTCAGAGCACAGGGCCATACACCGGCCTCGTTCCTGAACAATCGATAACGCCGTTTCAAAACTAAACGCCCCTGCGGCAAACAAAGCACAATATTCACCCAAACTATGGCCCACAAAGATTTCAGCGTCTGTCCCGTGTTTTTCTAGGTTGTCTAAGTAATGCAGAATGTTAATGACAAACAGAGCAGGCTGAGTGAATTCAGTTCTGTTAAGCACGTGGGGTTCACCTTCACATACCTGGACGAGTGAATATCCCAATACCTGTTGTGCAAGCCTCATGTGATATTCATATTTATCAAACAGGTTGCGTCCCATGCCTTGAAACTGGGCTCCCTGTCCGGGAAACATTGCGACAGTATATGTTTTCATCGTTCACATCCTGTTTTCTAAATGCAGTGGTTATTTTTTTTCCTCAACTTATAAGTAAGTGACATTTCAATGCATATCCTCAACTCATTTGTTGGTAAATCGTCTTCCGGGTCTAAAACAATGGCCCGATTCTTTGAATAAGTCAGTTCAGGAAAAAGGGTTCTGAATGTATCAACCAGTGTGGTTTGGCAGTGAAAAAAGATAGCCACATGCGAATGACCGAAACGATCTAACCGGACGGTGGTTCCCGATCCCGTTTCAAGAGTCAGGTAGCTGGGTTGCCCCCATTTCAGAGTCTCAGTAATTGAACCAACGCCTTCCGTTTTTGCTGCGACATCAAATATTAATTCTCTTATCGTCAATAATAATTTTTGATATCGTTCAGGATAATTATCAAATACTGAGTGAACGTCTTGATTCTGAAATTCTTTCATAAGATTGCTACCTTATTCGTTAATTTGTACGTTGTGGCTATCTCACACAACACGGTCTTTAGATTAAAAATAAACCTTATGGTATTACGATTTATGAATTTTATCCAAAAGACAGATCAATTTTAGCAATCAATTACCAACCCATCCCATCTCTTTATAAGAGACATATTTTTTACGTAATTCACTGTCAGGGACAACAACATCACTATCAGCCATTTTTTTTCCTTCCAGCGTCAGTCTTTCCATTCTTTGAGATTGAACAAATTCATAGAGCGGATTCTGATGTTGGTAAGGCATTTCAATCTTCCAGCGGGAAGCAATAGCAATGGATACAGGCGGTTGATTATTAATTGCATGCCACCACCACGGCGGATTAATTAACATATCCCCCGGCTCTAACGTAATTCTCAGTTTAGGAATTCGATTATAAAGCGGCTGATGTTCTTCTAAATATCTTACTGGTGCATTGTGTTTGACAAATGAACCCACAAAAATCCCTTTATTAAACATGGAGCTATACATAGCCGCAGAATATTTAGGGTGAACAAATATCCATTCTTTACGGCCATAAATATTCAGGAAGCAATTCAGCTCATTAGCACAATGGTAAACCGCACCAGTACCCGGACCACCGATAAAAAGCTGGGCAATTTTGTGATATGAGGCAAAATCACCTAAGAAGTTACCAATACGGTCAATACCAATTTGTTGATGCAGGATCGGGTATTTATTAAAGATATCACTTAAGTTTTCAAGATAGGCTCGGCTGATGTCTCCCTTTAATACACCATTGATATAATCACGTAGCGAGGTTCCATCTTCTTCAAACAGTTTTTCTGTTGTCGAATACCACAGTTGAAAATCGCCGAAGTTATCCCGGAAATACTCTGGTGTCCAAAGCTGACCGCAAGGGAAAGAGGAGGCAAACCCTTTAATGACTACAGGACGAATATCTTCCGCATAGATCTGCGCCAGTTTCTGCCAGGTCAGTTCTCCTGGTTCATAGGTTTCTATTTCTGAATAGCCGGATTCTAAAACCGGTAATGCAAATACCATATTTTGTTCAGCTTGCTTCAACTCGTTCTGAAACAAATCCGGCTGTAAAAAAAAGTTTCTTAAGAAAAAGATGCGTTCATATTCCAGACGTTCTTTTTCAGGCAGATCCACATAATCATAATTTGAATATGATGTTGTCATGATACTTTCTCCTCAAGTATGGAGTAAATAAAGTTAGCTGCCTTATTAACGCTCTGATAAGGTAAAATATCCTGTACAGCGAGGTGGGTCAGAAATTGTTTATTTATATTCACCACTATTTTTGCCAACGTAATTGACTCCAAACCATAGCTTGAAAATAAAGCATCCTGATCTAACTCATCGGCTGCCATATACATTGCAGTCATCACTTCACTGCTGAGAAAATCTTTAATTTCTTCTAACTTCGTCATATCAGAGTCTCGCTTCCGGAAGTTGAGATATGATTTCTTTATACAACGGGAGTATTTCATCGACTGATTTATCTATTCCCGAGACGGCCAGAAAGTAATTTGTCGATTCATATAACGACATTAATTTCGATACAATATCGACATTCTGATCATCCAAGATGCTGATCTGCATTTTATTTTCAGAGCATGACAAACCGAACATCACAGCTTTTGCCATCATCTCTTTTAGTGCATTTATGACTGAGTCTTCGACTTTATCCATAACTTACGTTCTCCACACAGTTATTTATTGCTAATAATATGCTCTTCTGAATCATTTTATTTTTCATTCAGTCCGGCATTTTCCCTCGTTGACACAATATAAAGCGGTGATGAGTGATCAAACGGATATTTCGGCCAGAAACTCCGTTTATTCATGGGGGGGGTGATCGCTTCATCACCGCTTTTTTTCGCTAACCACCTATGTAATGTTTCAGGCAACGCTGTCTGCATGACATCAGCCTGACCGTTCACAGAGGTCTGTAATTCATCCACTCTCTGCCCCGCCAAAAATGCCGCCAATTTATCAAGCAGTTCCTCATAACTGCCGACTTTCACCACCAATCGCACATCTAAATGTTTACGATAAAACCGTAATGTCGATATGAGCTGAGGTAATGGTGTGATATGACGATACCGGTGGATCTGTTCTATGACTGAATTCACATACCGTTTTAATGACTCAATATTATTGGCCGACAGACAGAACCAATACTCTTGTTCTTTATCTTCAATCATTCGATTTTCAGCGTGAGCGGTAACCGGTTCTAAAAGGACAAATGCTGAAACGCCACCTAATCCATAGGAGAGTAAACCCACTAATCCTTCAGGCTGATTAAAAGGCTGACTGGTATTTTTGATGTGTAGCCGGTTGCTATCAATATCTTCACTCAACTCATGTAATTCAGAAATACCCGGTATTTGTTGATGTTTCATCGCTAGTATTGTCCGTACAAATCCTGCAATACCGGAACAGACCTCAAGATGCCCCACGTTCGACTTCATTGAACTGACCACACAGGATGCACGTGCTGACTGTGATAAAAATGCGGCAATGGCATCGGCTTCACTGAGATCACCGACATAAGATGCAATACCATGAGCTTCAATATATTGCAGTTTTTCGATATCCGCCTGTGCCGTTCTAAACGCGCTTTCCATGACATTCATATGGGTAGCGGCGTTTGGTGCAGTAAAAGAATCTCCCTGCCCTCCGTGCCAGCTTGCTGCACTTTTTACGTTGACTAAAACCTCGTCGCCATCCGTCACCGCTAATTTCAGATTTTTTAGCAAGATACAGCCAACCCCTTCACTACGAACAAACCCGTGTGCATCTTCATCAAAAGGCTTAACCATACCGTCCACACTCAGCAGGTTTCTTTTCTGCAATGCGGTAAAACGAGAAGGTAATAAGTTGATTTGCGCAGCAGCAACAACCGCTTGATCCACGACACCTGAATTGATTAATGCTTTCGCCTTTTCGACAGCGGAATAAACACTCGCACAAGCAACGTTCAGCGTTTCACTTGGCCCTTTGAAATCAAACAAATGGGATAACCGATTGGCAGACAAATAAGGTGTTGATGCGCCGACTGAGAACTCATCGATTGATGAATCAAATTCAGCGATTACTGCGTAATCATTCGCATCAATACAAACAAAAACAGCCGTCTTTCGTTGGTTAAATTGTTCAGGTGAATAACCCGCATCAGTGATGGCAGACCAGACACTTTCTATCAGTGTTCTATGCTGAGGATCCATCAACATGGCTTCCCGGCGGGATAGGCCAAAAAATTTATAGTCGAAGGCCAGGCTGTCCTTCATGAAATACCCTTGTATCTTTTCTCTTTCGATGTTTCTGGTTAATTCATCCGGTAACATCTGCCAGCGTGATTCAGGGTAAATTTCAGGCATCAGGATTTTCTGACTGAACAATGGCCACACATCACGCCAGTGTTCAGCGCCACACAGACGTAAATCAATGCCAATGACGCCCACATCCTTTTTATCAACATCTATTTGTGACGATGTATGAAGTTCAGGCTTCTTCTTTAGAAGATTGTCGTCATTATGCGGTTTTTCAGCGTATTGACTCAGATATTCTGCCAAAGCATGTATGCTAGGGTTTTGCGCTAAAACTACGCTGTTTATCGTCAACCCCGTTAACTGACTGAGTTCCCGCGAAATCCCCTGCATCGCAATAGAATCAATCCCCATATCAGAAAAACGCGTTTTGAAATCCTTATCTTCTGGCTGTAAACCGGTTATCTCCGTAATAACCGACAAAATAGCGGGAACCCGCTCTTGCCTGTCTTTTAATTTTGATTGATGTACAGGTCGACGATTAAGCACTTCATCGATTTTCTTCCCCGTTCCCGCCACAACGCAGAGTTCTGCGGGCTGATGAATCAGCGCGTGATTAAAAATTCGGATGCCATCATTGGTTAACAAAGGATCTGTACCCGTTGTTTCCTGTAACATGGACAAGGCTGATTGATTGATTCTCATGCCGCCATCCAACCAGTAAGGCCAGTAAATCACCGTCGTTCGTCCGGCTCGCAGTCCTACCGATTGTTTCTTATTACGGTTATGTGCAAACGCAGTAAGGTAATGATTTGCAGCAGCATAATCCGTTTGCCCGGGGTTTCCGAACAGCGCCGTTATTGAGGAAAACACAATAAATTGTTTAACAGGAAGTGAAGCGGTAAGTTCATCCAACAATTGACACCCAATGACCTTACTTTCAACAATGCTTCTGACATGTTGTTCCGTCTTTAAAAACATACTGCGATCATCAATACTTCCTGCACTGTGTATGATGAGATCGATGTTTTTATATTGTGTGACGATATGCTCAATGGCTGCGGTGAGTGCCTGACGATCACAACAATCCGCCTGAATATATTCAATCGTGCCTTTTTCTGATGTCTTATAATCCGCAGGCAGTTCAGCACACTTTCGCCGCCCCATGATCACAACATTTGCATCAAACGTATTGGCTAAATATTTGGCAAATACTTGCCCGAGACCGCCAGCGCCTCCGCTGATTAATACAGTCGGTTTAAAACCCAATAGCGTTTCACGGTGTTGTGCTGATTCTGCCGGAAATGCACTGACGTGATAGTGTAAAGTTTCTAATCGAAGAGCCGATGATCCCTTTTCATCACGGTTCAAACGTCGGCAGAAAGACCTCGATACCGGCATTTGTAACAGTTTTAAACATTGTTCTATATGTTGTGAAACAGTGACATTGTGTAATTGATACCAGCCACAAGGCAAACCGAATTCTTTTTCCAATGATAGGGCGTGTGCATAGAGTGTATTTGTCCAGATGTTTTCTTGGTCAGATAATAGTATCCATGAGCCAGGTCTGGTTAATTCGATGGCTCTGATCAGTTGCCCCAGAAAATGTAAATACCAGTTAACCCAATCTCTTCCTGACGCATCATTGGATAATTTGGGGAGTTCAAAATATCGTTCAGGTGAAACATGTTTTCTCAATACTGAAGATTGTTTTTCATCCAGCATGGAAAAAATAATCGGCGCCCTGTTTTTCTCATGATTTAGCGCATCATAAGATAATGTCATGGAAGAAAATAACGGTTCAATCTGGTACAACTGATTGACGTTATTCTGTTTTTCATCCTTGATGATTTTATTTTCAACTATTTCATTTTGTTTCATTGCAAGCTCAGCAGGAAAATACGTGTTGTGCTGAAAAGGATAAGGTGGAACATAAGTCATGCGGTCATTACCTGCTGAAAATACATCTCTCAGGCTATCCTGTTCTCCGTTCAGCCAAGCAGTCACTTTTCCATATTCCGGATCTTCTCTGACAGAGCGTGTTTCAGCCGCTAATCCATTGGCAAAAGAGATAATTTTCCCCAATAGCTCTTGCCGGGTGTGATAGATAAAAGCGACACGGTATGGCAGATTTGTTCTTCTGGCTAAGGTGTAAGCACAATCACTCACTGAAGCGGTAGGTGTGTTTTGAAGAAACGTTGAAATTAACAAAGCATAGGCTCTTAATGCCTTATCTGAGGCTGCTGAAAATGCAAACACATGTGTAGTCGGTTCAGGCTTAAAGACTCTCTGATCCTGATATTCAGAAACAATGGCATGAGCGTTGACACCACCAAACCCAAAACTACTGACACCAAAGCGCCGTACTCCTCCTTCTGCTGGTTGCCAATCACACTCTTCCGTAAGGATACGGAAGGGACTTTCCTCCAAAGCGATTTTTGGGTTTAATTCACTGAAATTAAGTATCGGTAACAAGCGTTTCTTCTGAATAGAAAGCAAGCCCTTAATCAAACCTACCATGCCCGAAGCCGACTCAAGATGTCCAACATTCGCCTTAGAACCCGACAAAACACAATAAGCTGTACCTAATGTTTCTCCACATTCTTTGGCATGGGCACGGAATGCACGTTTTAATCCGTTAACCTCAATAGGATCGCCTTTTGGTGTTCCCGTACCATGAGATTCAATGTAGGAAATTGAATTGGCAGAAATATTGGCTTTCTGAAGTGCTTTTTTTATGACATTCGCCTGAGCATAAGCATTGGGGGAAGTGATCGTCGCAACACTCCCACCGTGATTGACGGCCACTGCATCAATCACACCATAGATCCGATCGTTATCCGCTAACGCCTTTTCGAGCGGTTTTATCAGGAGCATACCTGCGCCTTCTCCGCGAACATAACCATTCGCTTGTTTATCAAACGTTTTTAAACTTCCGGTTCTGGACAACATCCCGGCTTGGGAAAAGGCGACAAAGTAAGTGTGACTAAATAGGTAACTCACGCCCCCGACAAAAGCCGCTTCACAATCACCCATCTGAATAGATTGCACGGCGTAAGAAAGTGCCACCAAAGAACTTGAACATGCGGTATCAATAGGAACACTGGGACCTTTTAGATCCAAATAGAAGGAGATTCTATTGGGAATGAGCGTAGTATACGTTCCGGTTGAAAGATGCCCTTGAATATTCGTAATGGATTTTTCCAGGCGTTCTTTATAATCAAAATTACACACCCCCAGAAAAACACCAATATCAGCGGATTTCACATCAGAAACGCCATATCCTGCGTCTTCTAAACATTCAACCGCTAATTCCAAAGAAATGCGCTGCTGAGGGTCCATTAACTCCGCTTCACGAGGCGTGATATTAAAATAAGGTGCGTCAAAACGGTCAAAATTTTCTACCAAGCCAGCCCAACGGCTTGCAGATTTATTTTTTTCAAAATGGGGCGAGTAATATTGACTAACCGACCATCTGGATTCAGGTATTTCAACAATCGCTGATTTTTTTTCTTGATATAATTTCCAAAATTCCTCTTGGTTATAACACCCAGGGAAACGGCAAGATATCCCCACAATAGCAATTTTTTCTCTGTCATGCATGCACGTATCCCTCTTTCTTTAACTTTTTCTCTCTCAAATATAAAGAACCATCTATCCATAAGAGACTATAAGTTCTATTTAAAATAAAAACGCTCAAAAGTGAGCATATTATAAAATAATTTATACTCAGCTGATAAATTCAAATTTTGGTTGAAATCCATGAGTCAAGTGATTGTATTTTTTATGGATATTTTCTTTTTATTATTGGTTAATGT
>NZ_JADEUF010000189.1 GCF_015163655.1 Xenorhabdus griffiniae | reverse complement strand
CACTAGTATATTTTGATCTAGTTCTGATTCGTCAATAATATTATTACGGCTTTGTGGTAAACTTGGAGGGATGAGCACTTCATCCATTATTATATTATTTACTGACATATTATAACTTTCCATTATTCTGGTTAAAGTGCAACAGTACCAAAACTTCTAGTGTAAAGTTTCGATTTTTGGGCCGGAGCAAGGCGGCTATAGACAATTGTGATTAACCCTACATCGTAATCATCTGCAACAGCATACCCAATTAACTTGTCGGCAGTTAGCTGAAACTTAAAATAGCCATTGGATATTTCACTCTTTTGAACAATATAATTTTTAAGAACAGAAATTGGCATCGGACGATTTTTCTCCGGTAGAGTATCAATGCAATGTGAAATATAGGCGGTAATTGTTATCTTATCACCGGCGGCGATAGTATGTTCGTAATCGTTAGGGTCAGATGGCAATCTGATTTCAAGGCCTTTCTGACCGATGCTATCGATATTAATTGGATCATATAGACCAATAAATTGGTTGTCTTGATCGTACACCTTTGGTTCAACCAAAGTTCTGTGTTTATCATTAGAACTCGGGCCATTAATACCACCGTTATCATAATTGATGTAATTAAACTTGGATCTTACTGGCATACCTGTTTGGTCAAGCGCAACATAGCAAAGATGATTATCACCCGAATACAGGTCACTGTAAGCGGCCTTAAATTTATAATATCCGTTTTCTTCACTTGTTATCTGCCCGGCGAAAAGTTCTGTCTTAAAAATGTCTTTTTTATCGTCCGTCACAAACCCGATGATAAAATCACCAATTTGGGCTGTCTTATAGCTCGGAACCATGACCGTAAACTCATCCGCTTGATCCGGCCTTGTTAAAGTAGAAGACGAGAGTGTTTCTTCAATGCTCGGTGGCTCCAGGCTGCTGGATACATCAGTCGGAACGGTCGTAATAAATATGGTTTGTTTTTGATTGTATTCCTCATCATTGAATATCGTATCAAGCGTAACGAACTTATGTACATTCTGAGTAGCATATATTTTTAGGTTCACCGCTGCGCTTGATGTTTTCTGAATCAGGTAGTAATAAAACTTATTATCCCGGTCAATATCATAAGGATAAATTTCATCCATGTCCTCTGTGAATATTCGCAGCGGAGCTGTTGTACGAAGGGGAATATCATAGTTTGAGATTGCCCCCCCTCCCTGCTTTAACATTGGATTGATTGATGCTGAAACGAATGGGTTGTCCTTCCCTGGGGCGGGACCCGTTAATCCAACAGGCTTAGAGTCATACAAATAAGCCGCAGTTCCTCTCAGTACACAAGTATCGGGATTCAAGTCTGGATTATCGACAGGATGATAGGTTACATCCGTATGTGCTCCGCTCGGTGAATTTGAGGTAAAACTGATTGTGTGAGTGTCACTGCTTTCGTCGGCCTGAAATATCAGTTGTTGAGAAAATATTTGTTCATCAACTTTGCCGGGGAATGTCTTGAGTAATTTTACTCCGGGTGGGAGAACAGCACTGACCTCCACAGTACTCTGAATATTATTTTCACCATTTATTGAAACAACCACACTGAAGGGTTGCCCTTTGATAATATTTTTACCATCAGCAGGAACTGTTGTCATGTTAGCCATTATATTATCCTTTCAAGATATTATGTTTATTCTTAATTTGAAATCACATTCTCTAGGTATGTTCAATAATGGATATTAACTCTGTTTCGAAAGAAACATATTGATAAAAGGTGGCAGCCAATAACAGTCACTATTAGCTGTCACACATTCAGGTTAGTGAGGTTCGACTGTACCAAAACTCCTAGTGAAAATTTTCGATTTCTGCTTCTGAGCAAGACGGCTGTAGTCTATTGTGAGCACTCCTACGTCATAACCATCGGCTCTGTCATACCCCATCAATTTATCGGGCATGATGGTAGCCTTATAATACTTATAATCGCCATTTTTTATTATTTCTGTCGATTTCACAGGGTGATTTTCAACCACCACAATCGGTAAGGGACGTGCTGGTGAGAAAGTATCAACGCAATGTGAGATATAGGCTGTAATCGTGATCTGATCACCTACGGCGATGGTATGATCTGGATTAGTGGGATCGGATAGCAACCAAACCTCAAGCCCTTTTGTACCGATACTGTAGATATTAATTGGGTCGAATCTGCCAATATATTGACCGTACTGGTCATATACTTCTGGGGCAACCAGAGTCCGGTGTCCATCAAAGGAACTTGGACCGTTAATACCGCCATTATCATAATATATGTAATTAAGCTTGGATCTTACTGGCATACCTGTTTGGTTAAGCGTAACATAGCTGATATGATTATCACCCGAATACAGGTCGTTGTAATCGGCTTTCAACCTATAAGATCCGCTTTCTTCAGTTGTTAGCTGCCCAACGAAGAGCCCCTTCTTAAAAGTGTCTTTTTTATCGTCCGTTACAAACCCGATGATAAAATCGCCGATTTGGGCTCCCTCGTAGCTCGGAACCATGAACGTAAACTCATCCACTTGTTGCTCCGGCCTTGTTAAAGTAGAAGAAAAATATGTTTCTTCAATGTTTGGTGGCTCCAGGCTGTCGGATACATCAGTCGAAACAGTCGTAATAAATATGATTTGCCTTTGACTGTATTTCTCATCATTGAATATCGTATCAAGCGTAACGAACTTATGTACATTCTGAGTAGCATATATTTTTAGGTTCACCGCTGCACTTGATGTTTTTTGAATCAGGTAGTAATAAAAATTATTATCCCGGTCAATATCATAAGGGAAAATTTCATCCACGTCCTCTGTGTATATTCGCAGCGGAGCTGTTGTACGAAGGGGAATATCATAGTTTGAAATTGCTCCCCCTCCCTGATTTAACATTGGATTGATTGATGCTGAAACGAATGGGTTGTCCTTCCCTGGACCAGAACCCGTTAATCCAACAGGCTTAGAGTCATACAAATAAGCCGCAGCTCCTCTCAGTACACAAGTATCGGGATTCAAGTCTGGATTATCGACAGGATGGTAGGTTACATCCGTATGTACTTTGCTCTGTGAGTTTGAGGTAAAACTGATTTTGTGAGCGTCGCTGCTTTCATCGGCCTGAAATATCAGTTGTTGAGAATATATTTTTTTATCAACTTTGCCGGGGAATGTCTTGAGTAATTTCACACCGGGTGGGAGAACAGCACTGACCTCCACAGTATTTTGAATATTAGCTTCACCACTTATTGAAACAACCACACTGAAGGGTTGCCCTTTGATAATATTTTTACCATCAGCAGGAACTGTTGTCATGTTAGCCATTATATTACCCTTTAAAAGTATAAAATTTATTTTTCACTGAAAACCATATTCTATAGTGATGGTCAACAGAAGGTTTTGATTCTTTATCGAAATATCACAGGAATGACAGAATTTATATTTATGATTTACTTTGCAATAAATAAAATACCGCCATCCCTGAATGGCTAATTTAAATTATATTTGAAAATCAGATTTCATTCAAACAAATAAAATCAAGTGTGAATAATATAAAACAATAATCACATCAACCTAATCATTAATATTTACACTGGAAAGCATCACAC
>NZ_JADEUF010000188.1 GCF_015163655.1 Xenorhabdus griffiniae | reverse complement strand
CCCCCCCCTTTTTTTTTTCCACCCCTCCGCCGCAATCCGCCTTGTTTTTGGGTCTGGTGGGCTCGGATATGTTTATAAGAGACAGATATAACACTAGGTTATTATTGAAATTCAAACGACTGAATAGTATCAGCATTCTCATAATGATAAATATATTTACGAACCTTTTCACAAAACAATGAAAGGCGACTTTTCATTATTTTTTATCAATCCATGATAACAGTTTTCTTGCTAAGGAGAGCATCATGGCACTGGCCGTTATTCATACACGGGCAACAATTGGTATTGATTCCCCTATCGTCACGATAGAAGCACATATCAGTAATGGTTTACCCGGTCTCACCCTTGTTGGTTTACCTGAAACTACCGTAAAAGAAGCCAGAGATCGTGTGCGAAGCGCTCTGATCAATAGTGGTTTTACTTATCCTCCCAAAAGGATCACTGTCAATTTAGCACCAGCAGATCTCCCCAAAGAAGGGGGAAGATACGATTTACCCATCGCGATTGCAATTTTAGCCGCATCAGAGCAAATCACGACAGATAAGCTACATAATTATGAGTTTTTAGGTGAATTAGCACTCTCTGGTGAAATACGGCAAGTTACGGGAGCAATTCCCGCCGCATTGAGTGCAAAAAAAGCAGGAAGACAGCTTATCCTTTCCTCAGAGAATCAAGCTGAACTGGCAATTTTGTCTCAGAACGAAACGTTAATGGCAAATCATTTGCTACAAGTTTGCCACTTCTTACAGGGAGAAACAGCGGCTTTATCCTCCCCTCCTCCTAGCGAACTACAAACTGAAGCATTTATTCTGGATATACAGGATATCATTGGGCAGGAACAAGCTAAACGCGCATTGGAGATCACAGCGGCTGGCGGTCATAATCTTCTGCTACTCGGACCTCCAGGTACTGGCAAAACTATGCTTGCCAGCCGATTATGTGGCTTATTACCACCATTGACGCATCAGGAAGCTCTAGACGTCGCTGCAATCAATAGCTTAGCTGGATGTCCAGTTAATCCTCAAAAATGGCATATACGCCCATTTAGAGCCCCTCATCATAGTTCTTCAATGGCAGCTCTTGTTGGAGGAGGTTCAATACCTAAACCGGGAGAAATTTCTCTCGCCCATAATGGGGTGTTATTTCTGGATGAATTACCTGAATTTAATCGCAGTGTCCTTGATGCCCTGCGGGAACCGCTAGAATCCGGCGAAATAGTAATATCCCGTGCCAGAGCAAAAGTCCGTTTTCCTGCCCAAGTTCAATTGATTGCAGCTATGAATCCTAGCCCAACCGGCTATCATCAAGGAATACATAACCGAAGTAGCCCACACCAAGTATTACGTTACCTCTCTAAACTATCAGGCCCTTTTTTAGATCGTTTTGATCTCTCTATTGAAGTTCCTCTGCTCCCTCCAGGAACTTTAAGTCAATCATCAACAAAATATGGAGAAAGTAGTCAAGAAATCAAAAAACGCGTAGCAAGGGCAAGAAAAATACAAATAGAGCGCTGTGGGCACATCAATGCCCATCTCAGTAGCAAACAAACCGAAGATATTTGCAAAATTAGTATGGAAAATGCCGTTTTTCTGGAAAATACTTTATTGAAATTAGGACTATCTATACGTGCTTGGCACAGAATACTTAGAGTTTCTCGCACAATTGCAGACTTAAAAGAACAAACAAGAATAGAAAAACCAGATATTATGGAAGCCCTCAGCTATCGAAGTATGGATAGGTTACTTATTCAATTACAGCAGCAGACTGGATAAGTTATTGGCTAGAAGAGAGGCAATTGCCCCTCTTGCGTAGATGATTAATAACAATGATGGTATTAATCATCAGTATCGGTATAGTCCTCTGAAGAATCAATCTGCGGTTTTCCGCCAGAAAGAGTATGAAAACGTTTTGGACGGCTAATTTTTTCCAAATACTTAGTCCATACCTTTTCCTCTGTCGTTGCAGGTGCACGTTCACCACGGCAAACTGCAACAAACAGTTTTTCTTCTTCTGTTTGAGGTTCACGTTTACCAAGGTCCAATTCATTGAACGCATGACCATAACGTTCTAGCAATTGAGCCTCTTTGATGGTGAAATCACCATGACGGGAAAATCCACGTGGATAATTTTTATTATCAAAAAAACGATTAGTCGTGATGAAGCTTTCAGCCATCTGACACACTCCTAACTCTAAGTCATACTAATTATGGCGCGGAGTATTAGGGAGGCTTGACATTCTGTAAAACAAAATATTTAAATCTTAACGACAAAAACTATTGGAGATGCATGTGGACACTGAATTACTGAAAACCTTTTTGGAAGTCAGTAAGACTCGTCACTTTGGTCGGGCAGCTGAATCGCTTTATTTAACACAATCCGCTGTTAGCTTTCGGATACGCCAATTAGAAAATCAGTTGGGAACCAATCTATTCACACGACATCGTAATAATATCCGCCTAACTGCAGCCGGAGAACGCCTAGTACCTTATGCAGAATCACTAATGAGTACCTGGCAATTGGCGAAGAAAGAAATCAATTATGTCGCTCAGCATTCAAAACTCTCTATCGGCGCTACAGCATCCCTATGGGAAAGTTATCTAACATCTTGGATAAATACATTTTATCAACACCATCGAGAAACAAGAATCGAGTCTCTAGTTTCGACGCGCCAGTCGCTAGTCAAACAATTACATTCTCGTGAATTGGATCTCTTAATTACCACTGAACCCCCCAAAATGGATGAGTTTCAAAGCCAGTTGATAGGTAATATCCAGCTTATTTTATTAACAACCCAGCATAATCTTGATAAGGGAGTAGCAAATTATATTAAATTAGAGTGGGGAGCTGATTTTCACCAGCAAGAACAACAAATCTTAAAGAACGATCATCCACCTATCATTACAACCACATCAGCACATATTGCCAAAGAGTTATTGGATAGCGTTAACGCTGCAACCTTCCTTCCTGTACATTGGCAAGAAGAATATCCAAAACTCGTTGCTTTACCTAATAATCAGTTAATAGAACGACCATTGTACGCTGTATGGCTACAAAACAGTGACCAACAAGCGCTTATCCAACACTTATTAAAAATTCCTGTTGAGAAAGCACCTGTAACTACCCAAAAACAACTTTTATAGAAAAATAAGGAGTAATGTACGGTATAGTGCACTATAAGGTAGTGCCCACAAAGACATTAGAATGGCACGAGACTAGAAGTTAAAATCCTATGTCAGAACTATAGTACATCAGAACTGTGCAATAAAATGACAAATAAGAAAAAACCCAGCTAAAATTAGCTGGGCTATTAATCTGAAAGCTATATCAATTATTACTTATTTGTTAACTGGCAGGGGCGGAGAGGCTCGAACTCCCAACACCCGGTTTTGGAGACCGGTGCTCTACCAATTGAACTACGCCCCTAAATACGGTGGCGGTGCGGACGGGACTCGAACCCGCGACCCCCGGCGTGACAGGCCGGTATTCTAACCAACTGAACTACCGCACCACCGAATTTCTTTATTCTTGCTGCCTTTTGTACCGGCAACATGTATAAATTGATGTCTGGCAGTGCCCTACTCTCACATGGGGAGACCCCACACTACCATCGGCGCTACGGCGTTTCACTGCTGAGTTCGGCATGGGATCAGGTGGGACCACCGCGCTATTGC
>NZ_JADEUF010000187.1 GCF_015163655.1 Xenorhabdus griffiniae | reverse complement strand
GAAGATAATCGGCGTTGTTCTGAAGCCTAACGGTGTCGGCGGGTTGCCCTCTTTCCCTTTCAGATGGGTTTCCGGTGCATTCGCCCAGATACTGGATATCTCAGCGGCATTGATTGCCCTGACACGTGCCTGATAGCGACCGGCGTAAATGTTTGGAACCTCAAATCCCTGCGTCGAGGTGCGGGGTGCCGATATCCAGTTACCATTATCCCGCCGCCATTCTGCCTCATAAGCAATCGCATTCTCCACCGCATCCCACGTTACACGCAGTGTGGTGACAGCAATGCCCTGATTGACGACCGAGTAACTATTAATAGAGACATTTTTCGGGGGGGATTGAACGCCAGGCGGAATAACAGAAATGGGCCGCTCTTCGATACGGGCGCCAGTGTCAATGCGGGCGTATTTGTCGGTGTTATGTTCAACCGCGGTGATTTCAAAGGATACACCGTCCTCACCTTCCTTAATGCCCGTCACCCTGAATTGCTGGATAGCTAAATCTGTTGCATCAATCGCCCAGATACATTCGGCGACCGGCGTTTCTGAGTAGGCCGTGGTCACTGTGACAATCGGCCCGTTCACAGCCTGAATGGTGCGCCCCTCCGCTTTGCCCGATGGCAAATTCAGGATTAACCGCTCACCCACTTTTGCTGAGGATATTCTGTCCAGGGTAATATTGCGCCCATTCACCGCACTCACGCGCCCACCCAACACACGACCGGAAAACATTTCATCAGCCACCCCGATGATATATCCAGGCAACGGGATCTTGCCATCCAGTCCCACCGTAAAGGTCACCATCCGGTCATATTCGTTGGTGAGCAATATCCACTTACCGCGACGGATCGCCTCACTCTGGCGGGTGCAGCCGATTGCCGTCACATCCGCCTGTTTCACGTTATAACGGCGGATTAACCGGTTATCGAAAACAGGCTCGACCGCATCCTGATAGCCATTCTGGGGATCTGACCAGCTCACCATGGCCGTACTGTAATGGGTTTTCTCGCTGGAACTGGCATATACAAATTTCCCGTCACGCACATTAGCGCGGGTATAGAGATAATCCACATCACGTGGCATATCCGCCAGGACATTCATATTGTTGTTGGCCCAGAAGGTCATACCCCGAAAAATGCTGGCAATATCTCTCAGTACCGTCCATGCATCCTCTTGTGACTGGATATAGACATTGCAGGTATGACGCGGCTCCTGCCCTCCTTTACCATCGGGCACTAGCTGATCACAATACTGCGCAACGCGGTATAAATCCCATTTTGCCAGACTCAGGTTTTCCGTCTTAACCCGTGTGCCAATACTGAACCGGTCATTGATCATCAGGTCATACAGTATCCAGGCGGGGTTATCGGTCCACGCCCATTTAAATGTACCTTGCCATACCCCCGAATACGTGCGACTTTCCGGATCATAATTATCGGGCACGCGGATAACACGCATCTTCGGTTCACATGAGATTTGAGGGATATTGCGGAACTGTTTAGCATCAAACTGAACAAATAACAGTGCGGTTTCGGGGTAACTGAGTTTGGCATCAATCACCTCAGTGATGGCCTCAACCACCATCGCATCGGCAATCCGGTTACTGTTCTGTTTCGGGGTGAGACGACGCACACGCACCTGCCAGCCTGAATGCGCTTTAGGTAAGTCAATACGGTGTGACCGTTCGTATTTCGTGGTGGTCTTGCCATCAACAGCCAGCGTGGGTAATTCCTGATACGAACCGCCATCCGTAGCAACTTCAATGGTATAATCAATCCGATAGCCGACGGTATCCCCATCCTCTTTTTGGGTTTGCAACTGGGGCCACGATAACCGGATACGCACTGCGGATAATTGGGTATTGGTGACCGATCTGACCCATGACTCGACTAATTCCGTGCCGACGGTCAGTTCATTTTCCACTGCGGGCATACCCGGTATGTAATCCTGGTGCGGGGTGCCGGGACGAAATTCCCACTTCACCCCCTCGAAATTAGCCTGACCATCGGGACCAATAATCGGCGTGTTATCCAGAAAGATATTGGTGCCATCCAGTCCACCTGCGAATTCCCCTTCCCCCAATGCTAATAAGATTTTGGCATACGAGGTGGATTGCAGTGAATCCGGTGATTCAACGGGGGTACGCGGACTGCCACCGCCGCCCTTGCTGCCCTGAATAAGATGATTTCCCATAGTTCACCCATAAAAAAAGCCGCAAGTGCGGCGAGACTAAAAAACAATTACCGTTACTGCTGGTCTTCGGCGTAAATGCCCGCTGAAATAATGGCGCCCCCGATACGCCGCTTTCCGTAGCCCACCGGAACAGGGTTGCCCTGCGCGACAGAGTTCACAGGCCCACCAAAAGCATAGGACGGTTTGTTATCCGGATCTTCCCGTCGCGCCAGTCCGCCCGGCATCGGGGATAACATCTGCACTACGCCACCCAGCATCATGGACACACCGGACATTACCATTGGCGCACCGTAAGGTGTCATCCACATAAACGCCCCGGCGACGACCATCACCGCACCGAGAATAGTCTGAAACACGCCCGCTTTTTTGCTGCCAATAATCATCGGGGCAATGCGGATATCGTCCTCACCGGAAAATTCCAATTCATCCTGACTGATATTGCGCTTGCCGCTGAACACCGCAAAGGTCAGTCCGCGCTCTTTCGCGGTCAGCAGAAACTTTTCAAATCCGTCAATCAGGACAGACAGTGCCCTGATAGCTTCCTGAGGGGACGATACCGCCAACCGGTGCTCTCGCCCGAACAGGGCACCGAGTATCCCGTACAGCCGTATTATTCGTACTGTATTCATGATTTACTCCAACAAAAAACCCGCCGAAGCGGGTGAGTGCCTGTGACGCAGGGTGATAATTGTCCGTTCCTGCCAGTAGCCACTGTACGACACGCGATGACTGAGCTGTCCGTACATGTGGTGTAGCATTAACCCCTCGCCGATATACACCCCGGCATGGTTAGGTTCTTTGGCCTGTACCTGCATAATGATCACATCCCCCACCTGTAATTCACCGCTGCACTCCACAAATCCAGCCTCAGCATAGTGCTTCATATACAGATTTTCGCCCCGTTCCCACCAGCTATCTGAGCGTTCAAAATCCGGGATATCAATATCACGCTCCAGCCGATACCAGTCGCGCACAATGCCGTAACAGTCCCAGATACCATGCACGAACGGGCGACCGATTAACGGTTTTATCCCCTCAGTCGGCATCAGGGTACGAATATCCCCCTCGGGCCATGAGACAATCACCCACGGGATTTGTGACAGGTCACACTGGGCGATATCCAGTTGACTGGGTTGTGTTGTGGCGTCGGGGTGACTGTGAACGATAGCAATAATAGTCCCCATATCTTCGGCATTGGCATAATCTTCGGGGTGAATGCTGAATTGCTCGGTGGGTAAAGGTGCGGTATTGCGACAGGGGATATATTGTTGTTTGCGGCTATGTTGAACCACCAGCCCACAGCATTCATTGGGGTATTCTGCTTTGGCGTGATCTATGATGGACTGGATGATGTGTGGGCGCATGTAGGTTTCCTTATATAATAAAAAATCCCGTCAAGACGGGATCTCATAGTTCATACATTGCCATATGATTATATCTAGAATGGGTTGTCGTATTTTTCTGCTAATTTTGGTCACGTATTCAATTTGTTGTTTCTCATGTATACTCCTCACTTTTTCAGGAAATCAGATGGCAACGGTAGAAGTGAAATGTCGATTTTGTCAACAAACCGAATCGG
>NZ_JADEUF010000186.1 GCF_015163655.1 Xenorhabdus griffiniae | reverse complement strand
TGGATCCCTTTAACTGCACAACAAGAGGGACAGGTCACATCAATCTTTGCCATCTGAATGTTCTCCAAATAGGCATACTATACATGATTCAATAAATTGATGTCACGACCCGAATATTTCAATTCAGGAAGCTAAACTAAAGATACAGTTTTGTATTCTATAATCGGTTATGAGGCATGATCTAAACTCAACGGAATATGATTAATGATGTATATGTTATATACACAATTCTTTATAATGATGTTGCAACAGTAATGGGATGGTCTGTAGGCATGACATTGGATATAACACCATCAGGCGACACAATAAGCATCAAACCAACGGGTAGAATTGCCAGAGGCCGGAAGTCTCTTTCTGAACTGTTGCAGGGCATCGATGAAACAGAAATACAGACTTTCAACGAAGCAACAGCCGACGACATAAATTCTCATCCTGTTGGTAATGAGGTGATTTAATGGTACGTAGAAGGAACTTCCCAAGTAAAGGCGAAATCTGGCACGCTAATGGCGATCCCGTTAGCGACAGAGAGTTTAAAGGGGCGCATTACTACCTGGTTATCTCTGAATTTGCACTAAATCAAAAGCTAGGTACTGCACTTTGCGTTCCAATTACCAGTAGAGGAGGAATAGCACGTTCTGAAGCTGTCACCGTATATCTTGATGGCTCAAGTACCGATACTGGAAAAATTACCGGTGTTGTGCTTTGTTACCAAATCCGCTCACTTGATTTGAATGAACTCAAAGCTACCTATTCAGCGCAGGCTACGCCTGGCATTGTTGATGAAATACTCACTAAAGTAATAGATATTTTAGATCCTCAATTAAACTAACTGCGAAAAACTTTGTCCCACAATCTGAGCAGTTATCGAAGAAAATCTATGATCAGCTCTTTTGTCCATCGAAAAAACCACTTTGGTAGGTGGTTTTTTATTTTATATCAACCAAATAGCCATTATACTTCTGGGAATTCATTTCTTTAATGATGGTGATATTCAATTAAAATATCTCGAAACTTTTCGAAGTCAGTGATTTTACCAAGTGCACCAATAACGCTACCATCGTGATTAAAGATATCTAACAGCGCATCGTAACTCTCAGCAAAACACGTCCTGTCAACCCGATTTATTGCACTCAAAAACACCACATGTACTCGTTCATCTTTTCCCCAACGTATGCCTTTTGGACTGATGACTACAGCGATACAGGTTTTCACCGCATCCAGTTTGATCGAATGAGGTAACGCTAAAATGCCAAAAGCTGTCGAAGATGCATGTTCACGCTCATACACAGCGTTGATAAAATCAGCTTCAGCATAGCCCTTCGCTAACATTTTCTGGCACACTATTTCGATAAGTTCATCCCGATTGCGAAAATTGGGATTAAAAAGAAAAAGTTCGGGATCAAAGAATAAATCAATATTTCGGATTAATGTGGCCCTTTTCCGGTTCGCATTGGCTATGTCAATTTTTTCCATCAATTCAGAATGCTTATCTCTTAAATGGAAAGGGGATATGTAGACAGTTTCACAATATCGTTCTGGAGAAAAATTTATTGTCGTAATCAATAACGCAAACTCTATACCTTCCAATTCAGCAGGCTGGGAAATAATCTTAATTAGATTTATTTCATCACCAAAATCACGTAGTAGCTGATGGTAAATTTTATTTTCAATTCCACGATAACTCGGACACAAGAGTACAGTTCTCACTTTAGTAATATTTCTTTTCTGCCGTTCAAACTCAGCCCCAACATGTAATGCAATAAAAGAAATTTCATCTTCATTTAATGTATTATTGAAATAGCTATTCAATTGCAAAGAGATAAAAATAGCAATATCAAAAACGATTCTGCATTCCTTTTTGATTATTTCCAACATGGGATTTTTAGTATAGATTTTATGTTTCAACCTTGTTTGTAACCCTGACAAGTGTAAGGACAGCAAAGAAATAAAATCATCAGAGGCTAAATCAATCAGGTAATTTTCTTGCACGGACTCAGCTAATTGCCGAGTCAGTTGATAAAGTTTAGCGCCAACTAAATCAATGACTTCATTATCTACCTTATTAAGGTTTGTATTGGTTTTCAAAAAAAGATAGCAAGATCTTCTTTCATTTTCAGGAATAAGAATGCCAAAACAAAGTTGGAGTTTGTCGCATAACTCATCAGAGATCAATCTTAGATCACTATTTTCTCTAGGTAATGATTGATTCTCCAGATACCTGCCCTTTTTCAAGCGTTCTATCAATATCAGGAAGTGTAAAATAAGATTGGTATACGAAAAGTCACTAAGATACAATTCCCATTTATCAAAAATACTGGTCATTATTTCAACAACATCTTTCACTTGTTTTTCTTCAAATATTTTCTCCAATACTTTGGAGTCAATAAAACGATAGCTTGTTTGTTCAAAGATCGTGTAAGAAACTAATTTTCTTAAATCATGCTCTGTGCCTAATATTTCAATATGACTGTTTTTACATAAGAATTTCACGTTGAAGCGTTGAAATGATGCATTCATCTTGTATACTAATGCCTTTAACGTAGAATCACTTATACATAAATCATTGCTGAGGTCATATATATTACTGCTTCTCTTAAATAACAAAATAGCCTTAATAATAAAGTGTGCTCTTTCCTGATACGTTTTGGGTAAACTGTTTTTCTGGCAATTTAACTGATTTACTATATTTTGCGATGATAAATTTTGTGACAACAAATATCCCTGCCGACTGGAAATAATAATTTTTCGCTCATAAAACCCATTAATTTCCGCAACATAATTTTTTACAGATCTTATTGATATTGCCAAAACTTGAGATAATTTTAATGCTGAAACAGGGGCCTTCTGGGTTAATAGGTAATTTAATAAATCTTTCAGTTTAATTCTTAGCATAACAATACCCATAAAGTTAAAAATAATTATTTTATACCCATATAACTCCAAGGTGCGTGTGATTTCATATAGTGTTGTAAATTGCAACTTGCAGTTTAATGCGTACATATTACTGCCAATATTTTTATTTAAAAATAAAAACCTGCCCTCTATGAGTGCAAATATTAATTTGAATATGCAAAAGAAATGGTAGAGAGTGTATCCACATCACAAAACAGCAATCAATGAACAAATCAATAAAAAGAGGATTACATGAAGAAGATATTTATTATGTTATGCTGCGGTGCAGGTATTTCTAGCGGAATGCTGGCAACCAGAACCCGCAATGCAGCAAAAGATAAGGCCATCCCTGTCACTGTTGAAGCCAGAAGTGAAAGTGAGGTTGCAGAGTATTTTTCTGTCATCGATATTTTATTCCTTGGGCCACACTATGCTTCACAGCAAAAAGAGTTTCAGAAACATGCCGACCGTTATCATATTCCTGTATTGGTAGTACCACAAGAAATCTATGGAAGATTAGATGGTAAAGCATTACTCGAGTTAGCCATAAATACCCTGAAAAACTAACTTAATTTTTTAAATTAAATTTCACCAGGGAATTTCAGAGGAAAAATTAAAGAGAGATACAAAATGCAAGCATTTATGTCTTGGTTATCTGACTCATTTGCACCTGCTATGCAAAATTTTACCAAACGGCCTTGGGTAGCTGCAATTTCTGGGGCAATGCAAAAAAATATTCCTTTTATCTTAGCTGGTTCACTTATCTTTTTTTGGTCATGATTCCAATTTATTGATAGTGACGAATGTTCAAATAATACCCAATGACTCTGTCATGCATTTCTATGGATTTTGAAAAAGATAAGGTCTTGCGAGTCAGT
>NZ_JADEUF010000185.1 GCF_015163655.1 Xenorhabdus griffiniae | reverse complement strand
GAATATGGATATGGTTAATATTTATTAACGGGTATTGATAAGGAGTAATATATCTATTTTAAATAAGGTTGATGACTTTTTTTATTGATCCAGGATATAAAGAGTGCTCTTATTAGTCGAATCCAAGTAATAGCCCAATATAATTGGGCTAATGGTCATATTTATAAGAATCCTCTAAGCAACCGCATTCTGATATAAATCCCAACGGTTTCCATAAATGTCTTCAAAAACGACGACCATACCATATTCTTCCTGACGGGGTTCCTCACAAAAATGGACGCCATTTTCTTTCATTTTGTGATAATCACGCCAAAAGTCGTCAGATTGCAGGAACAAGAATACCCGTCCGCCACATTGGTTACCAATAAATGCTTCTTGTTTTTCGTTAGAGGCTCTTGCCAGCAGTAAGTTACAGTCACTTTCCGGGTTTGGCGTGACAACAACCCATCTTTTTCCTGGCTGTGGCGTATCTTCTACTAATGTAAATCCCAATTTATTGGTGTAATAATCGATAGCTCTATCATAATCATCTACAACGATAGCGACGTAACCCATACATCTTTTCTGTGTTCTCATGGTATTCCTATTATTTTACGACTTAAAAAATTACAACATTCGGGTGCCTAATTTCACGTTTTTTTCTGCTTTGATAATTTTGCCAATGCGAATGTCGAGTGACATGAAAGCGTCAATTGTAGCGGGTGTCAGAGTTGTATTTTCCATAGGGTTTAATTCATTGTTTAAATTATGTTATTTATAATAAGGAAAATGTGAAGATATGTATAGATTTCAGCGAACACCCCCCGCAATGAGTTTAACCTGGTGAGTTTTTGGATAGTGCTCAGAAATTTTCTTTTGATGCAGCCACCAGCGTAGGTAATTGACGTCATGGCGATGTGAGTCGAACAACAGGCCGACGATACTGCCACTATGGGCAACGTTCAGGCCATAGATACCCGTTTGCTCAACCAAATCCCGCAGTTGATCAAAACAGGGTTTCGGTAGTATCGATTGGCTGGCGATGGCGCTTAACGTGCAAGCCTCCCCAAGGCGGTCATAGTCATGCTGTTGGTTCGCGGTATGAAATTGCCACCAGGCATGTTGGAATAAAAGGGCATTATCCCGCCCTTGTGCGTGATGATCCTGTTGGTGATATTCTTCTGTCAAAATGGTTTGTGGGCTTTCCAACAGCAAAATATCAATATCAGGTTGCCAATCGAAGGGAATTTGAGTCTGGGCGGTGAGATGGTCAAACAAGGTCAATCGTTTGAATATTGTACTGTCAGTAGGCTCCAGTTTGACACAGAGTTGTGCTAGCTCCGTGCTTTCCAGTGACTTACCCAATAATCTGGCGGTGGCCTGGGCGGTAGCAGCAATATCCGCTGTGCTGCTGGCCATGCCTTTGGCGATTGGAATTGTCGATTGATATTCAATACGCAAGCCAGCAGTCAATTCTGGTGGTTCCTGCCAGTAATTCAGCAGTAAATTTACCATTTGGCGCATACGTGGCCGTTCATGTGGTATGGGAATTCCTTCACTAACGGAAACACAACTGAACCAATTGATTGGGCAGGAGATTAACTTTTCTCCTCCAAACAGCCATCCTTGTAGCAGCTCTCCACAGGAAGCGGGACAAGAGGCTTCAGCCATAGGCAAAAACCTGTTGCATCGCTGCAATTAGGCGCTGATTTTCCCACTCACTGCGCACGGCTATGCGATAGTAGCGTTCATCTAACCCAACATAATTTTTACAATGACGAATTAACAGCCGATATTTAAGTAAAGCATGCCATAAATCAACATTGGGTTTATGACAGCGGAAGAACAGAAAATTAGCCGATGGCGGCCAGACAGTCAGTTCTGGGAAAGTTAAAAGCTGGGTCCATAGATAATGTTGCTGTGATGTTAGCCATTGATGTGTTGCAGCAATATAGTCATGTTCATCAAACAAAATTTCTCCAACCCGCGCAGCAAAGGCATTCATTGACCACGGTTCACGCCGGTTTTTCATCTCTGCAATCCCTGCGATATTTCCGCTAATTAAATAGCCCAAACGTAATCCGGGAATGGCAAAGAATTTGGTCATTGAACGTAATACATAAAGATGCTTAGAGACAGCCACTTGCGGAATCAACCCTCGATTCTCAGGGAGAAAATCAATAAAGGATTCATCGACAATCAATGCAATCCCTTGTCGCTCACAATGTTCTACTAGCGATTGCATAAACGGATTGTCCGGCATTAATCCGGTAGGATTATTGGGTGTGGCGATAAAAACGCAATCGGGTTGAATTGTGGAAAGCGTATTAAGCAGGCGTAAATCAGGTTGAAATCCGGCTTCCTCTGTTAATGGATAGTTGATAATTTCTGTACCAATTTGCCGCAAAGCTCGTCGATATTCAGCAAATCCTGGGATAAGCAGCAAGGCGCGCTTAGGATTGAGATAACGGGTGACAGCATAGATCAGTTCTGTTGCACCATTGCCTGCGATTACTGAGTTGTAATCGCATTGATGGGCCTCTGCTATCGCCTGATGCAAGTGGCGATATTCCGCATCTGGGTACTTTTCGATGTCGGCAAGACTATTTTTGATCAACACCTTAACCCGTTCTGATGCACCTAATGGATTGATATTGGCACTGAAATCAATCAGCTCATTGGCGGAAAGGCCATATTGCTGGGCAATGCCGATGATATTGCCGCCATGTTCACTCATGGTATTGCTCCGTAAGTGGGAGGGAAGGAGAGCATTGCCCCTAAATTGACGACATCACCAACCACAATCAGCGCGGGGGCATGTAAATGCTTCGCTTCCGCTTTTGCAGCCAGGGTTTCCAATGTGCCTGTCACGCTCTCTTGTTTGGGATGGCTGGCATACATGATCACCGCAGCAGGTGTTGTGGGGGATTTACCATATAGCATCAATTGTTGGCAGATCTCCATCAGGCGGCTCATCCCCATTAGAATAACTAATGTGCCTTCCAATTGGGCGAGTATCTCCCAATTCTGTTGTTCATTGCCTTGAGAAGTGTGTCCAGTCACAACGTGGAAACTCGATGCATAATTGCGGTGGGTAATGGGAATACCGGCATAGGTTAATCCACCAATTGAGGAACTGATCCCCGGAATGACTTCAAATTTGATGCCATGTTGTGCCAGCACTTCCGCTTCTTCCCCTCCACGGCCGAAAACATAGGGATCGCCGCCTTTTAAGCGAACAACCCGTTTTCCTGCCTGCGCATGTCTGACCAGAATTTGATTAATCTCGTCTTGTGGGATGGGATGGTAATCATGTTCTTTCCCAACATTAATAATTTCACAGTGGTCGGATACCTGGGCAATAAGTTCAGGATTGACGAGACGGTCATGAACAATGACATCCGCAGATTGAATACAGCGTAATCCTTTGACTGTAATTAAACCCGCATCACCAGGGCCAGCTCCCACTAACCATACATTGCCTTTATTCATTGAATTACCTCTATGGAATTAAAATATAAATCATCAAAGAGAAAAATATATTTTCATCAGGATAGTGAGGCTCTATTTTTTGTTTTTATAAAAGTTTGTTTATTCTGCCTTATATTTTTTATTTATTGCTTTATGGATGATTTCTTCTTGTTCTTATGAGCAGTGTTATGTCGATTTCAGTTTTTTATAATTATTACTTTAATGTGGGGTAAGTGAATTTGATTTATATCAATATTCGTATTATTAAGTTTGAATTATTTTTAAATTGAGTTTCGTTGTCTGTTGTAAATATTTTTACATATGAAAGTTTCTTTATCTTGCTAATAAATTTAATTTTTTTATT
>NZ_JADEUF010000184.1 GCF_015163655.1 Xenorhabdus griffiniae | reverse complement strand
CTGCTTTCTCACACATTGGGTATTTTTGCCAACTTTAAACAAGGTAAAAAACAACGCGACTGGCTTCAACAAACGCTCGTTATTGGGTGTTAAAGTTGAGCATCGCGTTAACTTTTTATCTTTTTAACCTTGTGCTGTGTGCTGGGGACAAGTGTTTTGTTTATTTTTTATTATTTAAATCAATATCTTGATGTTTATTTTCTGCTTTGGGACGTGTGCGAAAATATGTCTGGGACGACGTTTCTATAGTATTTTATTTTATAAATCATATAGTTAAGTGTTTTTGGGACGTCGGGACGACATTTTTTGCGAAAAACTTAAATATATAATGCGTTTACTTGGGTATTTGGGTTTTGGTAGTAAGTGTTTTTGTAGTGTAGCCGACTTACTACCAAACATACTACCAAAACTATCGAGTTATAACGATGCTAAACGAATATAAACAGGCAATAAAAAAGCCCTAAGTCATTATGATTTAGGGCTTTTTCTTTTACTTTCGGTGTATTCCGATGATTTCCGAATACAAAAATGGTGGAGCTGGCGGGAGTTGAACCCGCGTCCGAAATTCCTACATACTAATTTAATAGCATTAAAAACAATATATTATTTTATTTTTCATGTGGTTATTCTTATTTTGTGTCATTCGGTTTTATGTGTTTTTATTTATCTGTCGCCAAATCGCCGCCATAAATTAGCGGTTCCAGTTGAGATTGTGAAGGGGGTTTTTTGTTACTGCATCTTCCAAGTGATCGGGCGCAAAGTGAGCGTAAATCATAGTCATTTTAATATCGGCATGACCTAGAATATCCCTCAATACCAATATGTTTCCGCCATTCATCATAAAGTGGCTAGCGAAAGTATGACGCAGAACATGAGTGCATTGTCCTTCAGGTAGGTCAATCCCCGCACGTTTAACTGCTCGTTCAAAGGCTTTTCGGCAGGGGGTAAATATTTTTCCTCTGTTTTTAGGGAGTTCCTCGTACAAATCCTGAGATATCGGAACGGTTCTGTTTTTCTTACCTTTGGTTTTTGTATAGGTGATTCGGTACCTTGTTATTTGATGACCCTGTAGATTTTCGGCTTCACTCCAGCGTGCCCCGGTAGCTAAACAAACTTTCGCAATCATTAACAGGCTGGAGTTTTGGGAATCGGCGCAGGCATCAAGTAAGCGCTTAATTTCTTCCGGCGCTAAGAACGCCAGTTCACCTTCTGCGATTTTAAATGTTGGTAGACCTGCAAGCGGGTTGGGCGCAGGCCAGTGGCCTAATTTTTTCAGAGTGCTAAAAACAGATGATAGGTTGCGCTGTTCAAGGTTCACTGTTCGGGGCTTAACTGGCGACATCAGCGTACCTTCTTCATTTTTAACCTCACCTTTTAACCGGGCTTCTCGGTATTTTGTGAAGTCACCTGCCGTTAACTCTGAGGCAATGGGATCGCCCAGCCCATTACAGATAATGTTCAGTTTCGCCATTAGTCGTTTTGGGTCAGCAAGAGTCTGCCCGTAAAGTGAATGCCATTGTTCAATTATTTCGGACAAGTGTCGCCGATCTTCCTTTTCACCCAGCCAGGGCTTTTTATTCACCTCTTCCATAGTGAAGTTTTCGAAAGCGATGGCCTCGCCTTTTGTCGCAAACTGCTTACGTAGGCGTTTGCCGTCACGCCCGTTTGGGTAGCATTCACACAACCACTTTCCGTTCGGCTGCTTTCTAATAGTCATGATCAGATGCTCTTTATGACTTTTACAGCGCGTCCAATGATATCAATATCATCAATGGAGCATTCGAAAGACGATTCATCTTGGTGAACGATAATTTTATTACCGGGGATGCGCGCAACTTTGGCTATGTTTTTCATTCCATCAATATCTATCAGCCAGTAGCCATTACTTACTTTTTTTACTGATTTATCAACAATATAGAAACATTCAGCGGTTTTAACATAAAGGTAGTTATCAGCTTCTCCAGGGATCAGACTGTGGTCTAGGAAAACTTCATCGTGTTCAAGAAGCGCGCCGTTCTCGATTTTTACTTGCCTTATGGATGGGGTAATTAGTTTCGATAACGGCCTAATTGTTGCTTGAGTCTCGTTTTTGGACTTATTTTCATTATCTACCGTTGGGTGCATTTCTCCTTGCCCTGTTGCTAGCCAGAGCAAAGATGTGCCCGTTTCTAGAGCGCACTGGACAACCCAATCAGCAGGGAAGCTGTCACGTAATAGCCTGTTTGCCATAGTGCTTTTCGACGCTCCCAGATGCTTAACCAATGCTATTTGGGTATCGAACCCATAGGCAGCCATCAGCCGGTTGACGGCTTCTCTGCCTCCCGTATCCACACCTGAAGTGATCTTCAAATTAAACCCTCCGCTTGACAATGCAATATCAGGACTGTATTTTTATCTTAAACTTCTAATATGAGAGTTTAGAAGTTGGAATTAAACAACGTAAAACGAACTAAAACTAAGAGATAATGCACTATGAGCATAGATATATCAATTCATGTACCAAAAGAGCTGGCAACACCTGCAGAGTTCGCGGAATGGGAAGGTATTTCTCGCGGTTCTGTTTACCAGAAAATCCATCATGGGAAACTCGCTAAGTACATGGTTAAAAAGGAAAAAAATAAGGGGCGTGTAAGCCTACGCTATCTGATGTACAAAGCTGATCAGATTCGTGAATCTCTTGGTCATTCCAATTTTCGTATCATCGTTGGTTAGTAATACCAATTATAGGAACTTTTGGAAGGACTAACATGTTTGATTATCAAGTATCCAAACAATCGCACTTTGATAATGCGTGTCGTGCGTTCTCCAATACGCATAAAGGTAGTCTAGTTCAAATTGCCGAAAGCATCGGCATGACACCGCAAATGTTGCGTAATAAGTTGAACCCTGAGCAGTCTCACATGCTGACTTGTGTTGACTTAATGAAGTTAACCGATGTAACCGAAGATGCCTCCATTCTGGATGGCCTGCTGGAGCAATTACAGTGTCAGCCATCTGTGCCGGTGAATGAAGTTTGTGATGCCAATATGCCAAGCTACCTGTTAGGTGCTACGGCAGAAGTGGGTAAGCTGGCAAGTGAAGCTGTTTCGGGTGAGCATTTTAACCAGACCCGTGTGGCGGAGTTTAAGAAGACGGTCAATAACGCAGTGCGGTTATTAACGTTGGCGGGGGTCACTATTTCATCAAGATTGCATTCTAACCCTGCATTTAATTCAGCGGTTGATGTTATGGCAGGGATGGGAGCATCGTTAGTCTGAGGTCAGCATGAACGAATTAAAGCAACAGCAGCACCAGTACAGGTTAACTAGTAAGTCATTCCATACAAAGTCAGGTGACGGATTTATTTTCCCGATTGTCTTATGCTCCGTTGCTTATTTTTTTCTGTTTTTTATTCGGTGAGGTTTAAATGAACACGGAATACCAATTTGAATCAACTGAACAACGCGCCAGAAAAATAGCGTTTGATGTGCGCGTGAATGGTTTAAATCAACTGGCAAAAATCAGGCAGCAACATCTTAAAGCGGGTAACGAGCAATTAAAGAGTTTTATTGATGAGATGCGGAATAAGCGTAATAAAAATTATGGCGATAATATTCGCGTACTGGCAGCCATTTTCTTTCTTGCCAATATTAAAAAAGAACGCCATGGGCTGGAATTAAATCAATTTAGCATCGAAGAGCGAAGCGAGTTAATTAAAGCCATCAATAAAATTAAGGCATCCGCTCCATTATTACCCACGGGGTTATCGTTGCCTAATTAAATAGCAATCATTACCGAATTAATTTTAATGGCGTCAACACGTCAGGGATTCTTTTTATCTTAAAACAGGAAATAACGAATGGAAAATAAAGATATTGAGC
>NZ_JADEUF010000183.1 GCF_015163655.1 Xenorhabdus griffiniae | reverse complement strand
GTTGTAAAGTTCAATAGAGTTGTTTTTATATATGGAATTCTATTTATGAATACCTCATTCTGGGTATCAGAATCACATAGTACGTATTTATACGATTCCAATTAGCATTTTCATTAAAAATAAGACAAAAATAAGCAGCAATTTTTTATTTGCGCTATTCCAATTAAATCAATCTGGTATTTAGCTAATCATGTTTAAAAAACACTAATGTTTTGTTGTATTCGATTAACTTAAATACCTTGCCATTCACAATTTATCTCTCTGATTTCATAGGAATAATAATTTCATGAAACAACGTAAGTTTTTAACCCGATACGAAATAGACGCAATTTTGGCAGCAACAAAACAAGGACGTCACGCAGAGCGTGATTATTGCATGCTGTTAATGTGTTTCATTCACGGCTTTAGGGTAAGTGAGTTATGTAATCTATGCCTATCTGATCTCGATTTGAACTCAGCAATCATTCATATCAGACGGTTAAAAGGTGGGCTTTCAACCACACATCCTTTAATTCCAGAAGAAATTGATGCGTTAAATAAGTGGCTAGATATCCGCCAAAAATGGCGCGAAGCCGATTCACCGTGGGTATTTCTTTCTCAAAAATCAGGTCCTGTTTCACGCCAGCAAGTTTATGGTTTATTAAAACGCTATGGAAAGCAGGCGTCTGTCAGTGTTTCTCCACATCCGCATATGTTAAGGCACGCTTGTGGTTATGCATTAGCTGATCTCGGTCGCGATACCCGCTTGATCCAAGACTATCTTGGACACCGTAATATTTCACATACTGTCATTTACACCGCCAGTAATGTGAAACGTTTTTCCAGAATTTGGGAGTCTCACTCTAAATAATTGTGTTATTTTTTCTGCTGTTTTCACTAACATGCACTGTTATTGCAACAATCTCCACTAATTAATTTGTGGAGATTGCCGGCAGATAGAATGGACAATGCCATGAATATCGAAGATAAATGATTATTGTATACACATGACAAACTTAATTTGTAAATGAATATTATTTTTACTGTTTTTTATTTGTTAATAAATATAAGTTTATTTTAAAAAAAGCCTAAATCTAACAGGCAAATATATAAATCTTTATTTAAATTTGAGCAGCGAATTTATATGAACAATTTCACTGCTCAATAAGAAATATTAATCTACAGACAGGAGGTGAATCACCTGCCTTTGGATAAGGCCGTATGAAAACCCCGTTATCGATGTGAAGACCCAGTGAGGTAATTTACTGATTTTACTATTTTACTTAAGAAGAGAAGTTAATCACAAATTTGCTGATGTACTTTTATTCATAGTTGTATGTATAAATAATTCTATTATATTCTGTTTGTCTCTGTATTAAAAATAATCATATATTATTTTATCATCAAATTATTTTTACCATTCTGACGATAACTGAGGATTTATACACCGATAGCTCATGAATAAAATGACTCAACGATTTGCTCGCTCAGGTTTAGTGTTTACGCTCATTACCGAACATTTACCTGAACAAGCCCTTGCTGTTCCCGCCATTTTGCTTGCAGCGGCAAGCGAAGGTTCAATGTTCGTCGCCCTGTGCCGCCCCATGAAAGGGAAGGAGAAGCAGGAATGATTCAGGAAAAACTGTACGCCATTATTGATGGCGCGGCAGAACCCGATTTGTTTTTAGCGTTGGAACGTTACGATCCGCCATCCACTTGCCTTTACGGAGAACCTCTTCAACCAGAACTGGTTAACATTGTGCCTTATCTGGTGCAGGTGACGGAAGAAGTCAAAATCTGGCTGGAATGTCGCAAATCCCCGTGGGGAATTTTCGTTCACAGTGCAGCAGACATGAAAACCGTGCGCCAACATTTACGAAAATACCTGCAAGTATTGCTTCCCCAACAAGAAAAACCGGTCTTTTTCCGTTTTTATGATCCACGTAATATCTGGGATTTTCTCGGTGTGCTAAGTGACTGGGAAGTACATTGTTTTTTGGGGCCAATCACGCGGATCACAACACGTTACCTTGAAGAAGAACGCACAGATAACTTTGTAAAAATCAGAAAACCTTTTCCCGATAATGCTAAGGGGAAATACAAAATTTTCAAAATCAGTGAAGAGCAGTATGAACTGATAGAAATAAAGAAAAAAGAGCAGTATTTACAAAAGCTTGATTCCATTTTGCTATCTGAATTAGCAGAACTAAGAATAAGTATCAGCATCAACAACTCATTACCCTTCTTAGCTTTTTTCTATGATTACCTTATGTCTGAGAAAATAACAGATACTCGCTCTATAGAAGGCATTCTTAAAAAAGTGATCAGAGAAGACAATTTTGACATTGATAACTTTGATAAATCAATTCTGACCAACCTTACTGATGATGGGACTCCTGGCTGGTATAGAGCCAATCAGTTCATTTACAATATTAAGGAGTAATAGGAATGGATACTGTCGTTGGAATTAATGCAGGAAAAGCTTGTGCAACATGTGATACTCCACCGTCTTGCACTCATAAATATGAGATAAAAGGGGAAAAAGAAACTTATATTAATTTCCCTGAAAAACACAAGACGTTCGAAATCATTAATATTATTTCAGACAAAAGAGAGCATACACTCACTTCAAAATTAACGCCTATTAGATGTATAAGTGGAAAACCCAATTGTCCCAGCACGCATATATATTCACACGAAAGTCAAGAGAAGTTTGAACTTGGCCCTAGTCATAAAAGTTCAACTTATACTATTAGGAGTAATGCAAAATTACCTGAAGCAAAACTACCAGGAATAGATATTTGGGATAGGATTGAAGATCTATTTAAATCATGGAATAATAGTATAGGGAAAATAAAGTATTATTCTCAAACTACTGATTGTTCAGGGCTAGTACAAAGCACACAAATTAATGTATATCCCCAATATACGTTGTCCGCCTCTTTCGAAATTAATTTTGAAAATAATGTAAAAGATCATTATGTCGCAAAACGCTCTGATTTTACAAAAGAAGATGTAAAAAAACTAAAAAAAGAATTAGGAGTAAAAAAATGGAGTGACATCAATAAATATGTTAACGAAAGGAAATCAACTCTTGAATTCAAATCAGAAATTAAATTTTTTGACGAAAAATATCCTTATAATTTTATTTTAGGTGAACTCAATGAAAATATATGGAATAACAAAAATTCAGTAACTCAAAAAATCAGAAGATTATTAGATAAAGTTATAAACAGTATATTAAAGAAAGCTGGCGGTTCTTTTGGCATTAAAGATGCGTTATTAAACGGACCTAATATTTCAGCAAAAGGTAAAAAAGAGCTGATTATAGTTAACTCAAGACCTGATTTTGAGTATGAATGGAATTTATTATTTTCACCTCTCATAGGATTAACAATTACTCTCGATATTATTAATGTGATAATTGCTATATTTGCCACTCCAGTCACAGGAGATAAATGGAGAAGCTTTAGAACATCAATGGAAGATCAAATGGATAAACTTAAGGATCACAAAAATAGAGTAGTAGCAGGAGGCCTTCCTTATGCTGATCTAATTATATCTGGTGAAATACTAAACACAGGAGTTTCTGTATTAAGAAAAGAGCAAAAAATGAATGTCATTGGAAAAACAGGAAGTAGTTTAGGATTGGCAATAAAAATAGGATTTGATACTGGCGCTAGAGTTTTTTTTGTTGAGGGAATGCTTAGTACATACGGTGGTGGAACAGCAAAGATTTCTTTTGATCTTATATGTGATTCTACAGGAATAGGGATTTCTTTTTCTCATGAAGGAATAAAACTAATTTTCAAACTAGATTTTAAAGCAGGTTTTTCAAAAGAAGTTAGTAATAAATCCATTAGTCAATCAAGAGGAAGAGGAAAAAAACAAGGAAAAGGTACTAGTGAAAAAATGACACCTATTAATGA
>NZ_JADEUF010000182.1 GCF_015163655.1 Xenorhabdus griffiniae | reverse complement strand
AATTGTATGTCATCAATTTTCTTAAACTCGCCGCTATCACATTTTGTTTCTTTATATCCATCAATGGATAAAAAATAAAGACTATACTCATAGAAATTTACGTTGTAATTATATTCCATTCCAAGCAATTCAATAGCCCGGTTAATAGAAGCCGTGGATATAAAATCATTAATGATTTTATGTGAATCATTAATTTTTACATCAAGTGAAAATTTTTCTAAGACCTTCTCACATTTTTTTGCCGTTTCCATTTTACCTTCAATAGTGTCAGTGCTTATCCTTATAGAAGCTAACGCACATAGCCTTATATCTCGATAAAATTGAAGGATTTGCATTGCATGGTAATTGATCAAATCAAAATCAATCGATTTAATATCCATATGCTACCCCACACCCTCTATTTAGTAGGAGCTATGCCAGCCCGTAGAGGTGTGCGGGTTTTCGGGAGCGACCCTAGACATAGCTTTATTCTTTAACATATTGTATAGTCTACTAAAGTCAATTACCTCTGTCTATTCATCCAGTTAGGCTCGTTTCCCAAATTTGCCATGTACCACATTTTCGCCTCGTTCGAGCGCTTCCATATAGTCGGCATACCATTGCATCATTTCCCTGCGACCATCCAGATACTGAGCGTGGTTATACGTTCCACGAATAGAGTTCTTATCGACGTGGGCAAGCTGTTTTTCAACCCATGCAGTGTTGAAGTCTTGATCGTGCAGGATGGTACTCATAGTGTGGCGGAACCCGTGGCCTGTTGCTCGTCCTGAATATCCCATGCGGCGAATCATGGTATTGATTGCCATATCAGATATATGCTTTCTGTAGTCTGTGCGGCTTGGGAAAATATATTGATAACTGCCGCTGATAGGCTGAATCTGCTTCAATAAATCGATAACTTGCTCTGATAATGGCACAACATGAGTACGGCGCATTTTCATTTTTTCGGCTGGAATTGTCCAAACAGCTTTATCTAAATCAATTTCTGACCATTCAGCTTTGCGGAGTTCTCCCGGACGAACCCCCGTTAATATCAGCATTCGCAAAGCCGTTCTGACTATTTGGCTGCCCATATATTTATCAATAGAACGGAGGAATTCGGGCATTTCATCCACTGATAGGTGGGCGTAGTGTTCGCGTTGATGGGGGATAAAAGCTCTGGCTAAATCTGGTGCTGGGTTATATTCAGCTCTGCCCGTAATGATTGCATACGTCCAAACCTCCCCGCATCGTTGACGAACTTTTTTCAATTTCTCTGTTGCTCCGCGCTTTTCCATAATAGAAAGCACGTCGAGTAGTTCCAGTGGCTTAATATCAGCAATCGGACGATTACCAATATAAGGGAAAACATCTTTTTCGAATGCGTCCATCATATCTTCACGATAACCAACGACCATCTGTCTTTTCTGCCCTCGAACCATTCAAGAGTGATATTTTTGAATGTGTTTTCCGTTTGATTAATAGCTGCCGTCTTTTCTGCTTTTCGAGCTTCACTTGGATTAATGCCGTTAGACACCAGCTTTCGTGCTTCGTCACGTTTAGCTCTGGCCTCAGTGAGTGTGACTACTGGATAGATGCCTAACGATATCATCTTGGTCTTACCCGCAAATTGATAGCGATAACGCCAGCCTTTTGAGCCATTGGTATCAACCAACAAAGATAGCCCATTACCATCTGCCAGTGTGTAGGATTTTTCTTTTGGTTTGGCTCGTTTGATAGCCAGCTCTGTTAGCTTCATAAATCACCAATATTGTATAGAAAAATTGTAGAGGGAAATTCTATACAAAAAACTATACAACAAATTGTAGAGATTTAGGAAGACGGTTGTAGACTTTGAGATATTGAAATTTCGCGCTATGCCTTGATTTATCTGGGATTGGAAGGCTTTAGTAGACGTTGCTAGAAGTGTTAATGGCGGAGGAGGAGAGATTCGAACTCTCGGATGGTTTCCCATCGGCGGTTTTCAAGACCGCTGCCTTCAGCCGCTCGGCCACCCCTCCGCGATGTCGAGCACTATAAACATCACAGTTACCAATGTAAAGTATTTATCCGTTCAACTGCCGCTAATTTACTCACAATACTATCTGTTGGTCTATTTATTCGGCATGTTGAGTAATCTTTCTTGGGGATAGTGGTGATTTTTGCTAAATTGCGGCCATCGTTATTGGATGGTAAAAAGTTATGTTGGTATTTGAAGGTCGTGAGATCGAAACTGATGCGCAAGGTTATCTAAAAAACTATCGTGATTGGCATGAGGCTATGGCTCCTGTCATTGCCGAACAGGAAGCAATCACTCTAACCGAACAGCACTGGGAAGTTATCCGTTTTGTACGTGAGTTTTATGAAGAATTTAATACTTCACCCGCTATTCGTATGCTAGTTAAAGCGATCGCCCAAAAATATGGTGAAGAGAAAGGAAATAGCCGTTACCTCTATCGCCTGTTTCCCAAAGGGCCGGCAAAACAAGCAACAAAAATTGCCGGCCTTCCCAAACCAGTCAAATGTATTTGATTTATTCATCCGTCACTAATGACGGATGCTAAAATCACTCATCTCTTCTACTTCACAAAACTGAGATTGAAAATGTTCTATTTTGGCGCCCGGAGGCCCACCCTGCTCCAGCCAATGTGTTAACATTTTGATTTGTGCATCATTGCCACAAGCGACAATCTTCACACTTCCATCATTCATATTACGAACATATCCCGCCAGCTTATTTTTCTTTGCCCAACGGTAAGTGTGATAACGGAATCCAACTCCCTGTACCCTGCCGTAAACATAAATAGTCATGCTGCATTTAGTCATCGTTATATTCCTCCCAGATAAGATGGTAAGAACTTTGAAACGTTAAACCCACTTTTGTTATTGTATTTTATATACGCAACAGCTAATCTGAAATTATGAGATGGCGGTCACATGCCATCCTGATTTCAAAAATCATGCAAAATTCCGGCTACCGTCACCGGGTACGCGCTTGAAATTTACCTTACCGCCCTTATATAAGAGTCATTGCAAGGTTTCTTTGGAGGTGGCTATGATGATCGCCAGCAAATTCGGTATCGGCCAGCAAGTACGACATAGGTTGCTGGGTTACTTGGGTGTTATTGTAGATATTGATGCTGAATATTCTTTAGAACAACCGCAGGAAAATGATATTGCATCTAATGCTACCTTACGTTCAGCGCCGTGGTATCACGTTGTGATGGAAGATGACAATGGTCAACCTATTCATACTTATTTGGCAGAAGCCCAATTGACTTACGAAACATCAGATGAACATCCAGAACAATCCTCTCTGGATGAGTTAGCCGAATCTATCCGCAGTCAATTACAAGCGCCACGGCTACGAAATTAAATACTTTTATTACCGTTAGCCAATAACTCTAAGGTGGTGGATAATAAACCAATCGCTACCTTATTCACTTTTCCATCCCCAACCGCGGGATTTCAATTTTCGGACAACGATCCATTACAACATCTAATCCTTCATTTTCTGCCAATAATTTTGCTTCTTCATTGATAATGCCACTTTGTAACCAAAGGACTTTTACGCCAATGGCGATGGCTTCCTCCGCAACACCATAAACAGCTTCTGCGTTGCGAAATACATCAACCATATCGACGGGTTGTTTAATATCAGATAATTGGCTCACAACTGGTTGGTTCAATAAAGTCCGTCCTGCCAGTTTAGGACTGACAGGGATCACTTGATATCCCTGCTTTAGTAAGTATTCCATGACCTTATAACTGGGACGATCTGTTTTCTCACTCGCTCCAACTAACGCGATGGTTTTTACTTTTCCCAGAATATCCGCTATATATTGATCATTCATTTTGTCCTCCTATATTCTCCGCAGCATTTTTCATCTGGTTTATCTGCTACAGTGTTTATGATAAGTAATTTAACGCGATGCTCAACTTTAACACCCAATAACGAGCGTTTGTTGAAGCCAGTCGCGTTGTTTTTTACCTTGTTTAAAGTTGGCAAAAATACCCAATGTGTGAGAAAGCA
>NZ_JADEUF010000181.1 GCF_015163655.1 Xenorhabdus griffiniae | reverse complement strand
GATCCCTTTAACTGCACAACAAGAGGGACAGGTCACATCAATCTTTGCCATCTGAATGTTCTCCAAATAGGCATACTATACATGATTCAATAAATTGATGTCACGACCGAATGAAATCAACTGTATTAACAATGCAACTTATTATCTTCCTGAAACCAGAGAAGAAGACATGGATGATAAATATAAAGGTTGGCTGGAATATGCAACATTCTTAGATATTATCGACAATAAATTCAAACATCACCCCAATGCAACCCGCTATGATCTGTTAGAAGCCGTTATCTATTATCTTGAAGAAGATGATTTCTTAGATTAAAAATGATCTTGCATCAACACCGAAGAGAGAACTAGATATAACCTCTGGTGGGTTAAGAAAATCTGGTGTTCCTGCCAGCAGAGTAAAACAGTTGAGAAATCAAGCTAGAAAATTCTTAAAAGGATTAGCAAACAAGGCTAAAAATGCTGGCACTTGTAATAAATAGGAGAAATGTTGCATGTATAGTCTTACACGAATTGTTGTAGAGGAAACCTCGAATAATGACTCCGGTTTTATTCTTGGTGGAAAAAGAGGATATGTTTCACAGTGGCCTGTAAATCCAGATGGCGAAAAATTACTTCATCTTTTTTCTATAGATTGTGAAAAGTTATCTCCTAAAATACCTGAAAGAATGTTGCCAACATCAGGATATTTATCTGTGTTTTCAACTTATTCTGATGTTGACTACTTTCTTGATAACATTACTTATTTTGGTGATGAACAAGAGCTTAACCTCATTAAGTCTGGATTTACGTTTGTTCCATATTCTTTGACTAAAGATACCTTGGAAAACAACGATAAATTTATACCAGAAAGAAGTGTTAGTCTTTTAGATATGGAAATGGAAGATGATGAATATCCAATGATTTCGCTTTTTTCAAAAAAAACTCCAAATGTTTAGACGATATTGGTGATATTGGGGAAGATTATCATTTTGTATGTCAGATATACTCAGCAGATTTCCCTGAACCATTTCAAGATGCATTGGGTTTATCTGATGCTATTGGTTACTTGTTCATCAAAAATAAAGATAATGAAATAGAAGGTATCTTTTTTGTACAAACAGCATGATTTTTTTGAAATAATCATCTGGAACAAATGAGTGAAAATAATTCACTCAGTACCTATAAAACAATCAAGCCGGAAGATCACACATACTTCCTAGCTTGATTGTTTTTTTACTGTGGAATACCTGTGCCACGTCAACGCTGACAGAAGCTGCCCTATTACCTCTGCCACTCTTCTTCATTATTCACTGCACACGCCCGAATATCTGACCAATTCAGCCTTTTGAACAGTTGCGTCAATGCCATCGTCTGTTCATAGTTCAGATGTTCCTCTTGCCACAACTCAGAAAAATCGCTAATCTGAACAGACTATTCACCATCACAGATGGTTACATAGCTGTAATGGCAAAAAAACTCCTGTAGCCTGAAAGGGAGAGCAAGATTGCGGTACATCTGCCCACCTTTGGAAGCAGATATTGTCAGATACCTAAACCCTCGTCTGGCAGTGAAGGTTTCTTAAACTGAAAAATACACCCAAAAGGTGTTTTATATTGTCACCAAAGTGTACTGAACGTTGGTTGGTTCACGTAATTAAGCATAGACTTACTTTCACACATCACATTTATATTGCTTACTATTTCTGTTTGAAATATTCAGCGGATAGACTTTCCATAACCAAACCATTGACTCATTTCAACCGTTTGACACTGAACCTTGCGGCCTTTTGCTGTGCCTACGAGTATTTCAACTCTTGCATCACTTTTGTTGACCATTCGCGGAACTCAAGGCGTCACTTTTGGCAGGTTTACCGCTGAAAGTGACGCCGCAGCCAAAGCACCACGCAACTCAGACAGGCTCATGCCTGCTTCACCCCGCAGTGAATCTGACACTGCATTTTTAGATGAAAAAAGGAGAACCTGACGATATCGAGGCTGGCTTTTAGCCAGTGGGGATGACCTGTACACGCAGGCGGCAGTACCGCGTACTCAACCGATACCCCGCAATACCTCAACCTGCGTTCACTCTGGCGCACAGATATTCGTCAAGGGCAAAGCTGATGTTTTCGTTTTGCCCGCATTGTCGCGCGCCAGAGAACGTAGATTGTCAGATATCAGTGGAGAAAAATGGATGAGTCGTTTGATGAAAGAATTAAAGTTTTTTGCCCGGCAAGGCGGTGGTAGTCACAAAACCTGCCATGATCGTATTCGGATCGCAGGGCGTCTGGGCGCGTTGTTATTGAGCCTGAATATTCAGGTGAAAAGTCTTGCTCATTTGAAAACTAAACATGTGGAACAATACGTTAATGCCCGTTTATCTCAAGGCATTACCAGGCGAACCGTGCAAAATGAAATGTCCGCATTGCGTAATATCTTCCGCATGGCTGGTCGTGAGAAACTGGAAACTTCGCTTCGCTTGAGTAATCAGGCTCTGGGATTAAGCGGTACCAGCCGTGCCGGAACAAAACAGGCGATCCCTGATGATAAATTTCAGATGATTTATCAGAAAGCCCTTGAACGCGATGCCGGATTTGCCGTCACGCTGAAACTAGCCCGCTTACTGGGGCTACGTTCTCAGGAAGCCGTGCAATGCAGTGCTTCACTGAAAAGCTGGCGCAAACAGCTAGAACAGCCAGAACCGAAACTTCAGGTTGTTTTCGGCACAAAAGGTGGAAGACCAAGACAAACCCATGTATTGAATGTTGCAGCGGTAAAAGAAGCCGTCGAACAAGCAATTACTATCGCAGAGCAACGTAGTGGCAGATTGATTGATAAACCGGATCTCAAGCAAGCCATGAATTACTGGCGGGTACATACCACAAAGATTGGTTTAACCGGCTGCCATTCACCCCATAGTTTGCGGTATGCATGGACACAGGATGCTCTGGCGTTTTACCAGCAGAATGGCTTTAGCCATCAGGAAGCACGGGCACTGGTTTCAATGGATTTGGGGCATGGAGATGGGCGAGGGCGGTATGTCGAACGGGTTTATAGTCGTTCAACTTAGTGGTTCAGTTATTGAGTCCGATAATACAATCAGTTAAAGTATTCACGCCATTAGCAAAATCTAATGGTCAAGGCGTCGCGGCCTTGTCACTCATAGACACTGGCAGATATTTTGCCAGTGTGTCTGTTATCGCCTTTTCAATGGTGATTCAGGCGGGGGAGACGTAAGTCTCGCTGGTTATGAGTGCCAGTCCGCGAACCCTGTCTGGATCACCACCATCAATATTAATTAATGGAAGGGGTAACAGGAATGAATAACGATGTTAAAAATGATTGGCATCAAGCTGATATCATCGCTGCATTACGTAAACGTGGTACAACCTTAGCGGCTCTCTCGCGTGAAGCTGGACTCAGTTCATCGACACTCGCAAATGCACTCAGTAGGCAGTGGCCTAAAGGTGAATGGATAATTGCTAATTATCTCGAAATCCATCCTTCTGAAATCTGGCCTAGCCGATATTTTGATAAACGTGGTCAACTTATTGAGCGTAGGGTTCGTAAAGTTTCTGTTGAATAGATTGATATCAGTGAAATAAGCCATGAGGAAAATTAATATTTGTAGTTATCAACATTATACTCATGGCTATATATTTTTATTAGATTATTTCATCAATGTAAAGGAATGTATTTTGAAACGTTGTCAAAGATCCCCAGATTTTTCAAAAATAAAACGAGATATAAAAAAGCATGCTAGAGATATTAATCAATGGTGGGATGATTTACAGGATGCATCAATTGCAGAGTGGGCATTATTAATAGGTATAGGATGCTGGGGTATTCCTAATAAAGTTGCTCAAGTAATCGCTTTTACACTTAGTATGATATTCTTTTTTAATAAACTTTTTTTGATTGACTCTAATTCTAACTTTACAAAAACTAAGAAGAAAATAAAAAGAGAAATAATAAATTCATATATATCTGATGACGAAAGAAGTATTTTATTTAAAAAATTAAATGACGTTGAAAGATTTAGAAGAATTTGGAATTCTTGGTATGTGATTAAACGAAATTGGAAATTTATATTTGGATATACTTTTCTTGCGGGTTCATTTATCTATCAG
>NZ_JADEUF010000180.1 GCF_015163655.1 Xenorhabdus griffiniae | reverse complement strand
AAAATATCAAATATAACAAAAGATATAAACAAAAATATATTGGGGATATATCTCGTTCACAATATTTTTGTTGTTGAGATACATAATGAATTTATCCATGAGTTTTTGTTAAATAAACTTCATTACGTAAATATATATATTTATATAATAGGGTATTCATTACTGGCTTTTTTCCTGTCATATATGCTGTGTGTTTTATTACGAAAATTTAAGATAACTTCGTCAATCATCACTGTTTAATGTGATGAATTGAAGGACGTATGTGATGGGGTAAAAACGCGCCGTTCCCGATGAAATACGGCGCTTTTGTTCCCAGCTCCGAACCAACGAAACACTTGCTCCTATCATTTCCGCAAATTCGGATTGTTTCATGCCAAAATGTTTGCGAATAGATTTAACATTAGGAATAGCATAGCGGTGGATATACTCAGGTTTAGGGTGATATTCACCATTCTAGATCGCAACCATTTCCTCTACGTTACTAAGAAGGTTATTAAATAAATTATTTTCCATAGAATTATCCCCGTTCTCGTTAACAAACAGGTTTTGACCGTATTATATTATTATTCAAAATGATTAACTATCACCTTCTTGGACACAAATAAAATCAGTAAATCAGATTTCATTTGTAATATTACTTTATCAAGAAGTGAAATTATTTCAGCGCTTAATGCTATATGACTAACACTTAATTCGGTTATGATTTTAGCTATGTATTGATTAACACATTGAGTATTATAAAACCAAACGAATAAAAATAAAATTAAAAGGCCTGAATCTGGTGGAATACCGAAATCAGGCCTGGTCAACGATTTAATCAAAGTGCCTAATTTTATGATATCACTTCACTAAGCATATACTTTGATTTAGAGTATCGATTTTGGTGAATTAATTATCACTCCACTTGAGGCTAAAATGTTTGGTTTGGCCTATTTGTTGCTTCAATATGTTACTTAATTTGTATATCTCAGAACCTTCAACGTCTGCTGTGTAAACGACAGAAAACGTATAACTGGCATTGTCTCCATGAATTCTCTCAGGACTGTCAATTCTAAGATTATAAGTTACATTATCAACAGTGACATAAAGAGTTTTATTAAGAAGTGCCATTACTTTCTGATAGCTATTCTGATTCGAGGATATATTCAAAGACAGTAACGGACGAGGGAGAGGCCTAGGTTTGTTAATATCTTTAGTTCCCTTCTGAGGCAGAATCTTAAAAAGGAATTCCGAAATATGTTCAATATCTGTATTAGGTTGCAGCCCAGTTAAAGAACCAATATTAGGTTGATTGTCACTTGTATAACCCCAATCTTCTATATCCTCCCCATTTTTAGCAGTCCCTAATGTGAGATCGAAAGACAGTATGATATCCTTTGAACCACCTGAACCACCTGAACCACCTGAACCACCTGAACCACCTGGCGTCGATTCCAGCAATTTCCAGTCACAAGCCACTAAATCTTCCGGCGTTGGTTTCCAAATTGCCCAAAATCCATCTTGATCGCTTTTTTCAATATAAGGATTTCCTTTATTGTTGCTACCAGCCTCCATTTTATAGGCAAGACGCATGTATTCTTCAGGCGCATTCCAGCCACTGCGATGTACTTGTTTTCCTAAATACACTTGAATCAGTGCCCACGGACAAGTACCAACGGGTGCTACATTATCAACCTGAACCTTGTATTGAGTAGGGTCTAATGAGCATTGTTGATCAGCATTACTTTCTAGCTTCTTTACTTCAGACATAATTTCCTCACTTATTAATCATTAAAGTAAAAGGTCATTTCATCCTACTGCTAAATCGCAAGTTAATGTTACTTAAGTTAAATTTAATCTCAATAGGATGCCGTCATATAGCAATTAATTCGCATTAATATCTGGTGTTTTATTATAAAACATGTCTATTCTCTGAGTGAATGATCTGCTGGAGGGTAAATTCAAAATTTGCTGCTGATCTTTTTTATTAAATGAATGACTAACAATTATAATATGTGGATTAATATACATTAATAGTAATATAAAAATTAAACTCTAACAAAGTGCTATTATGATTTTTTAATAATATTGTTTTTATTTAAATTCGAAGTATTCACGATCAATTTCTTATAAATTTCCAACCTTATTATAGAAAAACAAAAAGGCTATGCCGGAAGCATAGCCTTAGATTCAGAGTATATATCTGGGGGAGTTAATTATCACTCCATTTGAAGCAAAAGTGCTTGGTTTGGCCTGTCTGCTTTAATATATCACTTAATTCTTTGTTAATAAAATCAATCTTTATCTCATAGCCACCGAGCAAAATAGCACCAATGTCGGGTTTGCCAAGATCATAGCTTGTGCCATCAGTAGTGACAACCAATCTTTTATTAAGCAATTCCCCTGATTTCGAAAAATCATTGTCATTATGATTAGAGGAGACATATATTGTTATGAGATCAGAGAGTCTTGAATAACTAAACTGTAGAACATTTCCAATACCTGTATCAGTTGCTTGCAACCCAGTTAAAGTACCAAAAGCTTGTTCACCAAATTGCACTTCCCCGTGGGCAGATAAGTACCCCAATTTTGGTTAGTTTCATTATATGTATTAGTCCCTAATTTGAGATTGAAAGACAACATGCAGTTAACTGGTTCTGGTTTAACGTTATCCGATTGCAGCAATTTCCAGTCACAAGCCATCAGATCCTCCTGTGTTGGTGTCCAATGAGACCAATAGCCATTTTTATCACTTTTCTCAATATAAGCAGCCCCATCATCTGCACTGCCAACCTCCGATTTGTGGGCAAGACGCATGTGTTCTATGGGAGCATTCCAGCCATTACGATGTAAATACACTAAGCTAAGCGCCCAAGCGGAAGTACCGGCTGGTACAGTGATATTGTCATAACCAATATCATATTGGTCACGATTAAATGGACATTGTGTATTTTCAGACATAATTTCCTCACTTATTAATCAATAAAGTAAAAGGTCATTTCATCCTACTGCTAAATTGCTAGTCAATATTACTTAAGTGAAATTTGATCTCAATAGAATACAGTCACACAGCCATTAATTCGCGTTAATATCTGGCATTTTTTTATAAAATCTGTTTATTCGCCGAGTGAATAATCTACTGGAGTGTAAATTCAACGTTTTCTATTGATATTGGTTATTGAATGGATTATGAATAATTAAACTTGGATTAGACTAATAAGCACAATTTTTGATAAAGCGCTATTACAATTGCTAATATTGTTGTGGAAAAACAAAAAGGCCATGCCAGAAGCATAGCCTTGGATTCAGGGTGTAGATATTATATTGATTATCTTGTTAGATTTTTAGGGCTAAATTATATTGGTTATTGTTCTTTGTCGTATTATCGTAATTCACTCCAATTTTCGATCTTCTCTACTTTCTGAATCATGTATGTCATGCCAGCCGGAACAATAAACGTGATATTACTAAACGTGGGCGGGATACTTTCAAGTGTTGCCAGTGTGGCAATATGTACTCCATTAACAAAAATATTAGAATCCTGACTTCCTGGATAAGCAGAAATAATAACTTGAATAGGCGAACTTGTTTCATTTACGTATACTGTGTCAGGTTTTCTGGTATTGGTGACATTTTGCCAATTTTGTCCAATACCGATCACATTCTCTTTCAGGGCATTTTTGTTGGCGGTATTGGCTAGATCGTATGCCGCTTTAACTGCTTTAGATGTTGCTGCATGAACCTCACTATCACTATCAATGTCATTACTGAGGGTAACGAAACCTCTATCCTCCAATGTTGCGTAAGGATGGTTTCGGCTTTGTGCGTGTTCTTCTATTGCTTCTTTGATCGAATCTTTGACATATTCCGGTGTTGCAACGACAACAAGACTATCATCTTCTAATTCTAAAACTTTTATTTCTGGCTTTTTATTTTGAGTATTCATATTCATTCCTGATTAATATTAAATGATGGGATATTTCTTCGACTGTGAAAATTAATAAAATCTGTTCATTAATATTTGATAGTACAGTTTAATTAAATTCAGTTGATTAATGTTTGGTAAGTTACATATTTGGATAGCAGGATGAGATAAAATATTAGGCTGGTAAATAATAAAATGTATCAATTGACTGATAAAACTAATTACGAAAAAAGTGAGATTTTCCACCTCAGTAGATAGAGAGTTTGTGCGAGTTGATTTATTTAAACCTTATGGTTTTAGTAACATATAGAATGATGATAAGA
>NZ_JADEUF010000018.1 GCF_015163655.1 Xenorhabdus griffiniae | reverse complement strand
AAACATCATACGTTACCTCAACGTCGTATTTCTTATTGAGATCAGCTAGGTAGAAAAAGGTTCAAAAAAATCCCTCGATTCAATCGAGGGATTTGTGTAGAAGAGACAGGGACTAGCTCCCCTTATATCCCCGCCCGCATTGGGCGAGGATTTACGGGGCAATTGTTAAATTTTTCATCACAGTAACCGATTTTCGACACAAACAATTTACGAGGTGATCATTTACCAAACCTGCTGCTTGCATAAACGCATAACAAGTGGTACTGCCAATAAATTTAAATCCCCGCTTTTTCAGTGCTTTTGCCAGTGCATCGGAAGTTGCAGTTTTGGCAGGAACTTCCGATAAATCTTGCCAGTGATTAATTTGTGGAGAGTTATCAACGAAACGCCAGATAAAAGCGCTGAAGTCTTCACCTTGTTCAGCCATTTTTAGGTAAGCGCGAGCATTGTGAATAATTGCATTGATTTTGCTACGATTACGCACGATGGTTGGTTCTTCCATCAGTCTTCCAACGTCTGTTTCATCCATTTTGGCTATTTTGACCGGATCAAAATGATGAAAACATTTTCTATACCCTTCCCGTTTTTTCAGGATAGTGAACCATGACAAACCCGCTTGTTGTCCTTCCAGACAAATCAGTTCGAAAAGTTGTTGGCTATCTCTTAAAGGGGTGCCCCATTCGTTGTCGTGATAGGCCAGATAATCAGGGTCGGATGTTACCCAACCGCAGCGCGTTATTTGCTGGCTCATAAACTGTATTTGCCTCAAATAATGGTTGATAATTACATCAATGTTAGCTGTATAAATATACAAGTAAAGAGACCTGAATAAGATTTTTTTATACTGCGATAAAATTGGGGGTGATCAGTGCTGTATATCTTACGTCCAAAGGGTATACTGGCCTCTTTCGTTTAAATTCATATGCATCGCGTGCGGGTTCAACATGCAAAAGTTTGATACCAAAACCTTCCAGGGGCTCATCCTGACATTACAGGATTACTGGGCGCGTCAAGGCTGTACCATTGTCCAACCACTGGATATGGAAGTCGGCGCAGGAACCTCTCATCCTATTACTTGTCTGCGTGCTTTGGGACCAGAGCCTATTGCAGCAGCTTATGTGCAACCATCCCGTCGTCCAACTGACGGTCGTTATGGCGAAAACCCAAACCGCCTCCAGCACTACTATCAATTTCAGGTCATCATCAAGCCATCTCCAGATAACATTCAGGAGCTCTATCTGGGGTCCTTGAAAGAATTAGGACTCGATCCGACTATTCACGATATCCGCTTTGTTGAAGACAACTGGGAAAACCCAACTTTGGGCGCTTGGGGACTGGGCTGGGAAGTCTGGCTGAACGGTATGGAAGTGACTCAGTTTACTTACTTCCAGCAGGTTGGTGGTCTTGAATGTAAGCCTGTGACTGGCGAGATTACTTACGGGTTGGAACGTCTTGCGATGTATATTCAAGGCGTGGATAGCGTTTACGATCTGGTATGGAGCGATGGCCCACTGGGTAAAACCACCTATGGTGACATTTACCACCAGAATGAGGTTGAACAGTCTACTTACAACTTCGAGCACGCCGATGTGGATTTTCTGTTTACTTGCTTTGAGCAATACGAAAAAGAGGCACAGGAATTACTGGCGCTGGAAACTCCGCTGCCATTGCCGGCTTATGAGCGCATTTTAAAGGCGGGTCATACCTTCAATTTGCTGGATGCCCGTAAAGCGATTTCCGTGACTGAACGTCAGCGCTATATCCTGCGCATCCGTACCCTGACTAAAGCGGTTGCTGAAGCTTATTATGCCTCCCGCGAGGCGCTTGGCTTCCCTATGTGTAACAAGAAATAAGAGGCCATCATGATTCAACAGACTTTCCTTGTGGAAATCGGCACAGAAGAGTTGCCACCAAAGGCACTGCGTTCATTGGCTGAGTCTTTTGCGGCCAATTTTGAAGCTGAACTGAATAATGCCAATCTGGGTCATGGTGAAGTTAGCTGGTTTGCGGCTCCTCGTCGTTTGGCGCTGAAAGTCGCCAATTTGGCGGCAGCACAGGCTGATCGTGAAGTTGAAAAGCGTGGCCCTGCGATTGCTCAGGCGTTCGATGCAGAAGGTAAACCAACCAAAGCGGCAGAGGGTTGGGCGCGTGGTTGTGGTATCACCGTTGATCAGGCTGAACGCATGGTAACGGATAAAGGGGAATGGCTGCTCTATCGCGCTCAGGTTAAAGGCCGTGAAGCAAAAGCGCTGCTGGCGGATATGGTGAGCAGTTCGCTGAGTAAGTTGCCGATCCCTAAGTTGATGCGTTGGGGCGATAAACAGACTCAGTTTGTTCGTCCGGTACATACGGTCACTATGCTGCTGGACAGCGAGGTGGTTGAAGGCGAAATTCTGGGGATTCAATCGGATCGCATCATTCGTGGTCACCGTTTTATGGGTGAGGCGGAGTTTACCCTTGAGAATGCACAGCAGTATCCCGCTATTTTGCAGGAGCGTGGTCGTGTTATCGCGGATTATGAAGCTCGTAAGGCGATGATCAAGCGTGATGCCGAACAAGCCGCAATGCAGCTTGGTGGTGTAGCGGATCTGAGCGACAGTTTGCTGGAAGAAGTGACTTCTCTGGTGGAATGGCCGGTTGTCTTGACGGCGAAATTCGAAGAAAAATTCCTGCAAGTTCCTGCTGAAGCGCTGGTTTATACCATGAAAGGTGACCAGAAATATTTCCCGGTTTACGACAAGGCCGGCAAATTGATGGCGAACTTTATTTTTGTCACCAATATTGAATCTTCTGATCCTCAGCAAATTATTTCAGGTAATGAAAAAGTGGTTCGTCCACGTCTGGCGGATGCGGAATTCTTCTTCAAGACTGACCGTAAACAACGTTTGGAAGACAATTTGCCGCGTTTGGAAACCGTGTTGTTCCAGAAACAATTGGGAACCTTGCGTGACAAAACAGATCGTATTCAAGCCTTGGCTGGTTGGATTGCGGAAAAAATCGGTGCAGATGTCAATCATGCGACTCGTGCGGGTCTATTGTCCAAATGTGACCTGATGACCAATATGGTGTTCGAATTCACCGATACGCAGGGCGTAATGGGAATGCACTATGCACGTCATGACGGCGAAGCGGAAGATGTGGCTCTGGCACTGAATGAGCAGTATCAGCCACGTTTCTCTGGTGATGCACTGCCATCAACGGGGGTTTCCTGTGCCGTTGCCATTGCAGATAAAATGGATACTTTGGCTGGGATCTTTGGGATTGGTCAGCATCCGAAAGGGGATAAAGATCCGTTCGCTTTGCGCCGTGCGGCCCTGGGGGTTCTGCGCATTATTGTTGAGAAAAAATTGCCTCTTGATCTCCAAACGTTGACAGAAGAAGCGGTGCGTCTGTATGGCGACAAGCTGACCAACGAAAAAGCGGTGGATGATGTGGTCGAGTTTATGCTTGGTCGCTTCCGTGCCTGGTATCAAGAGCTGGGGTATAGCGTGGATACTATTCAGGCAGTATTGGCGCGTCGTCCGACTCAACCGGCAGATTTTGATGCCCGTATGCAAGCGGTTACCCATTTCCGCACTCTGGATGCAGCCGTTTCTCTGGCAGCGGCCAATAAACGCGTTTCCAACATTCTGGCGAAATCAGCAGAACCGTTGAATGACACTGTCCTCGCTTCCGTATTGAAAGCCGCAGAAGAGATCCAACTGGCGACACACTTGGTGGTGTTGAAAGAAAAACTGGCTCCTCTGTTTTCCGCAGGCAACTATCAGGATGCGCTGGTTGAATTGGCTTCCCTGCGTGAAGTGGTGGATGCGTTCTTCGACAATGTGATGGTTATGGATGAAGACAGCCAAGTCAGGATTAATCGCTTGACGCTATTAAGTGAATTGCGTGACTTGTTCTTGCGTGTCGCAGATATTTCTCTGCTCCAGTAATATCGGCCACAACAGCCATGTTGGATGGTTTATCATCAAACAATCACTTATCTTGAAAAAGGTATTGACGGTTTGTGGCTCTGGCAGTAAGATGCGCTTCGTTTTCGGCGAGTAGCGCAGCTTGGTAGCGCAACTGGTTTGGGACCAGTGGGTCGGAGGTTCGAATCCTCTCTCGCCGACCAGCATCTATAGAAACCCTGCTCTTATGAGCGGGGTTTTTTCTTATATATCAGATAAATATATATTAAATAAAATAGTTTGCTATTTTCTTACAAGTCTACAGTCGGGCATTAATTATTCGAATGCCATATTCCGAAAAGACAGTATCAGCAGAAACCAGTGTTAACCCTTCCATTTGAGATTGTACAATGAGCATCCTATCAAAAGGATCTCCATGATGACGTGGTAAATCACCTGCACTTTCTGCATGAGCATGTGTTATTGATAAAGGAATAAAATTATTTTTTTCCATGATAATATCGAAATCAGCATTGAACTTTAGTTTTCCCAATGCACGTTTTATCGAAATTTCCCAAGGAGTCACTGCGCTGACAAATACGCTATTTGTCCCTTTGCTGAGTATACTTCTTGTCATTTTGCCTAAAGATGGATCATCCGTTATCCACCAGATTAGCGTGTGGGTATCTAATAAAAGCCGTTTCATAAAGATCCTTCAAACATTTCCTGTATATCGTGATCAGCTTCGTAAAATTGTTCATCTATGCTAACAGTATTTTCGAATCCTCCAGGTATTCTATCTGATTGATTAATAGGGACTAGCTGGACATAAGGTTTTCCAGATTTAGCAATAATAACAATTTCACCATCAACAGCTTTATCTGCCAGTTGGCTCAAGTGTGTTTTCGCCTCGTGCATATTGGCTTGAATAGTCATGCTTTCTCTCCATTAGCTAAGTTAGCTAAGGTTATATTGTAGTCAATTTTGAGCAAAATATCATCACTAATGTTCATCTAAGTAATATATTGGTCATTTCAGAAAGAAACTGGGCATAAGGAATAATTATTTTTCTCTATTTATTATGCTGTTATAAATTTCCACCCTTTCATAAGCCATGTTGCTTATTGTTTGACCATTTGGTCACAAATTCAAAATTATCATCACTAGAGATTAATTCTTATCATTTGCTTAATTTTTAGTTGTTTTGTCTATTTCACGTGCTTCTTGTCATGTTTTTTAACCATGGTTGTTAATAATTCTTTTCTTTTGTGTTTTTCTTATGTTTCTGACGTTGTGTTTGATGATGTTGACGTCAGGCATAACAATTGATTAATTGATAAGCGAAAAACAATAAAACAAGCTAAATATCACAAACGGGGTTCAAATAATGACAATTTCCAAGAAAAAACAGTTCAGTTTGTTAAAACTGGGTGTCGGTTTTGTCGCATTGGCTGTGACAGCCAGCATTCAGGCAAAAACGTTGGTTTACTGCTCTGAAGGCTCTCCTGAAGGTTTCAACCCACAGTTATTCACTTCTGGTACAACTTATGATGCAACTTCCAGACAGATTTATAATCGGTTGGTGGATTTTAAAGCAGGTACAACTAACGTCATTCCAAGTCTGGCCGAAAGCTGGGATGTGAGTGACGATGGTAAGGTTTATACCTTCCACTTGCGCAAAGGAGTGAAGTGGCATAGCAATAAGGAATTCAAACCTACCCGTGATTTTAATGCTGATGATGTGATTTTTACTTTTATGCGCCAGAAAGATAAAAATCATCCGTACCATCAGGTGTCGGGGGGCAGCTATGAATATTTCATCGGTATGGATATGGGGAATATCATCAGCAAAATAGAAAAAGTCGATGATTATACCGTTCGCTTTATCCTGTCACGCCCTGAAGCACCTTTTATCGCTAATCTGGCGATGGATTTTGCTTCGATTCTGTCCAAAGAGTACGCTGATGTGATGATGAAAGCGGGAACACCTGAGAAAGTTGACCTGAATCCAATTGGTACAGGTCCATTCCAACTCGTGCAATACCAAAAAGACTCCCGAATTCTTTATAAGGCATTTAAAGATTATTGGGAAGGGCCAGCAAAAATCGACCGCCTAGTTTTTTCTATTACGCCTGATGCTTCGGTACGTTATGCAAAATTACAGAAAAACGAATGTCAGGTTATGCCGTATCCAAACCCTGCGGATATATCCCGCATGAAGCAGGATAAAAATATTGCCTTGATGGAACAGGCTGGTTTGAATGTGGGATATCTTTCTTTCAATGTCACCAAGCCGCCAATGGATAACGTGAAAGTGCGTCAGGCATTGGCGATGGCAGTGAATAAAGATGCCATCATTGATGCTGTCTATCAGGGCGCTGGGCAGAAAGCGAAAAACCTGATCCCGCCTACTATGTGGGGCTATAACTCAGATATCAAAGACTACTCTTATGATCCCGCCAAGGCTAAGGAATTGTTGAAAGAAGCTGGCTTCGCGAATGGTTTCGAAACCGATCTGTGGGCGATGCCTGTACAGCGTCCATATAATCCGAATGCCCGTCGTATGGCGGAAATGATTCAGGCTGATTGGGCGAAAATTGGTGTCAAAGCCAAGATTGTCAGCTATGAATGGGGTGAATACCTGAAACGAGCCAAAGATGGTGAACCGAAGACCGTGATGATGGGGTGGACAGGAGACAACGGTGATCCTGATAACTTCTTCGCAACCCTGTTTAGTTGTGCAGCTAAAAGTAACGGTTCTAACTATTCAAAATGGTGTTACAAGCCATTTGAGGATGTTATCCAACCCGCACGTACAACCGCTGATGTTAACAAACGTACAGAACTTTATAAGCAAGCGCAGGTTGTCATGCATGAACAAATGCCTGCGTTGATCATTGCCCATTCCACGGTTTATGAACCAATTCGTAAAGAAGTGACAGGATATGTGGTTGATCCACTAGGCAGACATCTTTTCTATGATGTTGATCTCAAATAATTCTTGCTGTTGAGCTGTTGTGATTAACCATCCCCCAGAATTTTCTGTGGGGATGGTTTCGCTTCTCTGATGGGCAAGTTGACTCTGTAGACACCAAGCGGTCCGAAGAGCCGCACTGGTATTTAAAAAGGGAACTCAGGATATGCTGCAATTTATCCTCCGGCGTCTGGGATTAGTGATCCCGACGTTTATTGGTATTACGCTGCTGACTTTCGCGTTCGTACACATGATACCTGGTGATCCCGTGCTGATTATGGCGGGAGAGCGTGGGATTTCTGCTGAGCGTCATGCCCAATTACTGGCTGAAATGGGATTGGATAAGCCTCTCTGGGAGCAATATTTTCATTACATCAATGGTGTATTACATGGTGATTTGGGGATCTCGTTAAAAAGCCGCATTCCTGTGTGGGATGAGTTTGTCCCACGTTTTAAAGCGACTTTTGAATTGGGTATCTGTGCCATGTTGTTTGCCATCGCTGTCGGTATTCCAGTCGGAGTATTAGCGGCAGTCAAGCGGGGTTCTGTCTTTGACCACACAGCGATTGGTTTGTCATTGACCGGCTATTCTATGCCAATTTTCTGGTGGGGGATCATGCTGATCATGCTGGTTTCCGTGCATTGGAACTTAACCCCTGTTTCTGGCCGAATCAGTGATAGTGTGTTTCTTGATGACAGCAATCCTCTAACGGGTTTTATGCTGATCGATACGCTGATTTGGGGTGAGGAGGGCGATTTCACTGATGCTGTCATGCACATGATCCTGCCTGCCATTGTGCTGGGAACGATCCCATTAGCCGTTATCGTGCGTATGACACGTTCTTCCATGCTGGAAGTGTTGGGTGAAGATTATATCCGTACTGCCAGGGCAAAAGGGCTGAGCCGCATTCGTGTCATTATTGTCCATGCGCTGCGTAATGCATTATTACCCGTCGTCACGGTGATTGGTTTGCAAGTAGGCATCATGTTGGCGGGTGCCATTCTGACAGAAACCATTTTCTCATGGCCAGGATTAGGGCGTTGGTTGATTGATGCCCTGCAACGTCGTGACTATCCGGTGGTACAGGGCGGGGTATTGTTGGTGGCAACCATGATTATTCTGGTCAATCTGGTGGTTGATTTGCTGTATGGCATCGTCAATCCACGTATTCGTCATAAGAAATAGGAGCACATGATGACTCAAACAACTGAGCCTGTGGTATCGGGTGCACCGAAATTAATGACGCCGATACAGGAGTTTTGGCACTACTTTAAGCGTAACAAAGGCGCAGTGATTGGCTTTGTCTATATTATCCTGATGCTGCTGGTCGCAGTATTGGCGGGGGTATTAGCACCACATGGTCCAGCAGAACAATTCCGCGATTCCTTACTGATGCCACCGGTATGGCAGGAGGGTGGAAGCTGGCAATTTATTCTCGGCACTGATGATGTTGGGCGCGATATCCTGTCCCGCTTAATGTATGGCGCACGCCTTTCATTGTTGGTTGGCTGTCTGGTCGTGGTGATGTCACTCATTATGGGCATCATTCTGGGAGTATTGGCCGGCTATTTCGGTGGTATGGTGGATACCATTATCATGCGTATCGTCGACATTATGTTGGCCTTACCAAGCCTGCTGCTGGCGTTAGTACTGGTGGCGATCTTTGGTCCATCAATTGTCAATGCGTCATTGGCACTGACTTTTGTCGCTTTGCCTCACTATATACGTCTGACAAGGGCGGCGGTACTGGTAGAAGTTAACCGTGATTATGTGACGGCGTCCCAAGTTGCTGGTGCGGGAGCCATACGCCAGATGTTCATCAATATCCTGCCAAACTGCCTTGCGCCGTTGATTGTGCAAGCGTCATTAGGGTTTTCGAACGCTATTCTTGATATGGCGGCCTTAGGGTTTCTGGGAATGGGGGCACAGCCACCAACGCCAGAATGGGGAACCATGTTGGCCGATGTTTTGCAATTTACCCAGAGTGCGTGGTGGGTTGTGACCTTTCCGGGGCTGGCTATTTTGTTGACAGTTCTGGCATTTAACCTGATGGGTGACGGGTTGCGTGATGCACTTGATCCCAAGCTCAAGCAGTAGGGGGATTGTGAAATGGCATTATTGAATATAGATCAATTATCGGTGCATTTCGGGGATGAAGATGCACCATTCCGCGCTGTTGACCGTATTAGCTACCGTGTTGAGCAGGGAGAAGTTGTCGGTATTGTTGGAGAATCTGGCTCAGGTAAGTCCGTCAGTTCATTGGCGATTATGGGGCTGATTGATTATCCGGGCAAAGTGATGGCCGAAAAAATGGAATTTGATGGCTGTGACCTGACCAAAATTTCAGAAAAAGAGCGTCGGCAGTTGGTGGGGGCGGAAATCGCGATGATTTTCCAAGATCCCATGACCAGTTTGAACCCGTGCTATACCGTCGGTTATCAGATTATGGAGGCCTTGAAAGTCCATCAAGGCGGCAATCGAAAAACGCGACACCAGCGGGCAATCGACTTATTGACTCAAGTGGGTATTCCCGATCCGGCTTCTCGTCTGGATGTTTATCCGCATCAATTATCGGGAGGGATGAGTCAGCGCGTGATGATCGCGATGGCTATCGCGTGTCGGCCGAAGCTCCTGATTGCCGATGAACCGACGACGGCTCTGGATGTCACCATTCAGGCGCAAATCATTGAGTTGTTGCTGGAATTGCAACAACGGGAAAATATGGCCTTACTCTTGATCACCCATGATTTGGCGCTGGTGGCAGAAGCAGCCCATCATATTATTGTGATGTATGCCGGACAGGTGGTGGAAATTGGCAAGGCAACGGAAATCTTCCGTGCACCCCGCCATCCTTATACACAAGCATTATTGCGGGCATTGCCGGAATTTGCGGTGGACAAATCCCGTTTGGCATCGTTACCTGGAGTTGTTCCCGGAAAATATGATCGCCCAATGGGATGCTTGCTCAACCCCCGTTGCCCCTATGCCAATGCGCATTGTCGTCAGGAGGAGCCGCCATTGAAATCAATGAGTGGGCGTCAGGTTAAATGTCACATGCCACTGGATGATGAGGGGAGGCCAACAGTATGAACATTCAACAAAACAGAGAACAAGAAAAGGCGACAACAATTTTACTGAAGGCCACGGAATTGAAGAAGTATTATCCGGTGAAAACCGGTTTATTCTCGCCTGAGCGTATGGTTAAGGCATTGGATGGTGTCTCATTTGAACTGGAAAAAGGTAAGACGTTGGCGGTTGTTGGCGAGTCGGGCTGTGGAAAATCCACATTGGGCCGTCTGTTGACCATGATTGAAAAACCGACAGATGGGGAGCTTTATTATCTGGGACAAGATCTCCTGGTGCCAAATAAAGAAGCAGAAAAACTTCGTCGCCAGAAAATCCAGATTGTATTTCAAAATCCTTACGCTTCCCTAAATCCGCGTAAAAAAGTGGGCCAGATTCTGGAAGAGCCATTGCTGATTAATACTTCACTGACCGCGAGCGAACGCAAGGAAAAAGTCTTGCAGATGATGGAGAAAGTGGGACTAAAACCGGAACATTATGCACGTTATCCACATATGTTTTCTGGTGGTCAGCGTCAGCGTATCGCCATTGCCCGCGGGTTAATGTTAAACCCGGACGTGGTGATTGCAGATGAACCAGTTTCAGCGTTGGATGTTTCAGTGCGGGCGCAGGTTCTGAACCTGATGATGGATTTGCAGCAGGAGCTGGGATTGTCTTACGTCTTTATATCCCATGATCTTTCGGTCGTCGAACATATTGCTGATGAAGTGATGGTGATGTATTTAGGGCGCTGTGTGGAAAAAGGCAGTAAGGAAATGATTTTCAACAATCCGTGCCATCCTTATACACAGGCGTTGTTGTCAGCCACACCGCGCCTGAATCCTGAGCTGCGCCGTGAACGCATTAAACTGACGGGAGAACTGCCAAGCCCAATGAATCCGCCGGTAGGGTGTGCTTTTGCTGCCCGTTGTCGTCGGGCATTTAGCCTGTGTACTCAATCCCAGCCTAAATTAAGGCAATATGACGGACAACTGATCGCGTGTTTTGCGATCGAACAGGATCTAAATTCATCGACCTAATCATATCTGACCGTGGTATAACGTATAAGCGTTGTAGTAGAGTGAGCTGTAGTGGACAATCACTTTATTGCACGATTCCGTTGTATCTCGGTCATTTTCTCTGTTGCATTGCTATTCATCAAAATAAGACGCCCGCAAGTAAAATCAAGTATACTCACTCAATTATTAAGATGTGTTGGTCAGTGTTTTCATTATTAGTTGGTATTGGTTTGGATAAGATGAAATTGCGTGTCAAACGTTCGTTAACCATTAAACAGATGGCCGCAGTGACAGGAGTCACTTTGGTTACCATTGCCATTTTCATCACCATCCAGTTGTCTCACCTATTGCAGCAGCGGAAAGATGACTATATCAGCCAACTTAACAATGCAGCCGTACAGATCCAGACACCTTTGGCGGAAGCGTTGTTGAGTTCAGATCTCAATAAAGCGAAAACGCTGTTGATTGGGTTGAAGACCTCGGGCATTCTGGGGCGGGCCGATGTGTTATTACCTGATAACGTTCGGGTAATGAGTCTGGATTTTGCCACTCATCGTCCCATACCTGAACTGGCAAAGAAGGTTTTTGGTATCCCTGTTGAGGTCAATATTCCTCTCTATGTTTATGGTGTTGCGCCAAAAACAGCACAATCACAGGGGCACCTTATTTTGCAGGTTGATTCCAATCGGGTATATCGTTTTGCCTTGAATACACTTGCATTAATGTTGACTACTTATTTATTACTTGCACTTATTCTTACGGTGTCGATAAGCTGGTGCGTAAATCGCATTATCATCCATCCATTGCGCGATGTTGCGCGGGAACTGAATGAAGAACAGCCGCCAGAGATTATGTCTTGCCCTAAAAGCCATCAGGATGATGAGTTGGGGTTGCTGGTAAAAGGTTATAATCGTCAAGTTAATAAGCAGAAAACACCATCAAAATGAAACCTTACAAGATGAATAACGGTCTAAGCCTTAATGATAATATTCAGGGATGAATGATTGTCTTAGGTTTTGCAGGATAAAATTAAACAGGTAGGGGTAAGTGAGAATGCAGGGTAACAAAATCGGATATCTTATTGGTGGTGCGATTCTGGCTACAACTTGTTTGGCACAGGCTGAAACCTTGCAACCTGATCCAGCCTGGCAACAAGGCAAACTTGAAAATGGCTTTAGCTGGCAAATCCTGCAAACACCACAGCGGCCTAATGACAGAATACAGTTGCGGTTATTAGTAAAGACGGGTTCATTGTCTGAGAAAACCCAACAACGGGGCTATACCTACCTGATTCCGAAAATCGTCTTATCCAGCAGCAAAGTTTTATCATCGCAGAAACTGGAAAAGCTATGGCACAATGCGATAGATACTAAAAATCTCTTTCCGCCTGCCATTGTTTCCTATGATTTCACCCTTTACAGTCTGAGTCTGCCAAATAATCGTCCCGATCTATTGCAAGATGCATTGATATGGTTATCCGATATTGCTGGTGGTGCGGTATTTACACCAGAGACACTGGCACAGGCTATGAAAGGGGATAAATATCTTGTGACGACTTTCCCATCCGATATTCAAGATCCCGTGTGGCGTATGCGCCTGCAAGGTTCAACGCTTATCGATCATGATCCTGGGATGTCTGTATCAGTGCCTGTCAATGTAAAAAAAGTCGAAGATTTTTATCATCAATGGTACACGCCGGATGCGATGACGCTATATGTCGCAGGACATGTTGACAACCGATTACTGTCGGAGCGGATTAATCAGGTCTTTGCCTCATTGGCGGGAAAACGGCAGACACCAGAGCCTGTTCCTACCTTACTGCCGCTGAAAGCAGCAACGATTGGTGTAGTGAGTGAGAAGACCAAACAGGATCGCTTGTCTTTGACCTGGAATCTGAACTGGTTGCCGATTAACGATTCGCAAACTCTGATTCAGTACTGGTTAAATGATCTGGCGCGTGAAGCACTTTATCATTACCTGCAATTGGGGCTTAAAGACAAGCAGGATGACATGCAATTAGGTCTGAATTGCCATGTGTTATACCAGCGGGCGAACTGCTCCTTAAATCTGGATTCCCCTGCGGATAAGCTGATGAAATCCACGCTTTATCTGGCCTCCCAACTGTCATCATTACGGGAAAATGGATTGCCGCAGGCACAATTTGATGAGCTCTATGCTCAGAAGCGGGGTCAGCTCCAGCAACTATTCGCCATGTATGCCCGCACGGATACCGATATTTTGATAAACCAACGTCTGTTGTCACAGCAGAATAATGTGATAGATATCGCTCCTGAACAATTCCAGCGGTTAAGGCAAGCGTTTTTATCCTCCCTGACACCACAACTTTTGAATAAAAAGCTGCAAGAGATGTTGTCTCAAGACATCTCTTTTATTCTGGTGCAACCAAAAGGTGAAGCGACGATTGATGTTAATCACATCAAAAATAGCTTTAACCAAATTATGAGACCGGGCCCACAGCCGGAGAAACCGAAAGAGCCTAAAACAGTGAATGATGGGGAGTAAGAGGGTAAACAAGTGCTCTGGTTTCATTTCCCAGTAATATTTGGGCATTACCCTCGAGACTCTTTGCAGAACTTGTCTCAGGAGGTTAAAACTTATGCCCGACTTTTCACGCAGAAAAATATTACAAGCAGCTGCGATCGGAGCTGCGAGTTCATTACTGCCCGCTTCGATTCGCAAGGCGCTAGCCATACCCGCCAATAACCGTACCGGAACTATTGATGATGTAGAACATGTGGTGATCCTGATGCAGGAAAACCGCTCCTTCGACCATTATTTCGGCACGTTACCTGGCGTACGCGGCTTTAGCGACCGTATCACCATTCCACTCTCCGGTGGGCGCAACATTTGGCAGCAGCAGGGAGTTGGGCGGCTGGTCTTGCCTTATCATTTGGATAGCCGACGCGGTAATGCACAGCGGGTGACAGGTACGCCTCATTCCTGGAATGATGCACACTCCGCTTGGGATAATGGCTGTATGAGTGCTTGGCCAACCTATAAAACGACACACTCAATGGGTTATTACTGCCAGGCTGAGTTGCCGTACCAGTTTGCTTTGGCCAATGCCTTCACCTTGTGTGACGCATACCATTGTTCGATCCATGCCGGTACCGATCCCAATCGTTTGTTCCTCTGGACCGGCACCAACGGTCCCAGTGCCGCTAACGTTGCCGCAGTGGTCAACGAATGGGATTCTCCCGGTCTTCCAGAGGAAGGATATACATGGAAAACCTATCCGGAACGACTAGAGGAGAACGGCATTAGCTGGAAAATTTATCAATACCTGCCAGACAACTTCGGTGATAACCCGTTGGCTGGTTTCCGCCAGTACCGTGCCGCGAGCGTCGCGGCTGGTAATCCGGCACAACCGCCGGAAGGTTTCCACGACTTTGTACCTTACAGTGATGAACTTAACGAAAAAATTCCATTGTATAAGGGCAACGGTAATACTCTGCCGGCTGTCAGTGGTAACGAACTGGAGATGATACTGGCTGGATTTCGCGCCGAGGTGAAAAAGGGCAGATTGCCGCAGGTAAGCTGGATTGTTGCACCGGAAGCCTATTGTGAGCATCCAGGGCCTTCCTGCCCTGTGCAGGGGGGCTGGTTCATTCAGGAGATCCTCAATGCGCTGACAGATGACCCGCAGGTGTGGAGCAAGACGGTATTGCTGGTGAATTTCGATGAGAATGATGGTTTTTTTGACCACATGCCTTCACCCTCCGCACCGTCGTTACGGAAAGACGGTAGTTTCGCTGGCAAATCCACGCTACCCTTCGACACTGAAATCTTCCAACACGTAGCCCCAGAGGGATCGCATCAGCAGCCACCACCAGACGGGCGCATTTATGGTCTTGGGCCGAGAGTACCGATGCTGATTTTGTCACCCTGGAGTCGTGGCGGTTGGGTTAACTCACAGGTATTCGACCACACCTCAGTCCTACAGTTTTTAGAGAAACGCTTCCGGGTACGCGAGCCGAATATCAGCGCCTGGCGGCGTGCAGTGTGCGGTGATCTCACTTCAGCGTTCAACTTTGCCAATCCCAACAATGAAGTACCCCGTTTGCCTGCCATCACGCGACGGAAAGCAGACAACCTGCGCATGAGTCAGGAGGCGTTACCACCGGTGCCGTTACCGGAGGTTGGGAAGCAGCAGTTGCCGTATCAACAGCGACAGAGTCGCCTGTCCCGTGCGTTACCTTATCGGCTTAATGTTGAAGCCTCGGCTTACCCTGACAAGGGTTTACTGAACCTGAGCTTTCACAACATGGGCGAACAGGGTGTGGTATTCCATGTTTACGATAAGCTACATCTGGGTGATATCCCGCGGCGTTATACCGTTGAAGCCGGTAAATCGCTCAGTGATGACTGGCAGGCGGCAGATAACTATGATCTCTGGTTGCTAGGACCCAATGGTTTTCATCGTGCACTGAGTGGTTCACTGACACAGCGGCAGCCAGAAGTGAGTCAAATCATGAATGATACTTGCCTGCAACTGGAACTGAACAATCCGGGTGACAAAACGGTGGAGATCATCATAAAGCGCTGCCCTTATACATTGCAGGGACCGTGGCACATTAAAATGCCAGCAGGAAGCTGTCACAGCCAGATTTTTGACACTCACATCAGTGGTGGCTGGTACGATATTTCGCTGGCGGGGCCGAAAGGATGGCACCGTCGTCTGGCTGGCAGACTGGAAAACGGTGAGCACAGCATCAGCGATCCGTTGATGGGAAAGGCATAAGATAATCGAGCTTGATATGCAAAAAATGGATTCTATCTATCGTCTCAAGGGGCGGTTTAACCCGCCCCGATTTAATTAATCGAAACCCTTAATTTACTTCTTCGCGGCAGCCCGTAACTCAGTCACGTTTTTACCACCAATGCCCCAGTTATCTGTTTCGACTTCATCAATGATGACAAAGGTTGTTGCCGGGTTTTTCCCAAGTACATCTACCAGCAATTGGGTTGCACCTTCAATCAGTTGTTTTTTCTGCTCAGCGGTGGCGCCTTCGCGGGTAATTCTGATGTTCACAAATGGCATAAAAATGACTCCTTTTTGGGTTTGTTATAGATAGTGGGTACAGCAAAAAACAGTCTTATTGATTGAGATATGGATGTTTATCTGGCTTCTTTTCTTCCGCAGTGGCGATCCAGGCGGCGCAAAATAGCGTCAAACGGGCGAAAAAATAGAAGAATGCCATTAAACCAATCACCGAACCAAAAGCAGCACCCGAAGGGGAGCTGGCAAGGCGGGGCAGCATCATCGTCATAATAGATTTAATGATTTCAAACCCGATGGCGGCCATGAGGGTGCCTTTAAACAGCGCTTTTCTTTCAGGGCGATGACGCGGCAAGATCCACAATATCCATAGAAATAACAAATAATTGGCTGAAATGGAAATCGTCATGCCAATTGATGTCCATGCTGGCCGGAGCCATTCTATGCCTTCCAGTCCGAGGGCGTGGACGATAGTGGCTTGGGCAGAACCTGCTATGGAAGTTAGCGAAAGGGTAATGACCAACGCAAATAACAGACCGAATAAAGAGAAAAAGTCGCGAATATATTGAAAGTAAATTTTCTCTTTATCTTCATGATTGCGTTCCCAGACATCCCTGGATTGGGCGAGTATTGCCTCGCGTAAATTTCCAACCCAGTTCATCCCTGAATAAAGTGCGATCGCCAGACCGGTCAATCCCACGGTTGTTCTTTGGTTGATTGCCGTGTCTACGCTGTTTTTCAGGGTATTGGCGAGAGCGGGATCACTGATGCTATTGGCGATGCCATTAATCAAACGTGTCAGCAGGTCAGGATTGGAGGCCAGCACAAAACCGGCGACGGCAAAAGAGAGCATCAAAATGGGGATTAAGGATAGAAACGAAAAATAGGTAATGGCCGCGCCAAATTGACTCCCCATGCGGTCGTTAAAACGTTGTGCCGCCCTAATAAAGTGGGCGATAAAAGGAATACGGCGGATAGCATTGCCAATACGGATGGTGACGGAAAGAGCTTTTTTACTGCCATATAGCCCTTTCTCTAACGGTGTCAGATTTTTCCCTGTATTGAATTGTTCCCTGTTTTCATGGTTACCTGGCATTACATCCCCTAGCGAAAAAATATGTATGCGAAAAAAGAGTAACAGGCAAAATGGAAAAGGCAACTGGTGAGGGAATACGGTAGCCATATATTGGCTACCGTACAGAAGATCAATCGTTAATTCCGATGATTAATCTCATTGACGCCCTTTAACTTCACTGTGAACAGTTGGCAGTTCAGTATCGTGGCTCTCATTTTTCACAAAAGGCACTTTACCGGAGAAAATATCTTTTTGTGCAGAAGTTGCCAGACTGGTGAGGGAATCAGGTACATCAATACCTAAATTTTTGCCCTTATCGTATCCGGAGACAGATTGTTGGTTAATTTGCTGGGTATTCAGCGAGACAGCACCTTGTGCACTGTCAATTTTGCTGCCCGATAAATGGGTTGTTCCAGAGACATTCAGATTAACCTCTTGAGTACCGGTCAATGTTGTTTGCTTACCTACCGTTTCTCGGTCGAGAGTATCGTAATTGCCTTTAAGTTTGCCATTGTAGCCCTTGAACGCCGCTTTCAGTTGATCTGTCAAACTTGGGGCTTTATCTCCGGTTTCAGGTGTGGTAGTTGCTGTATTTTCTGGAGAGTCTTCCGCTACGGTAGGAACAGCCTGTTTAGAAGCGGCATCTCCTTTGATGGTTTTGCTATAACCCAAGCCAGCATCCAGCCCCACATTCAGGCTATGGGTGCTGTCCTTGCGGCTTTCGACACTGAAATTGCCACCGACATTGCTCGTGACCTGAGCAGCATCCACATTCGCACCTTTAAGTGAGGTATCGCCCGCGCTGGTCAGAGTAACATTGTTGCCGGAAACCTGTGCGTTATGATGCGTGGTTTGCGTCAGGTTATTGACGCCAAATTTCAATTCACCGCCAATATTATATTTGCTGTCGATGATTCTGTTAGCTGGATCGTCTGTTGTTGACGCATCGCTTGCTGCGCCATCCCCTCCTTCTTTACGGGCGGTAGAAGACATTCCCCCTTTAGCTTTAGCACCGACATTCCAACCATTGGCGTTGGCAGTATCCTGAGCCGAAGTCAGTTCGATTTTCCCACGCTGTGCGGTTAAATCTACCTGTTTGCTGGTAACGTTGGCTCCTTGTAATGTCAGATTATTGCCTGCAGTCAGATTTACCCCTTGTCCACCAGTGATATTGCTGGTTTGAGCAGTAGTGTTGTTCTGGCTTTCGGTGTTATAACCGCCGCCGAGACTGCCACTGAAATTCTTGCCATCAGGGTTGGTTCCCACGGTCAGGGAAATTTCCCCATTGTAACCATGGCCTTGTTTCTCATTGCGAGTGGTGGCTTGGTTAAACTGAACATTTCCACCTGCATTAACATTGGCCGTACCTTCACCTGCATTGATTGAAGTGCCTTGGTAGCGCGCATCTCTGGCCGTCTGAACGTTAACGCCGTTTTGAGCGTTGATGCTGCTGGTCACTGCGCTGCTGGTGGTGTTGGATGTTTCCTGATAGCTACCACTGCCTTTGCCATTAACAGAGATATCTGCACCAGTTGTGGTGTAGACACGCAAGCTGGCATTGCCAGTTGTGTCAGCGGCATGAGAGCTTTGGCTATTGGTGGCGGCTTCACTGGTATGGCTGCCCGCAATCAGTGAGACACCGCCTTTGTTGGTCTGGTATTGCGTACCTTGGTCATAGATGTCGCCGTTCGTTGTTACTTTGACATCACCTGCCTTGATGTTAGTCACTACCGCATTGGACTGATGGTTATTGGTGTAACGGCTGTTGCCATTCATCGCCAGCTCAATACCGGCATTAGGTAAGCCCGTTTTGGTGATGGAAGTATCCAGTTTCTTATCTGCGGCAGCCTTGGCCGTTTTTTCTACAGGACGAGTGGTTGCACTGTAATCGGCAGTTCCGCTGATTTCACCGCCTACCTGTAATTGGTTGGTTGAGCTGGATTCGGTATTGGCTGTTGCCACATTTTTAATGCTGCCGGCATTAGCCTGATAGGAACCTTGCACTTGATGATCCGTACCCTGCTGCTTCAACTCACCCATTGCATTCAGCTCAAGGTTGCCTGTCACTTGGGTTTTGGTCACTTCTGCCGTTGTCCGGCTGTCGGATTTTCCATTGTTGTTGTAAGTTCCTTCAACACCACTACCGAGTTTGTCCATACCGCCAGTGACGAACACACTGCTATTCAGTTTTTCCTGTGCGGTTGAGGTTGAGGAACTATTTTCGCCAGCCAGCAACGCAATATTATTCCCGCTAATCTTCGCATCGCCCTGTGTGGTGACCAACTTAGAGCCAGTCACAGTGACATTTTGGCCAGCATTTATGGTGAAGTTGCCGCCATTCAGTTCTGATGGGCGTTGTGTTGTGCTTTCATTTTTCTGTTGATCGGTGGTGTGTTCAAAACCGACACCCGCACGATATTGGTTATCTTTCATGTCTTTGGTGTAAGACAGCAAGTCAAGGTTGGTTTTTTCCTGTTGATCCTGATTTTTCTCACCATAATTCAGGATATTGATATTGCCTGATGTATTCAGTTGCAGTTCGCCGGCACTTTTTGCCAGACTGCCAATGACATTGATGTCTTTATTACTGAGTAATTTCAGGTCGGCATCGGAAATCAACTGGCTGGCGGAAGATTTTTGCTGTTCGTGATGCTCTTGATTTGTATTTTTGGTGATGTTGAAAATGGTGCCTTTTCTTTCATCCACCTCTTTAGAAATATGGCTGACCGCATTGTCGATAGTTAATTGCCCGTCATTGGCGCTGACATAGGCACCTTTTTGCGCTTTGACTTTACTGCCTGTAATGGTGACACCATTTGCACCAGTCAGCAGTAAGTGCTCGCCAGCCGTCACTTCGGAAATATGATGGGTTTCTGATTTATCGCGGTTATCTTTTTTGCTGCCACCGGCAATCCCACCCCAATAGGTTTTATCTTTGGCAAGGATCTGATCAGCAACGAGGGATTGGACAGTAATATTGGTTTGTTGATCCGCAGTAATAATCAGGTTTTTGCCTGAGTTAATCCGGGTTCCGATAATGTCAACATTTCCTTTCGCCTTGATACCTAAGTCTCCGCCTGCGCTTAATTCATTGCCGGTACTTCTTTGGGTGGTATTGACCTCATTCCAATTACCCGTTTGCAATGATGCACTATGGTTCTTTTTGTATCCCTTCTGTGAAGTCATTTCTGATTCCACCAGACTTGCCAGCTTCACATCTTTCTGGGCTGATACGGACAACTGATTGCCCGCTTTGATCTTACTGGCAAGGACTTCGGCATTACCTTCACTGGCGGTTAAATGGATATTTTCACGCGCGTTAATGGTATTGCCTTCGTGCTGATATTTTTCACTCTCATTGGTGAGATCATACTGCCAGGCCCATTTCCGTTGATTGTTCGTGTTACGGTCAAGTTGGTGAAGCTGTTGTCCATCCAGTTTCAGGTTGGCGCCAGTCAGTTTGACATTATCCCCTTCAATATCGGTTGCCATCACTTGGTTGTTTTGTTTGGCCACCAGCGTGATGTTTTTACCTGCCAATTGGGTACGAGCAACAGATTCACTGATTTGCTTTTGTTCGGTATAAATACCACTAAGAGTGCTTTCGTGATTATCGTTGCCCGTTTTGTCTGATGAAGATTGATTCAGGCGTCCTTGGGACAGCACATTATTGCCGCTCAAGGTAATATCGCCACCTTTTAGCGTCGCTGCTTCCAGCTTCACATCACCGTAGGATTCAACTTCAATGCCATTATCAGCGGTGACTTGGCCTTTTAAATTAACTCCGCTTCCTTCCGCCGTATTCAGCAGACGAATGCGTCCTGCCCGCATACTACCCAAATAATAGCTGTCGAGAGCGCCAATATTCGCTTGCTGAATATCCAGGACGTGACCATCGGCCGAAATTTTGTTATTCCCCGTTGTGAGATTGAGGTTTTTTGTGGTGATCACCTGACCGTTGATGTCAATTTTAGGTGCGATCAGATTTAGTACGTCATTATGGGATAAGCCATTGTTTCTGATATTCAGGGCGTTCAGATTATCAAAGGTGTTGAAGCCTTGCAGAACCCCATTTTCCACCAGTGGATTACCGACAACCAACGACGCCTGATTCGTATTGATAAAACCACAACCGTTACAAGTGATACCGTTAGGGTTTGCCAGCACATAATCGGCAGCGATACCAAATATTTCCTGTTCGCCAAGCAAGAAAGAAGGGTTACGACTAATAACCTCATTTAAGATCACACTGGCAGCTTGTCCATTGAGGTTGCTGTTGGCAGATAGTTCCCCTGCCAATTGCGATGTTCCATCCTCCAGAGAGTTATTGAACACAGCCCCCATTTGATTAACGTTGAAGTCCTGGTATTGGTTATGTGATAACCCGGATTCGGAAGGTGCAACGATATTGACCACCGTTGCACCGGTATCCGCTTGCATAACATCTGGGCTGTGTGCGGCATCGCCGCCAGGTGTAATATCATTGGCAAAGCTGACTGAACAGGTTGCCAGAATAATTGCCATAGAGGCGGCAAGTTTGCCTGTGGGAGACAGTTTAAATTTTTTACTTTTCATATAATTTCCTTATTTGCTTCTTTATTGCCATGTGCAGTGCTCTGGGGATCATTGTTCTAATAATCCCCACAACTGACTGCGGTTAAAAAAATCAAATGGTTCAAAAAATTAAAAAGTGTAAGAGAAGCGGGTTAACAGTTGCATAGGTTCATCCGTGTGCCTATTTGGGTGAGAAAGTAATTTTCCTCGGCTGAACTCAACATCCGCAAATAGTTGCTGATAACGTAGTGTCAAACCTGCACTGAATCCGGCACTGCTTTTCCAGCCGTCCTGACTGCGATAACCTTTAACCTGGCCGATATCCACGCCGGTACGTAACGAAAGTGATCCATTGGCAATGGGGATTGAGTGAGAAAGCGTATTTCTTAAATACCAGCCATTATCAGCCGATGACACATTTTTACTGAAGCCTCGCACCGCATTACGGTCAGTTACATTGAGCCACTCAACACCCGGTAGCCCATCTTTACTGTATTGGGCATAAAATTGGCTGCTAAATCGGTAAGGCACATCCAAAAATGTAAAACGTTGTTGTAAATTTGTCGATAATTTCCCTTTGGTAAACTGCTTATTCAGGCTGGCTGTAGCGGTTTGAGCACCAAACCACGGCATTCCCCGCTCAATACTCATATTGAGGGAGATCAACCCTGAAGGGATAATTTGTAAATGGTTAATACCCAATTCGAGGACGCTCAATGTCTGGCTACTGACAGTAAGCTTGGCTTCTTGGAAATGGTTAGTGTAATTCTTATAAACCAACTGAGTGTTTAATGTACTAATTTGTGACTGGTTACGATGAAAAACCCAATCAGCACGCATGCCTGTTTGTTGTGAATTCCCGTACAATTTGGCCGAATGTATCTGTAAACGGGGATGGCTGGTGTATTGGGAATAACTGTTGAATCCACTCAATGTGATGGCGCCATAGGGGAGCGAATAGAGCAGGGTATAGGCGCGATTATATTGGGTGTTGGGTTTATCGACGGTACTGGCACCGCTGAGACTAACAAAGTCAGATAATCCCAGTGGGCTATCGACACTGGCATTGAGTCGCGTGATCCATTTTCCTGTGCTTTTTTGTCCATAATTATCGGTTGTGGTGGTTATTCTCCATGGGGAAGAATGCCGATTGTGTAGTCTGACGATAGAACCACCATTAACGCTACCCGGTAGAATATCGAGAGTAGTTTTGTTTGATTGCAGGCGATTTGCCTGATCCAGCCCTTGATCAAGTTGATTCAGGTTGAGGGGTTTGTTTGTCAAACGTGGGAAGAGTGTTTGGCTATTGACCCAGCGGTCACCTCCTTCTATCGCTTCGACAAAACCTTCAACGACATTGATCCCCAGTTCACCATGAGGGTTGAGGGGAAGAAACTGAACGCGTGCCGTAATATAACCTTTAGCAATATAAAGGTTGGTGATTTCTGCTGACAGCTTGTTGATATCATTGCTGGTGATACAGTTATCGGGCAGGGCACTGAGTGTATTCAGATCTCTCAGAGAGAGTAAGGTAATGCCTTGAAGATAAACCCCGTTAACTGCCAAACAGGGCGGAGCTTCCACCACGACGGGTGAGACAGTTTGTGGGGAAACATTATCTGAGCGATTAATCAATCCCTGGTGACGGCGTTCTTCAATTAATTGGTCTATTTCCCGCGAACTATCCTGTAAGGTTCTTCTTGCTTCATCTGTAGAGAAAGCGGTTTCATCTGTAGGGAACGCTGAATTAAGCGCATCAGGCGATGCGTTCACCTGAAATGCAGTACATAATAAGATGAAGATTGTCGTCCTTTTAATCATGGGAATACCCAAATGACAATAGTTGATGGGAAATGTATCGTGTTGGGTTAGGCTTAAACGTCCTAGTTTATTAATTAAGCATTAGAGCATAGAAAATCTTTTATGTTGTTCTGATTAATAAATGTGTTTTGTTAAGAATTATAATTTCTAGTTATAAATTTACATTAGTGATTTATGATAATTCATTTTAGTTATGTATTATCTCAATGTGAAGCGTTAAGTGAAATTTAATTTGGTTAATCAGTAGATCAGCAGAATAATGAGGTGTAACCAGACGCTTTTTCTGTATTTTCAGTCTATTAATTTAAAAGTTTTACTTATGGAATGTTGATGAAAGGAATTGAAGTATACGCATTATACCAATCGCCTTTCAAGATGCGTGTGATTGATATAGAAGAGATATGAAAGGGAAAGGCAGTTATTTTTTAGTCAGATTATTTGGCTGAAAATTGATCATGAGTGTAATTGTAAATTTATCTATCTTTATTTATTATGAAAATAATTACTATATGAAAATCTGACAGTGAAAAAAAATCAGAAAAACAAATATAAAAGAGAAAAATAGGAATTAAAGTAAATTGGCGGGAATTTTGAGATGTTAGAAGGATTCAGCCAATGAATAATATTCATTGGCTGAAAAGTTATTACTTAATATTTAATGAAAAAGATATTAAGCAACAATTGGTGCGCGCCAGTCGTCAGCACCAGAAGTACCCGCAGTAGTGTGTTCCCAAGTAATCTTACGATAAGCAAGAGATACACGAACTAATTGAGTGAATTCTGCTTTAGCTGGATCTTGGCAATGTGGCATTTTGCAATCGATATCAACGATAGTTGCATCTTCCAGTTTTGTAGTAAAGAAATGCTCTTGTTTACCTTCGATTGAAGTACGGTACCATTTCAATTCTACAGTTGGCAGCATTTCGCCAGAAGCCAATGCGTTGTACAGCAGAGGAACTGATTTATTCAACGCAACGGTAAAGCGGAATGGCTTATGCGCACGCTGGCCAGAAGGTTGTCCTGACTGTGGATCAGTTGGGACAGTAACGATGTGGTCAAATTCTTGAACCAGCATTTCGTCTTCGTGACCCTGAACAAAGATATTACCTACGGATTCAGCAGTGAATGAGCCAGCAGTAATATGACCCTGAGTTTTACCACGGATGGAAATATAACATGGAGTTGGCATATGAATATCCTATAAAAATTTACCAATATTAGTGTAAGTGTTCATTCCTTGCGTGATTATTTCATCTGCTAATCAAATGAAATTATCGCTTACCAAACACTCGGGGCGAATAATAAAGCTGAAATTGCCTGATGCAAAGTCATTTGGAAAATGCAATATGAGCTATCATTCAATGACAAATAATAATTTTATAATTATTGCCGTTATAAAATTTATAGCTGATTTTTTATAAACAATAAGGCCATTCAACTGGTTTAAAAATGAGCTGTGATTTTTTGTGTTTCATAAATAATTGATATTTAATGATATTTATTTTTTCGTTTAAATATTTTTCATGATCATTTGAAAAGTGTTAACTAGATCAAAAAAATGGAAATAATCTGGATTGTTATGGAACATAATTAATCAATATAAAATAAAAAATGATATTGATGATGATGATTGATAACGGGCTGTAAGGTTATATTTTATTCAGATGAAGAGGGGGAATATGTCTTTTTATGCAATTTATAGATAATGGGATTACATACTCTTACAGAGAGTAAAACAAAACTTTCCTCTATTTTGAGAGCAAAAAAATGTTTATAACTGGCGATGGGTTTTGATAGGCAGATTAAAAGCTTGAATAGAGGTCTTTATCAATTTGTGTTTAGGCTTTACATCAAAAAAATAAAATGTCAAACTCGAACTTGACGATTTTTCGTATCGATGTTATTTCCACAATTGGATAGGGTATATCTGATTATTTAACTATATGTTGATATAAAACTATTCGCACCTTCAAATATAGTTGTCTTCTTTATCCTATTTTTTTAGGAAGATCTTCTGTATTTATTATATGGGTGAACATTGGAATCATTCTCTCACCAATAATGGGTTGTTAGACAGTTCATGGTTGTATTAGCCAAAGGATTCAAATATGAGTAAGAATAGTCCAGGTAGCGTAGCTCCGAAAGAAAGAATTAATATTAAGTATGTTCCTAATAATGGTGACCAGACTTCAGAAGTTGAATTGCCTCTGAATCTTCTGGTTGTGGGTGACTTGAAAGGAAAAAGCGAAGATACGCCAATTGAAGAACGGCAGACAGTTTCTATCAATAAGAACAACTTTAATGCCGTAATGAATGAAGCGAACATCAACCTAACTTTTAACGTTCCTAATCGTCTCGATGAAAAAAGCGAAGAAGAGCTGCCAGTTAATCTGGAAATAAAATCACTGAATGATTTTTCGCCAGATAATATCGCGAAGAAAGTGCCTGAATTAAATAAACTTCTCGAACTTCGTGAGGCATTAGTTGCATTAAAAGGCCCATTGGGAAATATCCCAGCATTTCGTGCTCGTTTGCAGTCACTGCTGGATGATGAATCCGTTCGTGAGCAACTCCTGAAAGAACTTGAAATCGTCAATAAAAAATAACTGGTTAAAGGAATTTTTAAATGGCTCAGCACGAAGAAAACAGTACAGCTATTGCTTCTGGCGCAACGACTTCCTTGCTTGATGAAATTATGTCTCAAGCGAGAATGACTCCGGAAAATGACGGCTACTATATTGCTAAACAAGGTGTCGCTGCGTTTATCGGTAGCATCCTGGATACTGGCTCTAACGATGAACCCATCAACAAGCTGCTTGTTGATAAGATGATCGTTGAGCTGGATAAGAAGCTAAGTGAGCAGATGGATGAAATCATGCACGCTAAGCAGTTCCAGGAATTGGAATCTTCCTGGCGTTCACTGAAAATTTTAGTGGATCGCACTGATTTCCGTGAAAACATCAAAATCAACATTCTTCATGCGACTAAAGATGAATTGTTGGAAGATTTTGAATTTTCTCCTGAAATTATTCAGTCTGGCTTCTATAAACACGTTTATTCTGCAGGCTACGGCCAGTTTGGTGGTGAACCTGTTGCTTCCGTCATCGGTAACTACGCGTTCAACAACACTACGCCTGATATTAAATTGATGCAGTATGTCAGTTCGGTGGGCGCGATGGCTCATGCGCCATTCCTGTCTTCTGTTTCACCGGAATTCTTTGGTATTAACAGCTTTACTGAGCTGCCTGCCATCAAAGATCTGAAATCTGTCTTCGAAGGTCCTTCACATACTAAATGGCGTCTGCTGCGTGAGTCAGAAGATTCACGTTACTTAGGTCTGACTGCACCTCGCTTCTTGCTGCGTCTGCCTTATTCCAGTGTTGAAAACCCAATCAAAAACTTCAACTATCAGGAAAATGTCAGCCGTGACCACGAACATTTCTTGTGGGGCAATACAGCGTATTTGCTGGCTAGCTGCCTGACTGACAGCTTTGCTAAATACCGCTGGTGTCCAAACATCATTGGCCCGCAGAGCGGTGGTGCAGTCAGCGATCTGCCTGTTCACCTGTATGAAGCAATGGGGCAGATTCAGGCGAAAATCCCAACAGAAGTTTTAGTCACTGACCGTCGTGAATTCGAACTGGCTGAAGAAGGCTTTATTACCCTGACCATGCGTAAGGGTAGCGATAACGCGGCATTCTTCTCGGCAAACTCAGTTCAGAAACCAAAAGTGTTCCCAAATACCCGTGAAGGGAAAATTGCGGAAACCAACTACAAGTTGGGTACCCAGCTTCCATACATGTTCATCATCAACCGTCTGGCTCACTACATCAAAGTGTTGCAGCGCGAACAGATCGGTTCCTGGAAAGAGCGTCAGGATCTGGAACGCGAACTGAACATGTGGCTGAAACAGTACATTGCTGATCAGGAAAACCCACCCACTGACGTTCGTAGCCGTCGTCCTCTGCGTGCTGCTGAGATCAAGGTTCTGGATGTTGAAGGCGATCCAGGCTGGTATCAGGTGGCGATGCAAGTTCGCCCGCACTTCAAATACATGGGTGCAAGCTTCGAACTGTCTCTGGTTGGACGTTTGGATAAGGAATAATCATGGCTGCGCTGTACAGTTGGAACAGAGGCAGCTCTGCCAGTCTGTTCGAGCGCATTCAAGGGAAGAGCTCCGGCTCTTCCCGTCAATCAAGGATGCGTGCACTACTTGATTCTATCAAGAAGCATTTGAATGAAGTGCTGAATTCCCGTCCAGGTGCTTGCCAAAGTTCCGTTGATTTAGGTGTCATTGACCTCAATGACGCGACCGCGACATCGGTGGATTTCAAGCAAAGTATCGAATGGGCGATTGAAGAGTGCATCAGAAATTATGAGCCAAGAATATCAGCGGTTTCTGTCAGTGCCATCAATGATGATTCAGATCCGTTGCTGTTGAGCTTTCATATTAGCGCTGAAATCTCTCTGGATGATATCAACGACCTTGTGGAATTTAGCATCCAGTTGGATAACAACCGACGCTATTGCCTGGAGCGAACTCAATAAATGTCATTTGAAAAATATTTCAGAGATGAGTTGAACTATCTGCGACAACTGGGGAAAGAAGCCGCAGTTGAGCGTCCTCATCTTGCCGCATTTCTATCAGAACAGGGTTCTGACCCCGATGTTGAGCGTTTGCTTGAAGGTTTTGCCTTCCTGACGGGCAACCTGCGGGCAAAGATTGATGATCAATTCCCTGAATTGACCCACGGCCTGCTTAATATGCTGTGGCCGAACTATCTGCGTCCAACGCCCAGTATGACCATCATTGAGTATACCCCGGATGAGAGCGTAGTAACGAAAGCGACACAGGTCAAGCGTGGCACGCAGATTATGAGTCATTCGTTGTCAACTCAAGATGATATTTATTCGAACGAAAAATCGGACGGCAAAAAAGACGATCATGATCGCTGTACGTTTACGCTCTGCCGTGATGTCTGGCTTTTTCCACTTTCTATTCGTGACATTACGGTCAATAACAGTAATGAAACCGGAATTATTGGTCTGGATTTTACATCGAAAACAGAACTGAATCTGCATGAGTTGGAGCTGGACAAACTGCGTTTTTATTTGAGCGGTGATAACTATACCACCTCCCAGCTCTATTTCTGGCTTTGTTACTATTTCAGAAAAGCAGAGTTAGTGGCAGGCGATACCGTGATCCCTCTGCCAAGTTTTGATTTTGTGCCGGTGGGATTTGAGCGAGAAGATGCGTTACTGCCTTACCCGAAAAACGCCTATATGGGATATCGCATCTTGCAGGAATATTTCTGTTTCGCGGAAAGTTTTCTGTTTTTTGATGTGAAAGGCTTCCCGAAACTGCCGGAAGATCTCAAGACCAAAGATTTCAAACTGAATTTACATTTTTCTCAGGCATTGCCACCTGAAGTCAAGATTCGCTATGACACCTTTCGTTTGCACTGCACACCGGCAATCAACCTGTTCCCTATGGACAGTGAAGCAATTGAACTTAATGGTAGCCAGACTGAATACCCATTGAAAGCCAGTTACAGTTTTCCAGATAACTACGACATTTTCTCTGTTGATGGCGTAGAAAGCTGGCTGACAGGGGAAAATGGTGAACGCAGTCGTGCCCGTATTGGTGAGCGAGTGTATACCCCGTTTGAAAGTTTCAATCACCAAATCGATAACGAAGACGAACGCTCGATGCGTTATTACCGTATTCGGGTAAAAGAGTCTCCTTTCCGTCGGGGGCTGGAACATTTCATCTCATTGGTACGGGGAGATGAGGCCGACTTGCTCAGGCTCAAGCTGAAAGAAAATGTTTCTGTTAGTTTGACCTGTACCAACCGTGAATTGCCTTTAGAGTTGCGGGTTGGAGACATTAATTACCCTTCAATCGGTAGTCCGTCATTTGCGACATTCCGCAATATTACGCGGCCATCAGTGCCTCTCTATCCCTTGTTGGATGGGGGCTTGCACTGGTCACTACTGTCAAATATGTCGCTCAACTATATGTCATTGTTGGATAAGGACGCATTGAAGCAGGTGCTGCGTACCTACGATTTCCCAAGTATTCATAACCGACAGTCCAAGCGTTCATCGCAAAAACGGCTTGATGCTATTGAAAAAATTGAAACAGAGCCGACAGATCGTCTGTTCCGTGGTCAGCCTGTCCGTGGATTGCGCTCAACGCTGTATATCCGGCAACAGGCATTCAGCTCAGAAGGCGAGCTTTATCTGTTCAGTACGATTCTGTCACGGTTTTTCTCACTGTATGCCAGCGTCAATGCGTTTCATATGTTGAAGGTAATCAATTTAGATAATCAGGAATGTTATGAATGGCCGGTACAGATAGGTCAACACTCGTTGATGTAATCACTGAACAGGATCCTGCCACGCCACTGGCATTGGATATCTCACAGTACAATTTTTACCAGTTGGTTGAACTGCTTAACCAGCTGGCGATAGCGTGGGATAAAACCGGAGAGACAGATCGTCCCGATCTGGAATCTATCCGTTTCCGTTCCAGCGCCAGTCTGGCATTTCCGACTCGGGATGTAATCTCGCTTAAGCAAGCCAAAAAGGGATACTTCGAACTGGAAGTTTCCTTTATGGGATTGCATGGCAGCCAGTCCCCGATGCCAGGCTATTATCTGGATTCACTGGCATGGGAAGATGCCCACGGGGAAAACCGTCTGACGGATTTTCTCAACATTTTCAACCACCGTTTAATTACGATCCTGCATCAGATTTGGCGGAAATACCGTTATTACATCTGTTTCAAGAAGGGTGGGGAAGATTATTTTTCTCAACGTATGTTCTCACTCGTTGGGTTAGGCAGTGATGTCAACCGTCGGATGCTGAACATCAACCACAGCAAAATGCTGGCGTATGCAGGATTGCTGGCAAGCCCCGGACGCTCGCCAGAAGTCATATGCAGCCTTGTTTCCCACTGTTTTGATTTGCAGGACGTCACGCTGCACGGCTGGCAATTCAGGAAAGTCATCATCCCGCAGGATCAGCAGAACCGTCTGGGAGGAACCAATAAGGGCCTGAAAACGGTTGATAACGAGTTATCGGTATTGGGAAAAAACTTCACCATTGGTTCTTGGGTTGGGGATTACAGCGGTAAATTTTTACTTAGTATCAATAACTTGCCTCGTGATCGGTTCCTCTCATTCTTGCCTGATGGCAAAAACTATCTGCCGTTGGTGATGTTCATCTCTTTTATCATGCGCAGTCAGTTTGCTTGGGAACTGCGTCTTAGTCTGGCTGAAAATCAGGTCAGCGGCATGGTATTGGGGGCACAACAGAATAACCACTTGGGGTGGACCAGTTTTCTCGGCGAACCGGAAAAGAAACCCTCTGTCATCATTTCAGTTATGGAATAACGACCATGGAAAAATATCAACCAATCCTTTCATTGCGGGTTCTTAACAGTGAACAGCTAGAAAGTGGTAAAGCCGCCAACTGCCAGTTCTCGACACAGGGTGGTACGGTCGGTAGTAGTGAAAGCCACCTTTGGTCTGTGCAGGATCAGCAGGGCAATGTCTGCCCGTCACAATTTGCCATTAAATGGCAGGATGGGGCATTTTGCCTGCAAGTCTTTGCTGAATCAGTACAAATCAACGATGCGACTTTGACGCCTGAGTCGGGTTTGATCCTGCTACAACAAGGCGATCAAATCAAAGTAGGTAATTTGTCGATCAAGAGCCATATCAGTTTTTCTGAGGCGGATCGTGTTGATCCTTCAATGATATCCCCTGAATCGTTGGTTTCCAGCTATAGCAATCCGCTGGATGCCATGATGGAAGGTGCCCCCCTACAAAAATCTGCGTTTGCCTACGATGAAGGTATTGCTCCAACGGTTATGCATCGTTTCAGTGATGATCCGCTGCGGGTGCTTGATAGCGAGAGCTTGACCACATTGAAACCCAAGGTTGAGGCTGATGATACGGAACAACTTTTGCCACCGGATCATTACCAAAATCCCCCATTTGCTAACCCTATTTCTGATAACCGAGGCAGTGTTATGGATCAGGAGTTCCTTGATTTACCGGACATCGATTCCGACAGACAGTACGAAAGTATGGATGTTGATCATGTCGCCATTACCCCGCTTATGCGTGGGCTGGAAGCTCGTTTGCCTTTGCATGACAGCCAGCAGGCGAATGATTTTCTGCAAGAGATGGGCAAGACCATGAAAGCGGCCATTGAGGGGTTATTGGCCCTCCAGCGTGAACAACATGGGTTGCGTGATAAACAGCTCCGGCCTATCGAAGATAACCCGCTGCGCCTGAATATGGATTATGACACGACCATGCAGGTGATGTTCTCTGATCAGAAAAGTCCGGTTCATCTCTCCGCACCGGCCGCAGTAGCGGAAAGCCTGCAAAACCTGCAATTACACTATCAGGCTAACCGAATTGCCATCTCGGCTGCACTGGACACCATGCTGGAAGCTTTTGCTCCAGAGCAATTGCTTCGTCGTTTCTCACACTATCGTCGTAGCAACGAAGTCAGGAATAAAGACGCATCCTGGGCTTGGGAAATGTACACCAACTATTACCGCGAACTATCTTCCAGTCGCCAGCAAGGATTCGAAAAATTATTCCGCGAGGTATATGAGCAGGCTTATGACCGCGCATTGCGTCAGGGCTTGGAGGAATCCAGCAATGACACATTCCGCTAGTCGCCGTGTATGGGCTGTAGGGATTTTATTGCTGTCAGTGATGTTGCTAAACGGCTGTAGCAGTGCATGGAACGCAACAAAAAAAGTGGGCCAGGTCATTTGGGACCCTTCCACACCGGTAGGTAAACCTGATGAGCAGGCTTCTGTTGCCAATATTACATTGCTGGCCGAACCCGACATCAACCCCAATGAAAGTGGTGAAGCGGCCCCTGTTGAAATGAATTTGGTTTATCTCAGTGAAGATTCGCGCTTTCTGGCTGCCGACTATGACCAGCTTGATAGCGACAAGCTCGAAAAAGCACTGGGGAAAAACTACATCGATCATCAGGATTACACCTTGTTGCCAGGGCAATACAAGCCTCTGGAACAGATCGCATTGGAAAAGAAAAACCGTTACATCGGTGTCATCGTTCACTATGCAGATGCAAATCAATCTGAATGGAAAAAGATCATCCGGGTAAAAGACATCGGCCGCCATTACCACATCTTGGTGCATGTCAGAAATAACGACGTCGAACTTAGAAAAGAGGAGGAGTAATCATGCCAGGCAAAAATCGGGTGATTTGGCACGAAGGGTTATTCATCAGACCACAACATTTTCAGCAACAACAAAAACATATTGATTATCTGGCACATAGCCTTGTTTCAGTATTGACACCATATGCTCACGGTTTTAGCGCCCTGAGTATTAATGATGATTTGCTCAAACTGGGACGTATCGGCATTACCGAAGCCAGTGGCATTATGCCTGATGGCACCGTTTTTTCTGCGCCTAGCCAAGACTTACTGCCAAAACCGTTGGATATCGAAAATGTCAATGACCTGAAAAGCAAGGAAGTGTATCTGGCCTTGCCTATGTCCAGCGATACCATTCGGGAAGTGGCTGATCAGGGAGCAGAAACACAAAGTGCGGTACGTTATCGGGAACTTCCTACGGATGTCCGTGACCTCCATACCAAAGGCGGTGACTCCTTTTCTCTTAACCTTGCCCAACTGACACCCGTTCTGATGCAAGGTTCTGAAGATATGAGTGCTTACACTGCTATTCCACTGTGCCGCATCAAAGAAAAGCAAAAAGATGGCAATATTGTTCTGGATAACGATTTTATCCCGACCTGTTTGTCGATCTTCGTGGCGGACAAACTCAAGCGTTTCATGGTGGAAATTGATGGCTTGCTGACCGAACGCTCAAGAACACTGGCTAAACGCATTGGTTCGCCAGGTCAGCAAGGGGTAGCGGATGTCGCAGAATTTATGATGTTGCAATTGCTCAACCGCGTTCAGCCGTTGTTCAGCCATTATGCTAAACAAACCGTTTTGCACCCACTGCATTTATATACCGAGTTACTCCAGACTTGTGGCGAGTTGAGGACATTCACCGATTCTAGCCGCCTGCCAGGGAATATAATGGGGTATGACCATAATAACCTGACCGATACCTTCCAGTCTGTGATGATCGCGATCCGTGATGCATTGAATGTGGTTCTGACTCCACGTGCAACTTCGATTGCGCTGAAACAGAACGAAGGTGGCATTCGTGTGGCAACGCTTCACGACAACGATCTGTTGCGCAAGGCCGAATTCGTATTGGCAATCAGCGCCAGCACACCGCAGGAGCAGTTGCGTCGCCAGTTCGTCCAGCAAACCAAAGTCACATCGATGGAAAAGATCCGCGATCTGGTCAGCGTCCAGTTGCCGGGCGTGCCATTGATTGCCCTGTCTGCTGCACCTCGTCAATTACCGTATCACTCTGGATATACCTACTTCCGTCTGGATCAGAAAAGTCCGGCGTGGAAAGAGATCCAGCAAGGAAATTCCATCGCGTTCCACGTATCAGGGGATTTCCCTGACTTAGATATGCAGCTCTGGGCTATCAGGGGCGGTAAGGAATAATCATGAGTGATATCAATGTTGACAGTCCGTCACTGGAAAAGTCTGAAACGCTGCAAGCGTTTCAGCGCCAGTACCAGCTACCGTTGCGTGGTGAAAGCCTCAACCCAATGATCGATGCCGCCACCCCTTTATTGGGGATGGTCTTGCGTTTGCAGGATATGACTGATCAGGCACTGCCAGACAAGCTTTACCAACAAGTTGTTACTGACATTCGCGCCATTGAGCAGTATCTGCAAACCAAGGGTTATGAGCCTGGCGCGATTGTTTCATTCCGTTACGTACTGTGCACCTTCATTGATGAAACTGCGTTGGGGCACGGCTGGAACAGCCAGAATGGCTGGTTGAAGCAATCACTGTTGGTGCACTTCCACAATGAAACTTGGGGAGGGGAGAAGGTTTTCGTATTGCTTGAACGTTTAATGGGAGAGGCACAGCGCTACCAGCATCTGCTGGAGTTCATTTACCTCTGTCTCTGTCTGGGGTATCGCGGGCGCTACAAAGTCAGCACACAAAAAAACGATGACTTTGAGCGCTTGTTCCGTCGGTTGCAGCAACAACTTCACTCACTGCGCGGGGATACTCCGCCGACCACGTTGTATGTCAACGTCAACGAGAGTAATGCGCGTTATCGCTTAAGCAGACGATGGACTATCAAGCACCTGTTTGTGATTAGCGTGGGCGTACTGGTGGCTGTTTACAGCTTTTATGCCATTCGCCTCGGTGATCAGACCCAAGACATATTAAAGCAGCTAAGTAACTTATTAAGATAGGAAGTCGCCATGATCCAGATTGATCTGCCTACCCTTGTAAATCGTTTAAACCCGATGACCCGCCATGCACTGGAAGCTGCGGCGGCATCCTGCGTCAGCCAGCAACAACCTGAAATTACGGTTGCGCAGCTGCTGCTCCAAATGATCGATACGCCACTCAGTGATGTGCGACTCATCCTCAGTAAAGCAGACATCGATAAAGATCTGCTGAAAGAACAGCTCGATCAGGTAATGACGCACCATCAATCGCTTGTGCAGACCTACCCCAATTTTTCCCCAATGTTGGTGGAGTGGTTACAGGATAGCTGGCTGTTGGCTTCCACAGAGATGCAACACGGCGAACTGCGCAGCGGCGTTATGCTGATTGCGTTGCTATTTAGCCCGCTGCGTTACTTGGCACCACAAACTGCGCGTTTGCTGGCCGGTATTAACCGTGAATTATTGCGCCAAAACTTTGCAGAATGGACGAATGGTTCGGCTGAGCAGCCTTTTGCGGACAACAGTAATCAAGATGGGCAGGGCGTACATCCGGCAAACAGTGACAGTTTGCTGGCACGCTTTACCCAGAACATGACCGAACAGGCACGTCAGGGCAAGCTTGATCCGGTTTTATGCCGTGATAACGAGATCGATCTGATGATCGACATCCTTTGTCGCCGCCGCAAAAACAACCCTATCGTGGTAGGTGAAGCGGGAGTCGGCAAAAGTGCCCTGATTGAAGGTTTGGCATTGCGCATTATTAACGATCGCGTACCGGAAAAATTGCGCAACAGTGAACTGATGACATTGGATCTGGGGGCATTGCAGGCAGGGGCAGCGGTTAAGGGTGAATTTGAAAAACGCTTCAAAGGCATCATGGCTGAAATTAGCCAATCGGCAAAACCCATCATCCTGTTTATTGATGAAGCTCATACCCTGATCGGTGCGGGCAATCAAGCGGGGGGATTGGATATCTCCAACCTGCTGAAACCGGCTTTGGCACGTGGTGAGCTGAAAACTATCGCAGCCACCACATGGAGCGAATACAAGAAATATTTTGAAAAAGATGCCGCGTTGTCCCGTCGTTTCCAACTGGTGAAAGTTTCTGAGCCAACAGCGGATGAAGCAACCGTCATCATGCGCGGCTTGCGTGCTATTTACGAGCAGGCGCATGGTGTGCTGATTGATGATGAAGCCCTGAAAGCCTCTGCGGTATTGAGTGACCGTTATCTTTCCGGTCGCCAATTGCCGGACAAAGCCATTGACGTGCTGGATACGGCCTGTGCCCGTGTTGCTATAAATCTGACTTCACCACCGCGTCAGATCTCCTCGCTGACGACTGAACTGCACCAGATGCAAATGGAAATCGATGTGCTGGAGAGGGAGCAACGCATGGGATTGAACATCCACGCTGAGCGACTGGAGGCGTTGCAAAACCAGCAGAAAGACGTTCAGCAGCAACTCTCCGCGTTAGAAATTAGCTGGCAACAGCAGCAAGAGTTGGTGAAACAAATTATCGAACTGCGCCACCAGTTACTGGCTAATGATACTTTCGTTGCAAATGCGGTTGAAGAAATTGCCGACGAACAATCCTTGATCGAAAAACTGGCGACGCTCAACACCCGATTGGCAGAACTACAGCAGAAGCAAACACTGGTTTCCCCACATGTGGATAAAACCCAGATTGCGGCGGTGATTGCCGAGTGGACGGGCGTGCCATTGAACCGCTTGTCACAAAGCGAACTATCCATCGTCACTGAATTGCCTGTTCACTTGGGACAAAGCATCAAGGGGCAGGAAATTGCGATCCAGTGCTTGCACAAACACTTGCTGACTGCCAGGGCTGATTTGCGTCGTCCGGGGCGTCCTCTTGGGGCATTCCTGTTGGTAGGACCAAGCGGTGTCGGTAAGACAGAAACCGTCTTGCAAATTGCGGAACTGATGTTTGGTGGCCGTCAATACCTCACCACCATCAACATGTCCGAGTTTCAGGAGAAACATACGGTTTCCCGTCTGATCGGTTCACCTCCGGGTTACGTAGGATATGGCGAAGGTGGTGTACTGACCGAAGCCATTCGCCAGAAACCGTATTCAGTTGTCTTGTTGGATGAAGTGGAAAAAGCCCACCCTGACGTATTGAACCTGTTCTATCAGGCTTTCGACAAAGGGGAACTGGCGGATGGAGAAGGACGCATTATCGACTGTAAAAACGTCGTGTTCTTCCTGACATCAAACCTGGGCTATCAAACCATCGTAGACAATGCCGAACAGCCGGCGCAGATCAACGACCTGCTTTACCCTGAATTAGCGGCATTCTTCAAACCCGCATTGTTGGCGCGTATGGAAGTGATCCCATACTTGCCGTTGGGCCATGAGACGCTGAAAACCATTATTCAGGGCAAATTGGCTCGACTGGATACCCTGCTGACTCAACGTTTCAACGCTGAAGTCACCATCAGCGATGAGGTGTCTGAAGAGATCCTGCAACGTGCTACCCGCGCGGAAAACGGTGCCCGTATGTTGGAGTCCATCATTGATGGCGCACTGCTACCGCCGGTGTCATTACTGCTGTTGCAGAAAATGGCTGCGGGTACACCAATCAAGGCGATTCACTTAACCGTGGTTGAACACGAATTCCGTGCAGAGGTTGAGGAGGCAGAATAATGAAACAGCGGCTGAAAAGCGCGTTAGCGTTATTGGAAAATGACACTGTAGAACAATTGGTTGACCATTTTTTGCAGGTCAGCCATAGCTCGCGTTTTGATGCCCTGTTGGTTTTCCTGCTCAACATCAACGAAAACAGGTTGGAATGCTACAACTTGCCGGAGACTCAGCAAACCAGTTCGCGTCGATTACAGGTGGACATTGAAGACGTCAATAACCCGTTGATACAGGTACTACGCAAGGGAACCCCGACTATTTGGGATTCCCTTAATCACGGGGTACGCATTGACGAGTCTTATTTCCGCACGTTTATTGCAGAACTCCCGCATAACTGTGGGTTGTACGGCATTCCCCTGTTTGACTGCAACGGGCAGGCTTGTGGTGTGATCGCTATCTTTGCCGAAAATGTCCGCCATTTCACCAACAATGAAAACATGTTCGGCATCTATTGCCATGTCATGCAACATCGCCTGAAAAAATTGCAGGAACTCGAACAACTGCGGGGACAGTTACGCCAAATCCGCCAGGTATTTCAGGTTCAACGCCAAAAAGAAAAACAATTGGATGAATTGCTGGCTTCCCTGAGTGAATCGAAAAACCCGGCGGCAGTTAGCAGTATCTCCGTGGATTACAGTCACATCGATAATCTGCCAAAGGCCATAGAAGAATTTGAAAGTGCCGTGTTGATTCAACGTCAGCGTCAGTTTGGCAACGACACCAGATTGATCGCACAAAGCCTGGGGCTTGCTCAGCGGACGTTGGTTTACAAACTGGCTAAGTACGGGTGTAGATTATGAATATTGTCTTAATTATCAGTTCATTGCTCGCTTCATTGACAGGGAACCCCAAGCTTGCAGAGGTGGCAGAACCAAAGGAAGTGGTTGCGGTAAAGGAAGAGCAAAATTTAGATGAGTTGCATAAATGCCGCTTTGAGCCGTCTCCTCTTATTCGGCTGGCATGTTATGACAAAGCGTTGAATAACCTCAAGTTCAAAACGGTGCAAATCCCTATCGAAAATATGGGACCTCTATGGCGGCAAGCGATGGAACAGGAGATGAAACGTACCGATTACTCGACCAGCTTCATTGTGACGCAGGGAGAGAATGGTGCGACACCGATTATCTTGACCACGCCCGCGATTGGAGTACCTCCTCCACGTCCCGTATTAATGCTGAGTTGCATTGACAGTATCACCCGCTTGCAGGTGGCACTGCCTAAGCCCGTAGAGTCAGGGGTTGTCACGGTGGCAACAGACAGAACCGAATACCGTACTGAATGGTTCGTGCGGGAACAGGGTTATTTATGGGAATCCAGTCGTGGCTTACCGGGCATTGAAGAAATCAAGCGCCTGATGAAAAGCGATCGGATGAGTATTACAGGCAGTAATGGTAGCCAGATAACCTTTAACATTTCTCAGTTGGAGCAGGCAGCGAAGCCATTACGTGCTGCTTGCCGTTGGTAATCGACATGGACATCAGAACACAATTCGATTGGTTCGGCTCCCTGCTGGCCCCCCTGTCCGACGAACAGATTGGTAAGGCACTGGGAGATAACGAACCCGCATGGGAATACATTGACGGCGAAATGATCAAATTTGGTTCGCTGTCACATGGCTCGCTGGATGTTGAAGAGATCCAGCGTCAGGCACTGCAATTATTGAGTGAAAACAGCAAAGATTTTCGGTTGATGGTTCATCTGCTGCGTACCCTGCAACATGCTGGCAACGCGGCGGAACTGATCCTCGCAATGGAACTGCTGACCGAATATGTCAAAAACTACTGGGAAAAAGCCTGGCCAACCAAGCCACAGTTAAAACGTCGGCTGGCACAGCAAGTTCTCAAGCGTTTCGACTCCGCCCAGGGCAGTTTTATTGAACAAGCAAGCAAAAGTGAACGGGATGATGCGCAAGGCGCGTTAGCACATCTCGCGCAATGCTGGCATACCCATGAACCTGAGCTTGCTAAAGATATCGACCAACTGCGCGTTCGTTATAACCGTCAGCCAGAAGCCGTCCCTGTGGAGACAAAGCCTGCACCTGCTGTGGTGCCAGCGTCCTCTTCAGCTGAACCCATGGCGCAAACGCCACCGATGCCAGACGTTGACGTTAACAGTTCGAGCGAAAAAGCGTGGAAGCAGACTTTGATGACCGTCGCAGATCTGCTGTGCGAACGGCATCCCGAATTGCCTGTTGGTTATTCCCTGCGTCGTCACGCGGTATGGCACACCATCACCACGGCACCGATGGCGAATGCAACAGGCAAAACCCCTTTGGCACCCACTTCCGCCGATCGTACAGCCGATTATTTGGCGAGATTACCGCTGGCGGACAACAAATTGCTCCAGCAAATTGAGCAAAGTTTGACGCTTGCTCCTTACTGGCTGGATGGTCATGTCATTGCCGCACAAGCCGCATTGCAATTGGGGTACGGGAATGTCGCTCAGGCTATTCGTGGTGAGCTGAATGCCTTTCTGGAACGGTTGCCCGTGCTGAAAACCTTAAGTTTTTCTGACATGAGTCCGTTTATTTCCCCTGAAACCCTCGACTGGCTCACGCCTGAGCCTGTGGCTACGGGTAAGGGTTCCGTTTCTGCTGATCAGGAAGCTATCTGGCAATGTTTCCAGCAACAGGGATTGGAAGCAGCCTTGAAAATGCTGGAAGAACATCAGCAACAGTTAACGGAGCCACGGGATCAATTCTATGGTCAATGGCTCAACGCCCAATTGCTTGAAGAAGCCGGCATGACCGCACTGGCTCAACAGCATTACCGGAATTTGTTACACACGGGACAACACATGCAACTTACTCAATGGGAACCCAGCCTGCTGGCTTTATTGGCTGAAAAACTCCCTTCTCCTCTCAAGGATACGGCTTCAAACAGGAGTGTTAACCCATGAAATGGCCCTCTTTGTCATCTTTGGCTCCATTGAAATCAGCCTTGCCAACACTGGCAAAGTTTAAATCTCTGCCACGCCTCAAGGCATTGATGGCACTGATTCTGGCGCTTATCCCCTGCTTGCTGTTAATTGCGGTCTGGTGGTGGGGGCCGGAATGGAAACTGCGCAACGATTATCCACTGGAAAGCCTCGCGGCACGCTGGCTGGCAACAATTATCATTGTCATGATGGTCGTGTTCTGGGTTGGCATAAAAGCATGGCGTCGCTTGCGGACACTGGAAAAACTGAATCTTGACGTTGAACTGAAAGTGGTTGATCCGGTACGGGTGGATATTGAACATCAAGATCGCTATCTCGATCACTGGAAATCCCAGTTACAACGCCATCTGGATTCGTACAATTACCTGTATGAACGTCCGTGGTACATCATCGTCGGGAGCCAAAAAAGTGGTAAATCCTCGCTGATCAAGGAGGGTTATAAACTCTCTGAAATCGCGGCACCGGAATATTTGCGTCAGGATGGCGAGGTGCCTCTGATGCTGCGTTGCTGGTTAGGGGAAAAAGCGGTCATCATCGATCCGAAAGGCCAGTTAATTGACCAGCCCGTCCCGCTTAACAGCGACAAACCGCAAATCAATAGCCGTCTGTGGGAAGCCTTGCTGAATTGGTTAGCTGAAAACCGTCAGCGCCAGCCTCTCAACGGCATTATCCTGACCGTGGATACTTTGCGTCTGATGTCTGATAGCCGTGAACAGCGCGAACGCTATGTGAGGGAGATCCACCAGCGCCTGCAAGATATTCGCCTGACTTTCCACAGTCAGTTACCGCTTTATCTGGTGATGACCAAGATTGATTTATTGCACGGCTTTGAGGCGATGTACCAGTCCCTGGATCGCAAACTGCGTGACCAGATTTTGGGTGTGACCTTCAGCCTGAATAACCGCGATGAAAAAGCGTGGCGCAGTGAACTGGAAGCATTCTGGAAACAGTGGATGAACAACCTGAATGTGGCGATGCCGGACATGATGCTGAACAATGTGGACGCCAACCAGCGCCGCGCCCTGTTCAGTTTTACCCGTCAGATTCAGGGGCTGTACAGCTATGTCACTCAGATGCTGGAAGATATTCTGTATAACGATGAACACCATCGCCCCACTTTGCGTGGTGTCTATTTGACATCAGCTCATCAGCGGGGACAGATGGATGACTTGTTCACCCAGTCCGCTTCGGCCCAGTATCACCTGGGATCGCAGGCGTACCCGACCTGGCCGGCGGGCGATACCCTGCCGTACTTCACCCATTCGCTGTTCGAAAATGTCTTGCTGGCCGAGCCTAACCTGGCGGCGGAAAACCGCATCTGGCTGAGCCGCAATCGGCGCCAGTTGTATACCTTCTCCGTGATCAGTGCATCGGTCATTCTGGCGATGTGGGGAGGCTGGCATTACTTCTACCAGAAAAACTACCGGGCCGGTGAAGAAGTGTTAGCGCAGGCGAAAAATTTCTTGTCCGTCCCGCCACCGAAAGGGGATGACCGTTACGGTAACCTCCAGTTGCCGCTGCTTAACCCCATTCGGGATGCTACCTTGGCTTACGGTAACTATCACGACAACAAATCCTTCCTGACTGACATGGCGTTATACCAGGGGGGCGGAGTCGGGCCGTATGTGGAAGGCACCTACCTGAAACTGCTGGAGCAGCGTTTCCTGCCGGCATTGATGCTGGGATTACTGGATGATTTAAATCAGGCTCCGGCTGGCAGTGAAGCGAAGCTTGAGATCTTGCGTGTGATGCGCATGATGGAAGACGCCAGCAAGCGTAACAGTGGCCTGGTGGCTCAATATATGCGTGAACGCTGGAGCAAGGCGTTCCACGGTCAGCGTGATGTGCAGGAGGCATTGCTGACTCACCTGAACTACGCGCTGGAGCGGACGGATTGGAAGGAAAAACGGGATAACGGTGAACAGGATGCAATAGATCGCTTCGTCCCGTTTGTCAAACCGATCCGGCAGGCGCAACAGGAGTTGAAAGCGCTTTCCGTCAACCAGCGGGTGTACCAGAACCTGCGTATCAAGGCTCAGGACGCTCTGCCTGCGCCGATCAACTTGCGCGACCAGATTGGTCCGAGCTTTGACAGTGTGTTTGTAGCCAGCAACGAAAAACGGCTGGTGGTGCCGCAATTCCTGACTCGCCACGGCTTGATGGATTATTTCGTCCAGCAGGGCAATGAGTTGGTGGAGCTGACGGCAATGGATAGCTGGGTGCTGAACATCAAGAATAACAGCTCGGAGAAATACGGCGAACAGGCGCCGTCACCGGTGAACGATAAGTACAGTGACACCGATCAGTCGCGGATCCAGCGCGAAATCACCGAACTGTACGTGGCTGAATACACCGCGACCTGGCGGGCCGCGATGAACAACCTGGAAGTGCGTGACTTTGATGACCTGCCGCAAGCTATCAGTGCCATAGAACAGGTGATCAGTGGTGAGCAGCCCCTCAAGCGGGCGCTGCAAATCCTGAGCGACAACACCACGCCGCCGCTGATAAACAACTCGCTGAGTGACAAGGAAAAACAGGCGCTGACGTTAAAAGAAGACTACCGCCTGTTAAACCGCATTAGCCGCGACTTTGCCCCGGAAACGGGGGTGCTGGTGGAGCATGGGGATAAGGGCAGCACGTTGCAAAGTGTTTACCAAAAACTGATGGCCCTGCACCGTTACCTGCTGGCGATCCAGAACTCACCGGTCCCGGGTAAGGCCGCCTTGCAGGCCGTTCAGATGCGTCTGGACAAGAACAACAGTGACGCCATTTTTGAAGTGCAGCAGATGGCGAAGAACCTGCCGGAGCCGCTGAACCGCTGGGTGGGCGAATTGGCTGAACAGGCGTGGCGCGTGGTGATGATGGAGGCGGTCCGCTCGCTGGAAGTGGAATGGAACGACACGGTGGTCAGGCAGTACAAAACCTATCTGGCGGGGCGCTATCCGTTCAACCCGCATGCCCGTGAAGAAGTGCCGTTGAGCGAGTTTGACCGTTTCTTCCGGCCGGGCGGGACGCTGGACGCTTTCTATCAGCAAAGCCTGAAACCGTTTGTGGAAAACAACCTGACGACGGGCACCGACGGCAAGATGCTGATCCGTTCCGATGTCATGAAACAGCTGGCGGTGGCGAACCGGATCCGCACTACCTTCTTTACCCCTCAAAACGGCCTCGGTACTCAGTTTGCCGTGGAGCCGATAAGCCTGAGTGGCAACAAACGTCGGGCCTTGCTGAATCTGGACGGCCAGCTGGTGGATTATTCCCACGGGCGCAGCAATGTGGCACGTCTGGTCTGGCCCAACTCGATGCGTGCCGGCACGGAAAGCCAGCTGACGTTGATGCCGGCGAAAAGCAATCAGGCGCCGCGCGCGGTCAGCTTTAGCGGCCCGTGGGCCCAGCTGCGGCTGATTAACAGCGGCAAGCTGACTAACGTCCAGCCCGGTTTCTTTGATGTGCGCTTCAGTGTCGATAATGGCGAGATGACCTACCGCATCTATGTGGATGAATCGGATAACCCGTTTGCCGGCGGGCTATTCAGCCAGTTCAAACTGCCGGACACCCTGTATTAGGGGCCGGCAGCGCATCCGTTTTAAGAGCCACCCCGCCCCCTGCCTTCGGGCAGGGGTTTTTGTAAGGAGAAAAGCGAGAAGATGAGCGAACAGCCTGAAAACCTTATCATCCGGGCCGGCGGCAGTCCGCTGAATTTGCCGGAATTTGCCGTTATCCGTGATGAAATCAATAAAACCAGCCATCCGGCGCAGCCAGAAGTGAACTGGCCGTTGGTGGAATCCCTGTCCCTGACGCTGTTCAAAACCAACGGGGTCGATTTACAGACCGCGATTTACTACACCCTGGCGCGGATGCAACTCAACGGGCTGTCGGGGTTCACCGAGGGGTGTGAACTGCTGGCGGGGGTTATCGTCAGTGAATGGGACACCCTGTGGCCGGCCCAGCCGCAGGTGCGTACTGACCTGCTGGAGTGGTTCCATGCCCGTACTGGCAGTGTGCTGCGTCAGTGGGATTTTGCCGCCAGCGACTTGCGGATGATTTACCGCGCCGAACGGGCCCTTCAGCTGATTATCGACCGGTTGCAGCAGTCCGACCTGAAACGCCTGCCGCGGGTGGAAAACCTGTTGTGGTTCTTCCAGAACGCGGCGAAAAAACTGGAAAAACCGCGGCAGGCGGCGAAACCGGTGTCACAACCGGTGCAGATGCCGCCGCTGGTCTACCTGTCCCAGTCGGACGCCGAGCCGGAAACGCCCCCGCCGCCCCTGCGCCATGATCCGCAGCCTGTCCCCGATAATCAACCGCGGGTGCGGGTTCAGTTTCCTGAACACCCGCCGCAGGGACTCACGGCGTGGCAGGGCTTTGGCCTGGGCGCCCTGTTGGGTTTATTGGTCCTGGCGGGCGGCTGGTTGCTGTGCTACAAGCCCCTGCAACAACAACTCCAGGCCATCACCGACCACCCCGCGGGGGCCAGACTGGCGTGGCTGTATCAGCCGGAACTGACCAGCTATACCCGCCAGCTGGAACAGCTGGCAGAAACCTCGCCCCGGGCGACCTGGGAGACGGCCCGCCGCCTGACGGCAACCGCGGAACAGCAGTGGCCGCAATCCCCCGTCCAGCAGCAGGCAACGCGCCACTGGCAGCAGCAGGTGGCGGCCCAAATTGACAGCGTACCGCTCACCGGCAGCTGGCATGCCACCCGCGACCAGCTTCAGCAACTGGCGGACAAAATCCTGTTGCAGGAGCGTACCCGTGGCAGCTTCACCCTGTCCTACCTGAAAACCGCTATCTATGACATCCAGCGCAGCCACGGCAGTGACGTGCCGCTGGAAGAACAGTTGCGCCAGCTGAGCGTCTATGCGGCCAAAGGGGAACGGGCGCCACCGGTTCTGCTGAAAGGCATTGATGACCGTTTTAACGCCCTGCTCGGCCGCTATGACCGGCTGCGTCAGGCGACCGAGCAACGGGCAAGTCATCACACTCAGGCGGCCGACCATCCGGCCAAAGACCAGACGCCTGCCGTGACACAGGACGGCGGGCATTAATCCGGGAGACTTCCGATGTCATTGAAAAAACACATGACGACACTACAGCAAGGGCAGTCACTGCTTCAGCAGGGCGCGTCCGCCACCCGCGTGGCCTTGCCGACGACGGGGATTGCGGGGCCGGTCGGGGCCGCTACCACCGGTGGACCGGGACTGGCCGAACGGGCTGCCAGCGGCCAGCATGCCGCTCTCAGCGCGCTGCAAAAAGCCAGCCAGGGGCTGCTTGGCGGGGGGGACAGTAATCCGAGTGGCCTGCAATTTACCCTGACGGCGGGCGGCTTGCCGCCGCAGACCTTTGTCGTCACCGATTTTACCCTGAATGAACACTTTTCCCAGCCGTTCACGCTGGATGTGGGGCTGGCGAGTGCCGATCCGTCCCTCGACTTTCCGGCCGTACTCGACCGCGCCGCCACCCTGACCATCACCCGGGAGGGGGTAGAAAGCCGCAGTATCACCGGAATGGTCGCCAGCTTTGAACAGGGAAATACCGGGTTGCACCAGACCACTTACCAGATGTGTATTCGTCCTGACCTGTGGCGCACCACGCTGCGGCAAAACTCGCGCATCTTCCAGCAACTGAACATTGTGACCATTATCACCACGATTTTGAAAGAGCACGGTATCCGTGATGTCGTTTTCAGTCTGCGCCACGCCCACCCGGAGCGGGAATTCTGTGTGCAATATCAGGAAAGTGATTTTGCCTTCCTGCAACGGCTGACGGCGGAAGAGGGGATTTTCTACTTCTTTGAATGTGGCAACGGGCGTAACACCCTGGTGTTTGCCGATGATGCCGGCTCGGTGCCGCCGGGCCCGGTGTTCCCTTATCAGCCGGGGGACGCGAGTACCGTGGGGGACCCCGCCATCAGCAGCCTGACCTGTCGCGCCCAGGTGCGGCCGGCCCAGGTGCAACTGAAAGATTACACCTTCAAAAACCCGGCCTGGCCGGCCGAGTTCCGGGCGCAGATGAAAGAAGAGACATTGCAGGAAAGCTACTACGAGCACTACGACTACCCGGGGCGTTTTAAGGATGAGGCGCACGGGAAAGAGTTTACCCGTTACCGGCTGGAAGCCCTGCGTAACAACGCGTTGACCGGTCAGGGCCGCGGTAACGCCATTGCCATTCAGCCAGGCAAATTATTCACCCTGAGCAACCACCCGCGCGCCGATCTGAATCAGCCGTGGCAGGTGGTGGGCGCCTGTCATACCGGTAGCCAGCCCCAGGCGCTGGAAACCGCCAATAGCGGTACGGGCACTACCCTGCACAGCCACTTCCACTTTATCCGCCATAACCAGCACTGGCGCCCGACGCCACTGCCCAAACCGGTCATCGACGGCCCGCAAATCGCCAAGGTCGTGGGGCCGGCCGGCGAAGAAATCTTCT
>NZ_JADEUF010000179.1 GCF_015163655.1 Xenorhabdus griffiniae | reverse complement strand
ACGCTGGGAGATATAAGACGCATCTTGAAAGGCGATTGGTATATATGGAGGTATAGAAACGGCAATAAAAAATAACAATAATCAACTAAAATCAATATACTTTATCTGCTTTAAAATAAATTTTGTTATCTAACTAACAAATTTAGTTTATTTATTTGCATGAATTTTATTTTATGAACATTATGATATCTGAATGATTTATAATAAAACCCCCTACGACATACAATAAAAATGACGATAAAAATTGCTCTCATTGATGATCATGTTGTTGTCCGTTCAGGCTTTGCTCAATTATTGACACTTGAAGATGATATTATAATCGTTGGCCAATACAGTAGTGCCGATGAGGCATGGCCGGATTTACTAAAAAAAACGATTGATATCGTCATCATGGATATTTCTATGCCCAACGAAAGTGGCCTGCAGCTTCTAACCCGACTTCGTCCTACCAACCCAGATTTTCGTACGATCATGTTAAGCATTTATGACACCGCTGCGCTTGTGCAAAGTGCACTAGATTCAGGTGCACGCGGTTATTTGACGAAATACTGTGGGCCAGAGGAATTAGTACAAGCCGTCCGGTTAGTCCATCAAGGAAACATTTATCTTTGTGCTCATGCAATGAAAGCACTTCGCCAAAAACCTCAAGAAATTACAGCACTACACGCTCTGACACCAAGAGAAAGAGAAATTTTTACCTTATTAGTCGATGGGAGCAGTGTAAAAGTAATTGCTGAGCAACTTGAACTTAGCCACAACACAGTTCATGTCCATCGAGCCAGAATTTTAGATAAATTACAATGTAATACCACTATTGATCTAGTTCATTATGCCCTTAAGAATCAAATCATTACGACGAGTTAAACAATGAATGAAAAATTTCTCTTCATTTTACAATCACTATTCCTCTGTCTATTTTATTCACTGATTTGGATTTCATTATGGGTAATTAGTTTTTATTTTCACAATAGTGGACTACAGTCGACACTATTTTTACCCCAAGGGATACGTTTAGTATTTATGACCTTACTGGGGCGACGTTATCTTCCAATTCTGCTGATGAGTGAAATTAGCATATTGCTATGGCTAAAAAGCGAACAACTCATTATATATCCAATCATTCTACTTTCCCCATTTATTAGCTTGATCCCTGCACTCATTATTCAAAAAATATGGTGGAATTATTCTCTTTATTGGCAACAACTTTCTATTTTATTAGCTGGTGTTATCATTAATAGCCTTTTACAAATTTTATTTTTAAGCTTTTCGTTACCTGATCAAATCAGCTTTATTTTTCTCTCTTCCTTAACTGGCGGATTTTTACTCTCTCCATTCATTTATCTGATTTATGTTTATTTATATGAAAAATATTGGAAGAATCAGCATACTAAAGCTGATATAGCCGATCCACAATTAAGAACATCTTTGCTGATGTGGTGTTTCCTGTTTAGTTTGCTGGGAATAAGTGGCCAATATCTTCTATCCTCGGAAATAGAGTGGTTACTGTCAATTTTAGTCTTTATTCCTAATATATTTATGGCTTATCATTATGGTTGGCAAGGTGGTGTTCTCTCCGCATTATTAGGCAGTTTACTCGTCACTTCTGCCCGTCAATTCAATGGTTCATTCAGTGAATTACAGGAATTGGAGATTTTTTTAACCACGCAAGCTTTATTAGGGATAGGGCTTGGCATTGCCATCAGTCGCCAGCAACAATTAGCAGGTAGCCTAACCTATCAAAAACAATTGGCAAATAATTTAAACCGTTATCGTGAACGACTAGAAAAAGAGTTAGCAACACGCCATATCTTGATGCAAAAATTAGTACATACAGAAGAAGATATCCGTAAAAATATTGCCAGAGAACTCCATGATGCCATCGGGCAAAATATAACAGCTATTCAAATCCAATCTATGCTAATAAAACGGACTTCAACGTTGACATTAGCTCAGAAATCTGCCGAACAGATTAATCACCTCTCCCAACAAATACATCAAACAACACGTCAACTGCTGCGTGAGCTTCGCCCACCGGCACTCGACGAAATGTCTCTTGAACAATCAATTCATCATTTAATAAATGAATTTGCTTTCGAAGAACAAAACATTTGTTGCCATTTTGATTATCAGTTACCACATACTCCCAGTGATAACACGATCACTCTGACACTTTATAGGCTGATTCAAGAATTACTGAACAATATTAGTAAACATGCTAACGCCGACCAAATAAACATTACATTAAAGCAAAAAAGAAATTTAATCGTGCTTCAGGTTGACGATAACGGTATTGGTATTATTGATGATAAAAAAAATACAGGATTTGGGCTTAAGGGGATTGAAGAGCGTGTCCGAGCGCTTGGAGGCCATTGGAGACTCAAAATCCAACAAGGAACCCATGTCAATATATATTTACCAGTAGATTCAGGCAGTAATACTGAATAACAAAAATGCCCTTTTTGGGACGGCTAAAGCAACAACGACTATTCGTATCTTTTTTATGGAGGCACTTATGCAAGGCACCAGCCATGAGCAAATATCACAACATTATCGTTATTGGCGAAGCCATTTGCTCATATCAATGATTATAGGCTATGCCGCATTCTACCTAACTCGCAAAAGTTTGAATATCGTTATGCCCGCCATGCAACTGGAATTGGCTCTTAATAAAAATGATATTGGATGGATAATCAGTTTGTTTTACCTTGCTTATGGCAGTTCAAAATTTTTTTCCGGCATTTTCCATGATCATACTGGTTATCGCTGGTTCATGGGGGTAGGGCTATTAATGACAGGCGTACTGAACATTATTTTTACCTTCTGCTCATCACTGCCCTCCCTATTATTTGTCTGGACGCTGAATGGCTTTTTTCAAGGATGGGGATGGCCAACATGCGCTCGACTTCTCACTCACTGGTATTCTCGTAATGAGCGAGGTTTCTGGTGGGGCTGTTGGAATATATCCATCAATATAAGTGGTATTTTTCTGCCACTATTGTCTGCATTTTTAGCCAATTATTATGGCTGGCGCGCTGCATTATTTGTTCCTGGACTTATCAGCATTGTGCTTGGAATTTGGTTATGCCGGAGGATACGGGGAACTCCACAGGAACATGGTTTACCTAGCGTAGGGGATTGGCGACAAGATACCATGGAGCTACGACAAGAACGGTTATCTTTACCCATGCCTATGATAAAAATTCTTAAGGAAACCATTTTATTCAACCGTACCATCTGGCTCCTTGGTTTTTCTTATATTCTCGTCTATTTCATTAGGATCGCAATTAATGACTGGGGTAATTTATGGTTATTAGAAAAACATGGAGCTAACTTACTGAATGCCAATGCCACACTGTCGCTATTTGAACTGGGAGGGTTATTAGGTGCTCTTTGTTCTGGATGGAGTTCTGATTTATTATTTCGCAGTCAACGTACACCCGTAATTCTACTATTTTCTCTTGGCCTTTTCTTTTCTATGGCTGCACTCTGGTTAATTCCTATAAATAATTACGTATTATTATCTATCTGTATTTTTAGTATTGGTTTTTTTGTATTTGGTCCTCAAATGTTAATTGGCCTTTCAGCAACTGAACACTGCCACAAAAAAGCGGCAGGTACGGTAACAGGATATTTAGGATTGTATGCCTATTATGGCGCCGCAATTGCTGGTTGGCCATTAAGCCAAATCATTGACCACTATGATTGGACAGGCATGTTTGCCTTGCTGACTCTTGCAGCCGCTGTGATAGGGTTATTACTGATGCCAATGTTAATGGCTGACGTCAGTAAAGAGTATAAAACAGACTGATAACAGAATTACCGGTGATGTATTCAAGGTGTTGATTGGTCTTAAACATAACATTTTATTTCGATGAAAGTGACAATAATTCAATCAGTTGTCTTGCTACTGGACCTCCTTTTCCTTTACTTTCAGCGGGCCGATGATACAACGCAACGCCGGATTCAACATCATAAGCACTGACCACATGTAAGACTTCGAACAGGGTTCCTTTGCATGTTCCCCACAGGGTTTTTCCATCAATCTTGATCTATCATTTTGATAATATTGGCAATACAGTGGCGGTGAGGGATACCATGAGTCAGATTAACGTAATTATTCAGCCACTCAATTTGTCTCTCGCCAAATTCCTGAATTGATTTCCAGCCAGACGGCCCACCCTAATAACCCTGTTAATATTATGAGATCTTGCCCTGCTACTGAATTAGATCATGATTAAATCATGCAGCACTCTTGTATCAGCGATTTTCAGTAAAAAAAACTCTATTTTATTTACATATACCAATCCAACTTCAAGATGCGTGCTATATTTCCCCGCACAGTGGGAAAATTAAGGCTTCATATCATCTTACGGAATGCAACTTGAAGTTTGTCGAGTATATTATTATGGATAAAAAATTTTGCACTATTTGATGCCATTACAAACATAATAAA
>NZ_JADEUF010000178.1 GCF_015163655.1 Xenorhabdus griffiniae | reverse complement strand
GTGACTGCCGTATCTGTAATCCATGTTGCACCTCCAGTACAACACAGTATTGCAGCTAAAGCTGACCGACTAAAGTCGGTGGTTTTAACCTTTCATATGGAAGAATAAATAAAATAAAAAGGATGAATTAAAGTAAATTTACCGATAAAAATATCAACTTTTCACATTAAGGTTAATGTAAGTGTTCGAATTCAAATTATATCGAAATAAAAGGGTTTTCAGATGGGGAAATGAGAAGTTAAATTAATTTTAAATTAAACCTGCAACACGAATGGAGAACGATATGTCATTAAATCAACGCTTAGCAGAAAATAAGATACCTGTTACAGAAGTTCCCGCAGTGACCTTAAAAATGTTAACCAGCCAGATAGAAGGAGTTGCTCGTCCAGGCGGTATCTTTACTAAAGAAGATCTCATTAATATCAAATTATATGTTAAACATAGTTTGGAACTTCCATTTACTTTACAGGGCGTCAAGGAATATATCGGTTATAACGATATTGATATTGATGGTTTGAAACCCGCGAATATTACCGCTCTGTTTAAAGAAATTCACGATCATGCACTTAGTTGGAGTGATGTAGAAAGTAACGTCCAACAGCAAAGTATCGATCTGGAAAATGCCGGCCGGCAAATTACCGAAACTGGAGGAGAAATAATCAGTGTCATTGAACAAATGCCGATTATTGAACGAGTAAAAACAGAATTAGGTGATTTAACTGATGAGCAATTAGCGGAAATAACTTATACCAATGATGATAAAGAAATCGCTGTTGAATTGGGTAATATCCTTGAGAGCATGAAGAAAGATATTAAAAAACAACAGGAAAATACTCAGAAAGTTAAAAATGCGGTAACCGATTTTAAGATCACTTTAATTGGTGGGAAATTAACAAATGGCGAAATTGCACAAGGATTAGAGCCACAGGTGAATAGTAAGAAAAAACTGATGGATGATAATAATCTTTCTGCAACCATTAAAGATCTGCAAGATAAGATTGATGAGAAGAATAAAGAGATTGAACAACTCCAAAAAGACTATGATAAATACGTTGGCCTGGCATTTTCTGGCATGGCCGGAGGTATAATTGGTTGGGCGATTACGGGGGGTATTTTTGGTGATAAAGCAGAAAAAGCCCGTAAACGAAAAAATGAACTGATCGAGGAAGTTAAGGGATTGCAAGATCAAGTGAAAAATAAAAGTGCATTGCAAACAGCCATTCAAAATCTTTCCCTTAATTTTAACAATATCCATATTTGTATGCTGGATGCGGAATCTGCCTTAAATCACTTAGATTTTATGTGGAATACAATGCTAACGCAAATTACGTCTTCAAAAGATAAATTTGCTGAAATTAATGATGCATTGAAGCTGACCTCTTTTGTGGCAACATTTAAGCAAGTTATTAGCCCCTGGAAAGAAGTTCAAGGCTCTGCTGTGCAATTAGTGAAGACTTTTGATGAAGCATTGGCTGAATATAAGAAACTCTACAACTAATTTTTTCTGAGAAAATTTTATAAAATAAAAAGGAATATTAAAATGTTTGAAGATAGTATCTTACAAAAAGAAATTTTGTATCCAGAAATTAATATCAAAGCCATGAATCAGGCGGTAAATGCTATTTGGCTTTTGGCACAACGACAAACATCCGGTATTGCAATTATCGGGGAAAAAGTTGAACGAATCAGGCTTTATAGCCGTGACCTTGATGAACTGGTGCGTCGTTCGTTGTCGCAATTAACGCCGATACTTAGCCAGCTTGCAGCGGGAGAGACTTTCCAAACAATCAACCAAATCGATGAGGCTTTGGCAGTTCCTGATTTGAGTGACGATGATCGTCAAGCTTTGTTGGCAGAACGTGATCAATTGATCCAAAAGTTATCGCAAGATATTGACCATGTGATTGTTAATTTCAGTAACAGCACTAAGCAATTGGATGGAAAAATCAACGATATTCGCAATATGGTGATTGCGGAGCGTTTGGGGGAGCTTTTGACACAAACGGAATCACAGAAAGCAAAATTGCTGAGTGATATTGAAAGTAAAGCCGAAAAAAGAAATAAATTGGATGCTGAACGGGCTAAAATTATCGAAAGTCAGGATGTGATCCGTGAAAATAATATTGCGGATATGTTTAAATATTTTATCCCTAGTGCCAGTGATATTGATGGCCTGGATTTTACTCAACCTAAAAAAGAGGCTATTAAACAGGCTATAAAACAAGGTGTTGAGATAGCCAGAAAAATATTAGGTAAAGTTTCTGAAGGATTGAAATATATCGATCTGGCCGATGCCAGAATGAAACTGAGTGATCAAATCGATCAAGTGATAAAAGAAACTGATGCCCTGAAAGTGACATTACACGAGACGGAACAACGGCTTTCTGGCTTAAAAGATGTAATGCAAATCGAAGCAGAACGCACCATTATGCTTGCTGAGGCGGTTAAACTGGAACAAGCGTGGAACACATTCGCGACTCAATTACATCGTTTATCAGGTAATAAAGTTGATCAGAAATATTTAACCAGTTTGATAAATGACCAATTGGATTTTTTAGCTAATTTAACCTCACAATATAATATGTTGAAATAAGCATTCTGATAAAGAAAGGTTGGGAATAAATATTCTCAGCCTTCGTTTTGATAAATTGTATCTGACCAGATTAAATCATTGCCGCAATATGAGAAAACTGATATTGCGTAAAGTCTTTGACCTTTAGGTGACCGTGTTCGATATAGCGCCTCACGTGACACGACTGCTTTATCGGCAATCTGTGCCATGTCTTCTCGCTTCGCGGGGAGACATCACACGCATCATGAAGTTAAATTGGGATATAAATAATTACAAAATGATAGGTTACACACAATATTTTATGAAGTTAACTGTTAATTTAATTTCTTTAATGCGGGCAAATACTGTGATGTGAATGTCCTTTTTCCTAAGAAGGATACCTCCAGAAATGCCCCGATTATCATTCCAGGACAAACAAAGGAAAAGAAATGTCTTATATTCAATCTCATTTGGCGGGGCAAGTTTGGTTCTCACTCGGCGACAGCATAACAGAAAGAGGGTGGTATCAACCTATCGTAACTGAAATATTAGGCTTAAAAGAATTTGTCAATTACGGTATTGGCGGAACATGTATAGCTCAAAAAGATAAAGATGACAGTTCTGCTATGTGTTTAAGATATAAAGAAATGGGAAGCAATCCAGACATCATTACCATATGGGGAGGGGTTAACGATTTTGGCTATGATTTTGGTTCTCATGGCGGGATAGAAATAGGAGACAGTAAAGATAAAACTCCATTAACATTTATTGGTGCCATGAATTTATTACTGGCAGGAATAACAAAGCAATACCCATTATCACGGATAGGGTTCATCATTACAACGCCTCTTTCAATAAAAAGAGGAATGCACGAAAAAAATTTGAAAGGATACTATTTGTCTGATTATTGCCATGTTTGCAGGGAAGTTTGCGAAAGATATTCTATTCCATATCTGGATTTATTGAAAAACTCCGGTTTTAATGAAGGAAATATAGATATCATGACAAGCAATAGCTTAGGTACAGTGTCCGATGGATTGCATCCATCAAAAATAGGAATGGCAAAAATAGCGCCTAAAATTGCAAATTTCATGTTATCAATTTAAGAGTGATTTTAAATGAGAATTCTAACTATAGATTTATTAAAGATAATGGCTATATTTTTCGTTGTCGTATCCCACGTCACATTGTTCTTTTTGTTACGTCATGATAATGATGTGATTTTGTATTTGTACAGACAAGCAGGTCAGTTGGGTGTTTCGTTATTTTTTATGTGCAGTGGTTATTTTCTGCTAAATAACAAACATGAAAACCAAACAGCTTATGCAATTAATAAAGTAAAAAAAGTTTTCATTGTATTATTGTTTTGGTTGGTGTTTTATTATTGCTATGATAATTTCTTTATTAGTAAATTCACAACAATTCCCCCTGTCAGCTTTTTAAATTATGTTAACGTTAGCAATGTTATATCCGATGCCACGCATTTATGGTTTATATTTGCAATAATTGCTCTTTATATACTGACTCCATTAATACGGAGTGCATTTAATTTAGAGAATGCCAAGGGGCTGGTAAAGATAATAATCATAATGTTTATTATTTCTAATTTTACCTTGTTGAATGCATTAACAGACTATAAATATAACTTTTCCATTGTGCCCTTTAATATTTTACTCCCATTCCAGGTTCAAGGGCTTCTTAGTTTTCTGATAGGCGGGTATATAGGACTGACGAACCCTAAAATAAAAACTTTCTCCTTTAACCACATCACTTTGTTGGTGTTATTTATTATCTCGTTGATATTGTTATCATTAATCTCAGTCAGGACAGGAATGAACTTCTTTTATGGGAAATTTTATAATGTTTTCCTTCAGGTGTCTTCCGTATGATTATTTTTATTCTTGGTTAATTTGAATGTAAGTAAAATATCAAATATAACAAAAGATATAAAC
>NZ_JADEUF010000177.1 GCF_015163655.1 Xenorhabdus griffiniae | reverse complement strand
ATATAAAAAATCCCGGAAAAATTATAATCATGGAAAAAAATGCAAGTTTTTCTTCTCTATAGGTGTGTTTCATATTTAATGAAGCCTTCTGGGTTTTTATAAAAATATGCGGAAATTAGTTTTTTAGGCCATATATAAAAACGGTCATGGATTATATCCATCTTCATTGAAGATGCTTGATTTTTCATTTTTATCAGATCATGCTTATTACCATGAAAATTCATCTGACACCAGATCAAAAACACGCCCTCGAACTGATGCATGATACAACGCGTGATGGACGCGTTCGCGAGCGTATTAAAGCAGTTAGTTCTTTGGCTTCCGAGGGCTGGACTGCACAGATGATTGCTCAGGCTTTGCGTATTGTATTCATGAAAATACTGTCAGTCGTCATCTAAAAGATTATTTCAGTCAGGAAAACTTGCCCCTGAAAATGGCGGCTCTGGCAGCCATCTGTCTTCCAGGCAAGCCACTGAACTGGTTGATTATTTGACGGTTAATCTGATATATACCACTACACAAATTATGGTCTATATCCAGGCATGCTGGCAGGTTTCGCTCACCGTGGCCGGGATGGCCAAATGGCTTCACCGTCAGGGGTTCAGTTACAAGAAGCCGAAGGGGGTTCTTTATAAACTTGATGCGGATAAACAGCAACAATTTATTGAGGCCTACCATGCCCTGAAAGACGAATTTGGCCAAAATAAGCCGATTTTGTTTATTGATGCAATGCATCCCTCACAGCCCACAAGATTAAGCTATGGCTGGATAAAATCAGGGAAGATGTAGGTCAAAGTGGTCGAAACTACCGGTAGCCGTACCCGTATCAACTTGATGGCTAACCTCAATTTACAGTGTATTGAAGAGACCATTATTTGTGAATATCCGAGCATTAACGCGGAAAATGTGGCGTATTTTGGTGCCATTCGGGAGATCTATCCGCTTGCGCAAAAAATTCACATCATTCTGGATGGAGCGGGTTATCACCGTACCGATTTGGTGAAAGATATTGCCTAGATCCTCAACATTGAGTCGCATTATCTGCCGCCTTACAGTTCTAATCTCAATCCCATTGAGCGATTATGGAAATATATGAATGGGCAGCAGGTGCGTAACAATGTCTACTTCGCCACACCGAAAGTGTTTCGCGAGGCAATTCACCACTTTTTTCGTGTCACGCTCCGGGAAAAAGCGGGTGAATTCGTTTGTCGATTGAATGATAATTTCCAGATTTTGAAACCAGCATCTTCAAGTTAGATTGGTACAAATAGTTAGCTGTTGTAATATGCTTCCCGCTTTTTATAGTGTCACATGGCTAAAGTTGATGTTTATTATCGTTCTTGCCACAAATCAAAAAATGTCAAAGAACATGGGAAAGATAACGGTAACCATCACCACTATCACTGCACTGTTTGTCGTAAAATCTTTCAGTAAGAGTACACAGGGCTCCCGCATGAGTTGATTTTTTGTTAAATAGATGTTTCAGAATGGATTCAATACACAATATTTAAGCGAATATGACGTAATGTTGGTTCACCTTATTGCTCTATAATTAACCACACAAGGTGTTCTCATCAAGACTTTAGTGTTAATTAATTGTTTGTTTTAACATGCTGATAACTCATGCGGTTGCCCTGGTAAGAGTACACTCATCAAGCCTGCAATTAAATAGCATATTGTCGATATGACCATAAACAACGGTGGTATTCGTGACACAGTTCGTGTACTGAAGATGGCAACAGGAACTGTGATGAAAACGCTTAAAAACTCCACCCGTGAAACGTAACCACTCTGCTTCTTGGGGGAAGTAACATTCAGCTTATCTGCGGAATAGATGAGCAATGGTCGTTTGTAGGAAATAAGAAAAATCAGCGCTGACTTTGGTATGTTTGGGAACCCCGTATGAAACGAATAGTGGCCCATGCTTTTGGTGATCGCAGCCGAAAAAAGCTAAATGACTTTTCATAATAATGAGGCACTGTGGCTGGCGGTGAGCTTGAATCCTCGCGACGTGAGAAATCAAGCAGCTTCCTACCATTTTGAAAAACTGCTTGAACTTTTGTCATCCTTTCATATCCAGTTTTATTGTACGGGGGATTATGCCGTTTATGATTGTTTTCCTGAGGAAGAGCATCTAACAGGAAAGACGTTTACCCAACGTATAGAGAGTACCAATCTCATCCACCGTACCCGAATAAAAAGGCTGAATCGAAAAACGATAGGTTATTCTAAATCGGAAGAAATGCACGACAAAGTGATAGATGATAGACACTTTCATTGAATGTAAACATTATTAACCCGCGAGGTATTTAGAGCGGATTTTTTGTAGCTGTAAGCCGCATAAAGTCTGGGTTTATAGAACGATGTAAATTGCCGCTCCGTTAATATATTTAATGTGAAATCTAACTATTTAATCCGACATTTCGCACCGCATTCGTAATTTATTGATCTAATTAAAATTTAACATCCGCATGAAATTTATATAATTTATTTAAAATCAATATAAGTCCTCAAGAGAAATTAACTGCAAATTGGTGACCATAGCCTGCTAATAATGTATTAATTTCATCTTCCATGGTCTCCTGAGTCCAGGTAATAAAACGTTGCCAATGGTATTTCGCCTGTTTCCAGACAATTTCAATCAGATTCCGCTCTGGGCTGTAAGCGGGAAGATAAAGTAACATCATATTATGTTCCATCAACCAGCGATGTTTAATTTCTTTATCGATTCCATGATGAATAGGAGCATTATCCAAGACTAAAAATGTCAGACGATTGTCGCCATTTTTTGCCACTTGCTCTAAAAAATCAATCACATCAGTGCGCGTCATGTTGCCTTGTTTTATCTGATAAAACAGGGTGTTATCGGTGTAATTGAGCGCCCCCAACGCTGACCGTCTAACATGATTTTGCGGCTCCGCTTCATGAGGTTCACCCCGTGGGCTCCATCCATATTGCACTGGCGGAGAGGCGGAAAAACCCGCCTCATCAAGGTAAACCAGTCGATAATGACCGGATCGCGCACCCGCCTTAATTTTATTCAATAAGGTCGCTTGTTCAGCAAACGCCACTTCATCGCGTTTAATGAGATGGTTCCCCTCACTCTAACGGCAGTATATTAGCAGCGTGATTATCTTTGATTAGAGGCTACCATCATGCACACCATGACACTGATTGGCATCGATCTTGGCAAGCATTCCTTTCATGTTCATTGTCAGGATCAATCGGGCAAGGCCCTGCTGCGTAAAAAATTCACCCGAACTAAATTGATGAAATTCTTAGCTGACTGCTCTCCGGCAACGGTGGTGATGGAAGCCTGTGCGGGCGCGCATTTCATGGCAAGACGGATCGCTGATTTGGGGCATGAAGCCAGGCTGATTTCACCGCAGTTTGTTCGTCCTTTCGTCAAAAGTAACAAGAATGATTTTATTGACGCGGAAGCTATCTGTGAAGCGGCCTCACGACCCTCAATGCGGTTTGTTCAGCCCCGAACGGAAGCCCAGCAAGCCATGCGCGCCCTGCACCGTGTCCGGGAATCGCTGGTCCGGGATAAAGTCAAAACCACCAATCAGATGCAGGCTTTCCTGCTTGAGTTTGGTATCAGTATGCCCAAGGGCATTGCCGTGATAAAACGACTCTCCACTGTGCTGGCCGAACATCCCCTTCCCCCTTATCTGGTGCAGGTATTACTGCGTTTACAGGCGCATTATCACTATTTGGTTGAACAAATCACCGAGATTGAAACCGCACTGTCACAGGCGATTGCTCAGGATGATACCGGACAACGGCTGATGACTATCCCCGGCATTGGTTTCATCACGGCGAGTGTGCTTTCCTCACAACTCGGTGATGGGAAACAATACGCATGCAGCCGGGATTTTGCGGCCTCGACGGGATTGGTGCCCCGCCAGTATAGTACCGGGGGAAAGACGACCTTATTGGGGATCAGTAAACGGGGTAACAAGACACTCCGGCAACTGCTGGTGCTCTGTGCCCGGTCGTTCATACTCCATATCGAGCACAGGCAGGGAAAACTGGCTGACTGGGTCAAGCAGCAACTTGAACGAAAACATTCTAATATTGTGGCCTGTGCATTGGCTAATAAATTCGCCCGGATAGCGTGGGCTATAACGACACAACACACGGTATTTTCCGCCTGAAGCGGACGTTATTGTGAACTTATTTAAATGTTACCTCACCGGTTTTGCGAAGACTGATAATAGATGACATGAACGGCCTATCGGCCTGATGAGAAACCTGATTTAAAAAATGGCTCTTTGAAGCCGGGCGTTTTTTAAGGTTCATCAGGCGCGGAACTCATCAAGGCGCAGGTATTTTTACCTACCGTGACGCCGGATAGATTGAAGCAAGCCAAAAATTCATCAAAAATCAGTGTTGCAAAAAGGAGGGGAACCATAGATTTTTTAAAGACAGGCGAGCTCGCTTATAGGTTAACCCCTGCTTTTTCAGTGTATTAGCCAATGTCTCCAGCGTACAGGGTAGCGGGCCATGCTTGTCCTCAACTTTCTGTGCGATACGGGCTAACGTCAGCGATTCTGCACGAGCGGATTCG
>NZ_JADEUF010000176.1 GCF_015163655.1 Xenorhabdus griffiniae | reverse complement strand
ATCTAATGAGTTAAAAAACTACGTAGATGCCGCGGGCTATCCGCATTATGTGTTTGCGATTGCGCAGATTGATGGTGACGGGAATGTGCAGGATTTACGCCCGGCAGGGTCATTGAGCGACAGGGATATTGTTGATCTGCAAAAAGAGCTGAACCAGGTTAGGCAGAACTACGCGACGAAAGCGGCGTTATCCAGTGGGTTAAGTAAGATGCAACCGAAAGGCGATTATGCGATCCGGCAAGATGTTCAAAATGGTTTGAATGAAAAGCAGCCGAAAGGCGACTATGCCACTAATTCGGCATTAAATGGCGTCAATGACAATGTTAACAGCCGTCTGTCCAAAGCACAAAACGGCGCAGATATTCCCAACAAATCTGAGTTTGTTCGGCAACTGGGTTTGTCGAAAACAGTAGAAAAAGCAGAAAATGCGGTTCCGACTACCCGGAGAATTAATAATAAGCTATTAACGGGGGATATCACACTGAATGCATGGGATGTGAACGCATTTCCTCAAACCAAGTCTATGACTCATATTCCTGATGGCAGCTACATAGGACCGTTCGCCTGTGGTAGAGAAGGCGAGTGGGTCAGGGGAATTAGTATGGGTTTTATCAATAGTGATGTAGGACAAATCTGGATTGATGCCTATGCGACATTGTACACCCGGTATTTGAATTCAAATGGAAATATTGAACAACAAAAAATTCTCGGAGTTCCCATTGGTGCCACGATTGAATGGCAATCCGAGGCACTGATCCCGCTTGGATTTATGGAGAATAACGGGCGAGAATTTGATAAAACCCAATATCCAGAATTATTGAAAGTGTTTCCCAGTGGGCGGTTGCCTGATGATCGGGGATTATTTAAACGTGGATTGGATACCATGGGCGGGATCAGCAGGGGACTTGATCCGGGGCGTAAATTAGGTACGGTTCAGGGAGATACTATACGGAATATTACGGGTAGTTTGGGTTCACCCACGGTAGAGAGAGGGGGGTATGGTGATGGGGCATTTGCTTCAACATTTAAAGATGGTGGCCGTTCTGCGGGAAGTGGTGGTGGTTCAATCACATTCACCTTTGATGCGTCACGCGTTGTCCCAACAGCAAACGAAAACCGCCCCATTAACAAGGCAGTGATTTATATTACAAGGATATTCTAATGGCAAAATACACAACCCATATTCCGATGGCGGAATTTGATGATCATGGACTGGCAATTGAAGCGGGCTGGGTAGAGGTTTATCACTGCCATGCGCAGACACGCGAGTTTTTAGGTAAATCGTATGACAGTGTGCCTGTCGGTTTTTCCATCGTTTCGGATGCGTATTTAGATGAACCAGAATTACCGGAAGCAGATGATATCGCGGTGATCCGTTCCCCTGATGAAACCTGCTGGCTGCAGGTGCCCGATTATCGTGGCAAAACGGCCTACCATATCAAAACCCAGGCACCGCAACAGATACAGAAAATAGGGGAACTCGCCATTGATTTGACGTTACTTGAACCCCGAACCCCGTTTGATAAATGGGAGGGTAAAAAGTGGGTAACAGATACCAGGGCAAAACAGCGTCATGATGTGCAACAGGCGGAAAAACGCCGGGAAGAATTGCGCGAGCAGGCAGAAAAAATCATTATGCCTTTACAATATGCTGTCGATACCGGGCTGGCGACCGAAGCCGAAGAACAGACCTTGCTGGCTTGGAAAAAATACTTGGTCATGTTGATACGCCTGGATGTGTCAAATGTCGCTCATATTAACTGGCCGGAGCAGCCCGCATAATGCACTGGCAGCGTAAAGTCATGCAACTGTCCCCGGATTTATCGGGGATTCATTGTGCTATCGTCCCCGTTCACCCCTTTGCCTACGGTATCGGGCAACAGACCGACAGTGGCAGCTATTTAAGCCCAGCGAACGCCATTGATACGCTGGCGAATAAACTCACGGGTGCAGGCAATATCAATAGCCTGGTACTGATGGTCTGTGCCAAAACCCATAATGAATTTATGCAGCACCTCACGCAGTTTGCATCGGTGTTGCCACTTCCGGTGTTCGCCCAGGTCAAACGGATGGCAAAAACAGCAGAAAGTCTTGCCATCACCAAAATGCAATTGCCGGGTAAACAGGGCGGCGGGCTACCCTTGCCGCAACCGCTGTCAACCGCAACCAGTCGCTTGACCGCTAATTCACAGTTAATCGAACAGGCCAAAGCGCAGGCCAGTGCAGGCAGCAGTGTTGCGGGGTTAAAATCCCAATTAACCGCGTTCACGACCGCCCGTCAGTCCGCCTTGCAGCAAATGCGTGAGGCCATTAACGGGCTTAAGGGAAAATCGGCCGACGTCTGGGCGTTCTCAGGGAAAGGGAACGGCGCACATGTGGCGGAGAAACTGCGCCAGAATATCCCCGAACCCGACGCCGTTTATACCCTGGCAATCTTGTTTGCCGGAGACGCTATCCGCCCATTAGAAAGGATGCTACACCATGAGCCAAATTATCACCCTCGCCCTTGATGGCGAGGCCATTCCCTTAAAAAGCCTGACCGTCACCCCGTCTGTGATGTTTCAGGATCAAGACCAAAGCGGGCAGTCATCCAGCACCGCCGTCGCTGAACAGGGCATTAAACCGAAAGAGCTGCGTATCACGGGCATTATTCCCTTTACCGAGCAGAAAACCCTGTCCCGCCTGTTTGCTTTGGCGGAAGCGAAAAAAGACGGTAACCTGAAACGCTATCGGGTTGCCAACCTGACCGCACAGGCCATCAATTTTCGGATCGGCACCTTCACCAATACCATTGATGCCAGTAAGGTGGACGGCAAGCAGGCATGGCAGGTCACTTTCACTCTCAGGGAGCATTTATCCGTGTCTGAAAAACGCGATGCCCGTGCCAGTGGCACTATCCAGGCCAAAAAACAGACCGGACAAGGTGGCGGAGCCGCCAAAGAAGATCCAGAAAAATTAAACTGGTTTGAACGCGAGGTGTTAAAGCCGATTAATGACAGCATAGGGGCAGCCAATGAAACCCCTTAACCGGCTTTATTTATCGGGTGATGAGATCCACTTGGTTGACGCCAATCTGATGCTGGAACTTTCCGCCTGTGGCCGCGGATTTATCACCGCAGAAACAACCACCGATTACACCGGAAAACTGGTGCGCCTGGATGTGGGCTATCCCGATTTGGTACTGCGCTGGTTTACGGGCTATGTGGAACGTTCACAGCCTGCCCAGAACGGTTACCAACGCTTGTTTGTGCGTGAACTGGTCGGCGTGTTTGATAAAGCGTGGCCGTGCTCGTTTCAGCACCCAACCTTGCGCCAGATGGCAGGCTGGTTGCAGGAACACAGTGGATTGGTGTTTACCTTACCGGATGCACCTTATACGGATAAACCTGTCCCGCATTACACCCATAATGGCACAGGCTATCAGCTACTGGCGAATCTGGGGCAGGTCTTTGCTATTGAGGATTATATCTGGCACCAATTGCCGGATGGTTCGGTCTATCTGGGGAGTTGGGCGCATTCGATGTTTAAGGGTAAACCCGTTGAGATCCCCAATGAATTTAGCCAGCAACAGACCGCGGGCAATGCTATGACCATTCCGATGATCCAGTCATTGCGACCAGGCTTTGTGGTCAATCAGCAGCGGCTTTGCAAGGTCAACCTGACCAATGAAAACATGACCATCACGTGGTTGCCTGATGGGAAACTCGCGGACAAAACCCCCGCCCAGCGCCAGATTGATGCGGTTTACCCGGAATTATCGGCGGGCACACACCTGCCTAAATTTGCCCGCATTGAGGCCCACACGGAAAACACGGCCAGTGGTGATATGGCTGATCCGTTCCGGCCACGCTATGCGGTTGATGTGCAATTGCTGGACGATGACGGTAAGGACGCCGCCGCACCGATTTACCGTGCTGTCCCGCTGCCCTTGCCCATGGCCGGCGCTGAATCGGGGATGTTCCAGTATCCGCCCATCGGCACGGTGGTTGAAATTGCTTTCGAAGGTGGCCGACCGGACAAACCCTTTATCCGCCAGACCTTAAGCCAGGGCAATACCCTGCCCGATATTAAGCCCGGTGAACAACTGCAGCAGCAGCGGGCGGAAGTGTCACAACGGGTCACGCAGGAGGGCAGTTGGATCAGGCAGACCGACCAGACCATTAATGAATCCTCCAGGCACCGTGAAATCAAGGCCGACACGGAAACCCGTACCGTGGTAGCACGGGCAACCACGGTACAGGCCACGGATAAAACCACCGTTTTGGGGACATCTACCCTACTGGCAGGCGCTGTCCAGCAAATTGCTGACGGGGATTACAGTCTGGCAACCTCAGCAAATCTGGTTGCCAGTGTGGAAAAAGCCGCGAATATCGAGGTCGGTCAAACGCTGATTGAAAAAATTGGCCTGCTTAAGCAAAGCATTGCCGGAGCCAGGCAGGAGATTGTCGCCCCGGTGGTCTGGGTTGGCAGCCAGCAACTGAACGTGATGACCTTAATGTTGGAGACACTGGATGTGGTGACGGAGTTGGCCGAACTGACCGCCGCCCATACCCATCACAATACCGGCACCCCGGAGAACGCCAGCGCGATAAGAAATACGGCCTATAAATCGGACGG
>NZ_JADEUF010000175.1 GCF_015163655.1 Xenorhabdus griffiniae | reverse complement strand
AATAGTTCTTAATCAACTCCTCAAATACCTCGCCAAAATCTACCAAAATATGGTTTTGATTTATTAGCACCGTTTTGTGGGGATCCCTCAGCGCTACGCGGGGAGATATAAACAACCACATTGATTTGCAAGCGGCAACTTGAAGTTGAATTGATATATAACGCCCTATGAAACTTAATTAGTGCAACCGCTCTGTTTTTGCAGCTTTTATTGCGTTGATATCTTTCTCGTCGAAAACATAATGCATACCACAGAATTCACATTGCATGTCAATTTTGCCATCGTTGTGCAAAATTTCCTGTAGATCGGCTTCCGATAATGTCACCAGGGTATCAGCGCAACGTTGCTGGGAACAGGTGCAACGAAATGCAACTTGCTGAGGTTCATATAGCGTGACATCTTCTTCATGATAAAGGCGATGCAAAATCTCTTTCGCATCCAGCGTAAACAACTCTTCACCCTTAATAGTTGCAGTTAGTTGCACCAAATGGTCAAGCATCTCTTCGCTGCCTTCCTGTGCCCCAGGCAAGATCTGCAATAACATACCACCTGCGGCTATTTTTCCATCCTGCATCCCAGTACGGATAAACAGGCGAGTTGGTAACTGCTCTGACTGTTTGAAATACGCATCCAGGCATTCTGCCAGCGTATTGCCTTCCAGCGCCACAACACCTTGATAACGCTCCCCTTCTGTTGGAGTCACCGTGATCACCATATAACCATTGCCGATCATATCGTGCAGGCTACTTGCGGCATTCACTTCACCATCGATGCGCGCCGTACCACGCATTTGTTGCAGGTTGTTACCATTAATCACCGCCAGTTTGACCGGCCCATCCCCCTGAATCTGTACCGTGATATCCCCATTGAATTTCAAGGTAGCGGTTAACAGGCTGGTTGCGACCAACAATTCACCCAATAGCTGCTGTACCGGTTGGGGAAAATGATGATTCTCCAGCATCCGTTGGTAAGTTTCACTAACGGAAACAAGTTCCCCCCTGACAGAATGGCTTTCAAATAAAAAGCGGTGTAATTGGTCATGCTTGGTCATAAATCTCTCTCATTTCACTGAGGCGGTTGTCCCCTTCGTCTTTTAAATTGCCCGTTTTTATTGGATGCAACTTAAAATAGATTAAGTATTTTCCGACTCATTTAATTTTGCGTTTTTGAATTTTATTAGTGTACGCCGTTCTTTTTTATCTGGACGACGATTAGGATGCGGCATCGTGAGCGCATTCATTTTACGAGCTAATGCCATTTTTTCCCGATTGATAATGCTCTCCGCCGTTTCCTGATAAAGTTGCTGGGCTTCGGTAGCACTCCGTCTGTGACTGCACAATGCCAAGACGATCACCGTTTTTTCATCATTTCCCTGACGCAGTTTAATCTCTGCATTCAATTCAACCAGCTTACTCGGCTTACTCCGTTGCCCATTATAATGGACTTTTCCCCCTTCAATCATTTCACGTGCGAGGGAACGGGTTTTATAAAAACGGGCAGCCCACAGCCATTTATCAAGGCGAATAGCCTGATCAGTGTCTGAATTCTGCATGGATATTTCTCCCATTAAAACAGTTATCGTAGTATTGGGTAATATGTTGGAGACGCCATCGGTTCTTGTGCTTTTTCTTGATAATCAATATGACGTTGACGATCAACGTTACCAGCAAGATCACCAGCAGCAGGCAACTTCCCAGATAACGAATAATCGATGTGGAATCCGGTTCACGATGCAACATGATATGGCGCGTCCCATTGGGATCTTCTGACAATTTTGTCACAATCCCCTCTGTTTCAAATGGTGTCTTCATCAACAGTTCTAACAGCCCCTGTAATTCCCGCCACCGATCTAAAGCTGAGTGTTCGTATATATAGTGTGTCCGCATCGGGTATTCCACTAAGGTTTTCCCCTCATCACTCAGCAATAAAACGCCTCCCGGAGATGGGCTGTTTATAAGAATGACCATTCTATCAATCTCGCGATAGATAAATGATGCAGTAGTCGAATCAACCAGTTTTTCCAACGCATTAGCACTGACAGAACGCAATAGCACCTTGGTGCTGTCCAGCTTGCCGCTTTCTGCGGCTTTTAACAAGTTGGCCCAACTTTTGGCATTTCCCAAATTGACCAATGCATTTTTCAAACGGTCGCACTCAGCATCGTTTTGGCACAACTTTTGTGTTTTCAAAATGATTTGTGAAAAATTGTCGAGCAAAATCATACCCGATTTGGCAATGGCTGCATTCAGGCCAGGATTACTTTTACGTTCAACTGGATGTAATTGCTCACCAACCGCTGTAATCAGTGCTGAAGCACTTTCGACAACTTCAGATTCCAGCATAGGTAATGGAATTTCACTATTCCAATAGATACCCACACAATCAAATGGTGCGAATATTGTTATATTGGCTTTGGGCATGATATTAGGGGGAACATAACACATCCCAACACCTTTGACCTTTAATACATCCCCTTCCTTCAACGGCATATTTTGTAGCTCATGAAAGCTGGTAATAACCTTGGTATTACTGCCATGTAACCAGGCAAAACTCAGCCGCATGGATAAGTTCACCGGCTGGTAAAAGTAAAGCAACAGCATGACAAATACAGAGAAAGCCACCAACATCACATTCTTGCTACTACGCTGATAAGGATAGTGCTTCTCTTCTTCATGCAAAGAGAGATAACGCCCTTGCCGCACAACATGGCAGTTAGTGTAAATATCAATATCGGTATTCTGATCAAGATCATGGGAAATATAAGGCTCCCAATGTAAGGGATAAATCAGATCAATGCCGCCCAGAGAGATATTTTTTCTTTGCTCCGGCTCAAATTCGCTAAATATTCCCCATCGTTTCGGAATGCCATTGAAACAATGGATGCTGGCCAATTTTCGACTAGGTGGCAATCGAAAATGTGACCAAAAACTGCCTAGAATCAACAAAAATGCCACCAGCATTAACCACGGCAGCATCGGAATGGGCACAAAAAGAGCCAAAAACCACAATGATAAACCAACACACATCAGGATACTTCCCTGAGCGCCCGTTGATTTTCGTAAACGATATTCTTCTAATGTTTCCTTGCGGATATGCAGTAATTTAGCACTTGAATTGCCATTTTTTTGAATGGAGGCATGTTCGGTTTTTGCCGTTACTCTCGTCATGAACAGATCTTGCTGATAATCTTGCAAAAAGTGACCATTAACCGCGATAACAAGCGGGATTGATGAGGTTCGAACAATCTCTATCGTATTTTGCTGCTTGATAAATGGCTCAAACAACACAGGTAAATGTATTTCTGTTTCACCAAGATAATAACGCCAATGGAGCTCCCCATCCGGTGCAGTAGAAAAACGGCTAATCGGATGCGTGATGGTATAAACATTATCATGTTTAGCAGGTAGTACCGGATAATCCGCCCTGTGTCTGCTATTCGGTTTCATCAGAAGACGGACATTTCGCAAGTAAGATTCTATGGCCTGGTATTCATCAGTATCCAGTTTACGGCTGACAGTTTTAGTCATTGACTGTAGATAACACGCGTTACCAAGCCGCCTCCATCTGAAAATCAGAAAGGAAGCCATTATAATCAGGCTAATGATAAAAATAGCCAATATAATGACCAATGAGCTCATTTTTTCCCCATGCTCATAACAGCAGTACAGAGATCAGCAGAATAACAATCTCATGAAACACCCAAAATCAGGCTATTCCTATTCTTGTCTTCTATTTTTAATTTTATTTACAAAATGTTATATAATTTTTCTCATACCTTTCCATAAACTAACGTCTTTTTGCAAGAGTCAGTAAGATAGCAACAAAAATACATTCAAGCGATAATCGCTATCATTTACTAACATAATCCGCCATATTAAAGCAAAGCTTGAATGCGTAACCATTTCATCATAACACTTAAAAAATACAGTAATATTTAAGTGATTTAGCGCATTATTATTTGCAATTATCCGGTATATGACAACCATCAGGGGCAAGCATGATTGATCTGAAAAAACCTAAGATTCTGAATATAAATGACGTTGCCCGCTCGCGCTTATTCAATATTCAATCTGTTGATCTTGAATTTAGCAATGGTGTGAAACGCGTTTATGAACGAATGAAACCGACAAATCGTGAAGCAGTTCTGATTATTCCGATTATCGGCGAAGAATTAATTCTGATTCACGAATATGCCGTTGGCATCGAACAATATGAATTAGGTTTTCCAAAAGGTGCTATTGATGCTGGCGAGAGTATTTTTGAAGCCGCCAATCGTGAATTGAAGGAAGAAATTGGTTTCGGTGCAGGAAAACTGGAGCTGTTGACGAAATTGACGATGGCACCGTCCTACTTTTCCAGCCAGATGAATATCATGATTGCGCATGATCTTTATCCAGAGTGTTTGAAAGGAGATGAGCCCGAACCACTAGTGCAGAAACGCTGGCCAATCTCTGACATGATGTCACTATTGGAGCACCCCGATTTCAATGAAGCCAGAAATGTCAGCGCCCTATTTTTTGCTCAACGCTACCTGCAAACAAAAAAATAATAGGAAACATTAATTAATGCATTCTTTAAAAATGAGTATGCAATTGCTCCATTTTATACTCGTTTTAAGTGAAATACAGAGATAAAGAATAAACACCTAAACAGAGTAAGGTTTAATTTGGTAC
>NZ_JADEUF010000174.1 GCF_015163655.1 Xenorhabdus griffiniae | reverse complement strand
GTTTTAGCTTTTTAGATCTTAAAAGTAAAATAACAGGCTAAATTGTCATTTATTTGTTATTTCAAAATAAATTATATTTAACCTGTATTTTACTTTTTACGGTTAATAAACGTAGATATACCAATCTAACTTCAAGATGCGTATGATTTCTCCCCCATGAAGCGGGGGAGAAATCAGGTTTCATATCGTGTTGTAAATTGCAACTTGAAGTTTAATGCATATACAGCAGCTTATTTATTGCCCCAAAATTCACGCTTGGCTTTTTGCAATTTTTCATAAGCAGTTAATAATGCTTGATGGGCTGGTAATGCTTTTAACTCTGAGTCAACAGACCATAGACCATAGAAGCCGTTTTCTCCGGCAATGGCTGCTGAAGCAGCATCGACAGTGTCTTGACCGTACATTTTTACAAACGCCTGATAATATTGCTCTGGTTGGCGATCTTCTTCTTGAGTTAACAGTAACAGCGTTTGCAGGCAGCGGTAATAGTTCGCTCGCTCAGTGGTGAAAACGGAAGCGTTGAAATCCTGTGTCCATTCCACCCAAATCAAGGCTTGTTCCAAATCTTTGCCTGCCAGTGCCAGCATAGATTTCAATTCACCGATACGCAGATTGCTCCAACCGTTATCTTTACCCACAGCAATGCCCAATAACTCACGGACACGGGTAAAGTCATCCAAGCCTTCATCATCTAACTGTTCGAGAAGAGCCAGATATTCTTCTGGCTGCCATTGACTCTCCGGCAATGCCAGAATGGTATCACGCAGATGAGTTCCCATTATGTTATTGGCAATGTGCAGATCTTCGACTGGATAAATATCTGACATACCAGGAACCAGAATGCGGCAGGCGTAAACACCAAGATGCTCATAATCAGCGATATAAACTTCAGCATCCAGTTTATTGAAGATCCCCATCAAGGTGGAGAACTCTTCTTCTGTTGTTCCACTGAAATTCCAGTCAGCAAATGCATAGTCCGCATCCTGCTTGAAGAGATCCCAACTGATTACACCGCTCGAATCAATAAAGTGAGTTTCCAGATTGGTATGTTCAGAAACTTCTTCATTATCAAAGCTTGGTGGAGTGAAGACATCCAGATCTTTCAGGCTCCGGCCTTGCAACAGTTCTGTGACTGTGCGCTCCAATGCAACACCAAAATCAGGATGGGCACCAAAGGAGGCAAAACACGTGCCATTATTAGGATTGAACAGTACAACGCAAATAACCGGGAACTGCCCACCCAGTGAGGCATCGTAACAATAAAGCGGGAAACCTTCTTCCTGCAACTTATTGACTGATTCAACGACGCTTGGGTAGCGATCCATAATATCTTGTGGAATTTCAGGCAGACTGATGCACTCTGCGATAATGCGGTTTTTCACATAGCGCTCGAATACTTCAGATAATCCCTGCACACGTGCTTCGTTCATGGTATTGCCGGCTGACATGCCGTTTGAAACATACAAATTTCCGACAATATTCATTGGAATATAAATCGTTTGATTATCTGACTGGCGAGTAAATGGCAGGGCGCAGATCCCCCGCGCTTCATTGCCAGATTGTAAATCCACTAACTGGCTAGCACAGAGCGCGTTATCTGGATTGTAAAAACGATGCAGACGTTCGTCTAAGATCCCTTCTGGCAGAGAGTCATCTTCTGGCAACGGGAACCATTTTTCATCTGGATAATGAACAAAGTCGCCATTGGCAACGGTATTACCCAGATAAAAATCAGCAAAGAAATAGTTTGTCGATAGACGCTCAAAATATTCACCCAAAGCAGAGGCCAATGCCGCTTTCTTGCTGGCACCCTTGCCATTGGTAAAGCACAGTGGGCAGTCACGATCGCGAATATGTACTGACCAAACATTTGGAACAGGATTCAGCCATGAGGCTTCTTCAATATTAAAACCAAGGGACTTCAATTTGTGCTGAAAGCGATTAATGGAGTCCTCTAACGCGGCGTCTTTGCCTGGGATATAGGTTTGCGTCATCGTGATTCACTTCAAGTTATGTTAAAGGCGCATATCATACGGCGTTTTTTTTATCCGCTCTATCAATTCCCAAAAATTATTGTTAATTAGAGTTTATTTATTCTTGGTTTACATAATAAAATGGCTTTTTTTACAAGAGGTTGAATAATGAAAAAGACTAAAATAACAGCAATAGCCGGTTTTCTGGCTTTAGTTAGCGGTTCTGCTTTTGCTTTGCCAAATGTTACTGTTTTGGCTACAGGGGGCACAATTGCTGGGGGTGGTGAATCTGCAACGCAATCTAGTTATACCGCGGGTAAAGTAGGTATTGATGCTCTGCTGAATGCTGTACCGGCAATTAAAAATATTGCTGATTTGAAAGGTGAGCAGGTCGTTAGCATCGGTTCTCAGGACATGAACGATCAGGTGTGGTTGGCTCTGGCGAAGAAAATCAATGCAGAATGTGACAAAACCGACGGGTTTGTGATCACCCACGGTACTGATACTATGGAAGAAACTGCTTATTTCCTCGATCTGACCACCCAATGCCAGAAGCCTATTGTGATGGTTGGTGCAATGCGTCCATCTACAGCGTTGGGTGCTGACGGTCCGTTGAACCTGTACAACGCTGTGGTTGTTGCTGCGGATAAAAACTCGGCAAACCGCGGTGTCCTGCTGGCGATGAATGATTCCGTTATTCATGGCCGTGACATCAGTAAACTGAGCACAACGGCAGTTCAGGCATTTCAGGCTGTGAATGCTGGTGCACAGGGTTTCGTTCACAATGGCAAAGTGCGTTACTATTCTGCGGCACCAGTAAAAGCGAACAAAGACGTTTTTGATGTGAGCGAACTGGATAAATTGCCAAAAGTTGGCATCGTTTATAACTACTCCAATGCGTCTGACTTGCCAGCAAAAGCTTTCGTTGAAAATGGCTATCAAGGTATTATCAGCGCCGGTGTAGGTAACGGTAACATCTATAGGTCCATTTTTGACACATTAGCTAAAGCGGCCAAAGAAGGTGTTGTTGTTGTTCGCTCCAGCCGTATTCCTTTCGGCTACACTACCCAAAATGCAGAAGTTAACGACAGCAAATATGGCTTTGTGGCTTCAGAGCGTTTGAACCCGCAGAAAGCGCGCGTTCTTCTGCAACTAGCACTGACGCAAACCTCTGATGTAGAAAAAATTCAGGAAATGTTTAGTAAGTATTAATTCCTGATTGAAATGTATAAAGGCGCATTTGAGGCGCCTTTATACGTATTAAACTTCAAGTTGCAATTTACAACATGATATGAAACCTGATCTCTCCCCGCTTTGCGGAGAGAGATCACACATCTTGAAGTGGGATTGGTGTATACATCTGGTTTTCAATTCTATTGATTCAGATAAAACATTCATTTTCCACAAGTACCTTGAAAATCTTGAATTTTTTTAGGTGTGCCATCACGACCATTATAAACTGAAACATCAATACATTTGTTTTTTACATTCATTAGTAAAAAATCACCTTGGAATAAGGCACCGCTATTATATATTCTGGCATTACCAAAAACAGGATCTCCTCCACTTTGGTTGGATTCTTCAACCTGATGAGTATGGCCAATAAATACTGCCATGACGTTATATTTTTCAATTAATTCTTTGAATTCTTTTTTCTGTTCATCAGTACTTGTTTCGATGAAATGATCAGTGCCATCATGGAAATTAAGAATACTGGCTTTTCCTCTGGCATAGGCTTTTGCTAAGTCGTTCTTTAACCACTCCAATGATGGTTTTATATGTATTGTTGGTTCTAAATAGTGCCCTAATTCAACTTGATAAGTTGGATGGAACTGTAGTTGGACATAGTGAATAGAACCAAAATCCCATGAATAAGCTAAACTACCACTAAGGTTACTTTCATTATAATCACTGCTGAAATTTTGCAGTAATTCTTTTTGATAGTGATTGCTTATTTCTGATGCCATATTGTTTACAGACTCTCTTGCACAAGCGTTTCTACTAAAATTAAATTTACCTATTTCGGTGCAATCATTAACATTGTTTGCATAATCATGATTACCAAGGCCAAAGTAAAATGGGAATAATAGTTTATTATATATTTTATAAAAACTATCCCTGGTCGATTGACGGCCAAATTCGGTCATATCGCCATTTATGATGCCGAAGTCTACTAACCTTTGCGAATGTAATTCATTCATACTTTGTACTACATTTCGATTTCTGTTTTCCCAAGGTTTCTTATTTGCAGAGGAATTAGGATCTCCAGTTTCCAGTCTCCATGGTTGCGGATCAGACATCACAATCACTTTATAATCCCGGGTTATATTCTTCTTGAAAAAAGTGACTTTTATTTCAGCATTATTCCCTTTTCCGCCAGAGTATCCTGTTAAGTAACTGTCTGGGTTATTGGTATTTATATCATATGAATTACTTCCTATATAAGGATTGTCCCAATGTATGGTTATCCTGGAGACATCCGGTGCTTTGTATGTGGTCGTTCCTTCCACTCCAGTCAGAAATTTGTTTGATTCAGACATAAAAGTTACCAATCTACCTGCTAATATTTCTTTGGGTGGTCTGGTGCTCCATATGCCGTGTTTTAGGGACGATGAATCGAGTATTAAGACATTGTCTGTGCTATTTTTTAAACTAATGAGGGTTGATCTGGCTGCACCGAAGGCAAAAGAAGATGAGAAGAATAATATAATAAAAAACATATAAATAAATTTTATTTG
>NZ_JADEUF010000173.1 GCF_015163655.1 Xenorhabdus griffiniae | reverse complement strand
AGCGCGGTGGTCCCACCTGACCCCATGCCGAACTCAGCAGTGAAACGCCGTAGCGCCGATGGTAGTGTGGGGTCTCCCCATGTGAGAGTAGGGCACTGCCAGACATCAATTTATAAGTGTTGCCCTATTGGCAACACTTTTATTTTTAGCATTTGCTGATATGGCTCAGTTGGTAGAGCACACCCTTGGTAAGGGTGAGGTCCCCAGTTCGAATCTGGGTATCAGCACCATGAATAATATGTTCGGCGAATAAAACAGAATTTGCTTGGCGGCAATAGCGCGGCGGTCCCACCTGACCCCATGCCGAACTCAGTAGTGAAACGCCGTAGCGCCGATGGTAGTGTGGGGCCTCCCCATGCGAGAGTAGGGAACTGCCAAGCTTTAATATCCAGTCAAAAGGTCACTCATATGGGTGGCCTTTTGCGTTTTTAGCAATAACTACTTATTTATCTTTCAAATATAGAGTCTGATAGACTACGACTTAAATTACCCTATTGAGTTTGAAATCAATGTCTGTCTGTCAATCTACTCAACTAAAAGCGTTTAACACGTTTGGCATTTCAGCCAGTGCTGATCATATTGGAATAGCTACTTCTATTAAATCGCTTTTGTCCTTATGGCAAGAAGCAATGGAAAAGAATCATCCTATTTTATTATTGGGGGGAGGGAGTAACATCCTTTTCACCGAAAATTTTAAAGGTACTGTAATCTTAAATCGTATTCTTGGTATTAATATACAAGAGTCAGATACTGCATGGCATATTCATGTTGGTGCAGGTGAAAATTGGCATGAACTGATTACTTATTTATTTAAACAACGGATCTATGGCTTGGAGAATTTAGCCTTAATACCTGGAAATGTTGGTTCAGCTCCAATCCAGAATATTGGAGCATATGGCGTTGAATTTAAACATGTCTGTGAATATGTGGATTTTGTTGAGCTGAAAACAGGTAATTTAATCCGTCTAAGGGCGGATGAGTGTCAATTTGCGTATAGAGACAGCATCTTTAAGCGTCAATATAAAGATGGTTATGCTATTACAGCAGTTGGTTTACGTTTGAATAAGAAGTGGGAACCCATTTTAACGTACGGTGCCTTAGCACAATTTTCACGAGAAAAAGTGACACCAGAGCAAATATTCGATGCTGTGTGTGAAATGCGCCAGAGTAAGTTGCCAGATCCTGCGTTGATGGGGAATGCAGGCAGTTTCTTCAAAAACCCTATTGTATCGATTGAGTTAGCGTACAGAATTAAATCTGAATATCCTAACTGTCCTCAATACCCACATGATGAGCATAGCGTAAAGATTGCAGCGGGTTGGCTTATCGAACAATGTCAATTGAAGGGTTATGCTATTGGTGGCGCTGCCGTACACCTGAAACAGTCATTGGTATTAATTAATACAGGTAATGCAACGGGACAAGATGTCATTACCTTAGCTTCTTATGTACGTAATAAGGTTGCAGAAAAATTTAATATCTTCTTAGAGCCTGAGGTACGCTTCATTGGTAGTGCAGGTGAAATAGATGCAGTGGAATGTATTTCATGAAAGATCTTAGTATCCCATTAAAATTAATTAAAGTGTTATCTGATGGCGAAATTCATTCAGGCCAACAACTTGGTCAGGAATTGGGAATGAGCCGAGCAGGAATCAATAAACATATTCAAACTATTCGTGAATGGGGAGTAGAAGTTCTCACTCTTCCTGGTAAAGGTTACCGCTTTCCTGTCCCAATGAATCTTCTGGATAAAGAAGTTATTGAAAATTATCTTCCTAATGATCGTATTGAAGTGATACCTGTCATTGATTCTACGAACCAATATGTTCTGGAAAAATTAGCAGAACTCGATTCAGGAGATGCCTGTGTTGCAGAATATCAATATGCCGGTAGAGGGCGCCGTGGTAGAAAGTGGGTTTCTGCTTTTGGCCGGAACTTATATCTATCTATGTATTGGCGTTTGGAACAAGGACCAGCAGCAGCGATAGGTTTAAGTTTGGTCGTTGGTATTATCATTGCAGAAGTTCTTAATCGCCAGGGAGCAGAAAGCGTAAAAGTAAAATGGCCAAATGACTTATATTTAGATGATAAAAAACTTGCTGGAATATTGGTTGAGTTGACGGGAAAAACGGGAGATGCAGCCCATGTTGTTATCGGAATAGGCATGAATATTTCGATGAGTAGCGATCAACAGAGATCAATTAATCAAAATTGGACTAATTTACAGCAATCAGGAACGATTATTGAACGGAATAAATTGGTCGCTGAAATCATAGTGGAACTTAAAAAAGCGTTAATTCAGTTTGAAAATGAAGGGCTGAACTCTTTCATTCCTCGGTGGTTTGAATTAGATAATTTTATTAATCGTTCAGTGAAATTAATTATTGGTGATCAGGAAGTTCATGGGATAGCTCGTGGAATAGATCAACAAGGGGCTTTATTACTTGATATTGACGGAGTTATTACGCCTTATATCGGTGGTGAAATTTCCTTGAGAGGTTGTTGAATGTAAAGCCGGAAATATTTCCGGCTTTTTGTTTTATTTTCTTAATCTGACGTTTTCAATCGTGTGATTGATGCCTTTCGTCATAATTAAGCTAGCCCGTTCTCTCGTTGGTAAGATGTTTTGCTGTAAGTTTAATCCATTAATTTCACGCCAAATACTCGATGCTACTTTTATCGCTTCTTCTGTCGTTAGTTTGGAATAATTGTGAAAATAAGAATCAGGATCGGAAAAAGCGCCTTGTCGAAATTTAAGAAAACGGTTGACGTACCAGTGTTCGAGTAATTCTTCCGGCGCATCTACATAAATAGAAAAATCAACAAAATCAGAGACAAATACATGATGTGGCTCATGAGGATAATCCATGCCACTTTGTAATACGTTTAAACCTTCAAGGATAAGAATATCTGGCTTTTCGATAATAAGTTGTTCATGAGGAACTATGTCATAGCTTAGGTGAGAATATACCGGTGCGATGACTTTCTCTGCACCTGATTTTATATCGGAGACAAATTTGACCAAGCTGCGCATATCATAGGATTCAGGGAATCCCTTTTTTTTCATCAAGCCACGTTCATTTAATATATTGTTTGAGTGCAAAAAACCATCTGTTGTCACTAACTTGACACGACGATGTTCTGGCCAACGGCTTAGTAGCGCCTGTAATAAGCGGGCGGTTGTACTTTTTCCGACAGCAACGCTGCCTGCTATACCAATAACATAAGGTATTTTTTGTTCATCCGTCCCCAAAAACTGTTCGAGAACAGCTTGTCGTCGTAAATTGGAGCTAATGTAAAAATTGAGTAGACGTGACAATGGAAGATAGATTTCAATCACTTCATCTATTGAGATTTCTTCGTTGATCCCTTTTAAAGCAGCGACTTCTTCTTTTGTTAATGTTAACGGCACCGAGTCACGCAATGTGGCCCAATGTTTGCGATCAAATTGTAAATATGGAGTCGTCAAAAAAGATTCTTTCTTATTCATAAGCCAACATCTGCCTGTCTATGCAGGTTGGACAGGTTGTTGAGAACACCCGTATCCGACAAAAAAATAAATCTCATCATATCGGTTGCGCTATCGTAGGCGTAGAATTTTTTATGATTTTAGTCATTTTTTTGATGGCAAATGCAAAAACGTATTATTTTTTAGCCTATTATGACCGTCAGTGTCTTTCTTTCATAAAGAGAAAGACAACTGTGATTCAACTAACTTTCAAAAAAATAATTGTCAGATGCATTTACGGGTTCTTCCTGCACAAGAGTTGTTTGTTGGATATTTAAGCTGAAACTATTGAAAAAAACACCAGAAGCACCAAAAATGGCTGTTTTATGAGCGAAAGAACAAAAAAAGCAATTTTTTTGTTGCATCGAGGGCCAACTCTTCCTAGAATGCGCAGCACTTGATGCCGGCATAGCTCAGTTGGTAGAGCAACTGACTTGTAATCAGTAGGTCCCGAGTTCGACTCTTGGTGCCGGCACCATTAAAAATTTGGAAAGGTGGGGTTCCCGAGCGGCCAAAGGGAGCAGACTGTAAATCTGCCGTCACAGACTTCGAAGGTTCGAATCCTTCCCCCACCACCATTAACCAGTTTCGATCTTGAGTGTTCTGCTCGAGTTATACTCTAGAAAAAACACTTAAGATATAGTATACAGCTGATTAAAGTCAGGTAGCCGAGTTCACGCGGGCATCGTATAATGGCTATTACCTCAGCCTTCCAAGCTGATGATGCGGGTTCGATTCCCGCTGCCCGCTCCAAGATGTGCTGATATAGCTCAGTTGGTAGAGCACACCCTTGGTAAGGGTGAGGTCGGCAGTTCGAATCTGCCTATCAGCACCACTTCTTCTGTTCTTACCTCCTGATTTTCTTCCTGTAAATATCTCGCAAGCAATTGCTTGGTTGATGTGGTGAAACCACCGATTCCGTGTCTTAGAGGGACAACCTAATGTCTAAAGAAAAGTTTGAACGTTCAAAACCGCACGTTAACGTTGGTACTATCGGCCACGTTGACCACGGTAAAACTACCCTGACTGCTGCAATCACTACCGTTTTGGCAAAAACTTACGGCGGTAGCGCGCGTGCATTCGACCAGATCGATAACGCACCAGAAGAAAAAGCGCGTGGTATCACCATCTCTACTTCTCACGTAGAGTACGATACCCCAACTCGCCACTACGCACACGTTGACTGCCCAGGCCACGCCGACTACGTGAAAAACATGATCACCGGTGCTGCTCAGATGGACGGCGCGATCCTGGTAGTTGCTGCAACT
>NZ_JADEUF010000172.1 GCF_015163655.1 Xenorhabdus griffiniae | reverse complement strand
CATCAATTCAAGGGCGCGTTTTTGTTCTGGTGTCAGATGAATTTTCATGGTCGCAAGCATGATCGGATTAGGATAAAAAATCAAGCATCTTCAATGACGATTGGTATATATACCCATCGCACTTCAAGATGCACATTGTTTCTCCCCACGAAGCGGGGAAAAACAATGAGTTATGTTGTCTTATAATGAGCAACTTAAAAGGTAACGCGTATATCAACATTTTTTCATGAAGATGGTAACATCACGCTTATAAGCCTGAAAATAGGGATGATATAATCATATGACCTTTAATGTGACAGAGGCACTATCTGACTTTACCCGACGTTATGTTGAATTATGGCAAGAGAAAACAGGGTTTCCGCCAGCCAGCAGTGAGTTGTATGGCATACCTTCACCCTGTATCGAGCGCACGGGAGATGGTGTGGTGTATTGGTTGCCACGATCGTTTTCTGCCCAAGAAAAACTTAGCAAGGTAGAAACTGCATTGGAGATCCGTTTGCAGGACGCCATCCATGATTACTATGTGATGCAGTTTGCAGGTGATATGACAGCCAGTTTTGCCGGACAAAATTTCAGCCTGATTCAGGTATGGAGTGAAGATGATTTTATTCGCTTGCAGGAAAATCTGATTGGTCATCTTGTGACACAGAAGCGGTTAAAGCTTTCACCTACCGTCTTTATTGGGACGACAGATTCTGATATGGGATTGATTTCTGTGTGTAATTTGACAGGGCAAGTGATGCTTGAACAGTTTGGTAGCCATGAGCGGAAAGTTCTATCCGCAGATTTGGCAAGTTTCCTTTCGGTTATCAATCCCGTTGTGTGCGATTGATTGCAGATATTGATTGGCTTTTTTGTGAGAAATATCTCACATTTTACGTGAGATATTTCTTCTAATCATGACGTGAATATTATTCATTGAAATTATTTTTATTCTATATCAATAACATGTGTAATTTTATCTCAATGTGAATTTTTCATATTGCTTACGATTTTGATTCAGTGGCTTGTTTCAAGAGTCTGGATCGTAGATCCTTTCATTGTTCCGCAAGGAACCACTGCAAAACAATAACCAGGGATAAATCCATCGGGAAGATGGTACAAGGATGACTAGGTACAGGCAGGAACGCTAAAAACTATCAGTATAATGATTGCATAAAGGATAACTGACAGGGATGTATTTTGTCAGGGAAATTAGCAGGAAGCCCCCCATGTAGCAGGATTGCTATGACAGCCACTCAAGAGGAGAGAGAATATCTCTCCTCTTACTCCACTTGTATTGCCTTAACTACTTGCTTTAACTATTACCGCCATTTTTCCTGCCGTAACTTTTCCGCTGAAATCGTATCAATGATACTCTTACCTCCCAATGACACGGTGACAGTTTTTGTCATCTGAGCAACAGACAAGTATCAGACGAAACATCATGAGTATCGAGAAACAAATTCTACATAATCTGCAATTAATTGAAGCTACCATGAAAACGGTAGGGATGTGGCAAAATTATCCGCCTAAACCAGAAGCCTTCGAAAGTATCGAACCTTTTTCCATTGATACCATGTCAGCAGGAGAGTGGCTCCAGTGGGTATTAATTCCAAGGATGCGCGCCTTGATAGAACAAGAAGCCAGTTTGCCGACGGCATTTACCATCGCCCCGTATTTTGAAGAAGTGTATAAAGAAGAAGTAGAGCGTTTTTTCCCTTTACTTGAACACTTACGGGCATTGGACAACCTGTTTACGCAGGATACCTAATATGCTGGAGATTATTTATCAGGATAAACATATTGTTGCAGTTAATAAGCCTGCCGGATGGTTGGTTCACCGAAGTTGGCTGGCGCGCCATGAAACTGTTTTTGTGATGCAGACATTGCGTGATCAAATTGGACAGCATGTTTTCCCTGTCCATCGTCTGGATAGGCCAACATCAGGCGTTTTATTGATGGCGCTTTCAAGTGAAGTAGCCAGGACACTTGCACAACAATTTGAATGCCACGATATACAAAAAACATATCACGCAGTTGTGCGGGGTTATGTTGAAGGTGATGATATTATCGACTATGCCCTAATGGAAGAGTTGGATAAAATTGCGGATAAATTTGCTGATACAGATAGAGCAGCACAACCAGCCGTTACTTATTACCGTTCGTTGGCAAAAGTAGAGTGTCCGGTTGAGATAGGGCGTTATCCAACATCTCGCTTTAGTCTGTTGGAGCTGATGCCAAAAACGGGTCGTAAGCATCAATTGCGGCGGCATATGGCACATATTCGACATCCGATCATTGGGGACACTACGCACGGCGATTTGCGACAAAATCGAGGAGTTGCTAAATATTATCAGACTGGCAGGTTAATGCTGCATGCCAGCTGCCTTCAACTTAAACATCCCGTGACAGGAGAGCGCCTTCTCCTCACTGCGCGTTGGGAGCAATCATGGCAGCATTTGATTGAGCAATTTGGCTGGCAGGGTATTGTACCTGATCTGGAATGTTTGACTATTCATGAATAAACGCAGTATCAAACTGATTAAAGAGATCAATATCTATGGCAAAGATTGGTGTTTTCGTTGGTACAGTTTATGGCAATGCGTTAGCGGTTGCAGAAGAAGCACAGCAGATACTTGAGCAGCAGGGGCATAAGGTTGCGGTTTTTGAAGATGCAACCTTAGAACAATGGCAAGAGTATTTGCAACAGGTTGTTTTAGTGGTCACTTCGACAACAGGGCAAGGTGATCTGCCTGACAATATCCAGCCACTCTATACAGAATTAAATGATAAGTTGGGCTATCAGCCCGATCTGAGCTACGGCGTGATTGCGTTAGGTGACAGCAGTTATGACTCTTTCTGTGGTGGTGGCCGTACATTTGATGAACTGTTACAGGAACAGGGAGCCAAACGAATCGGCGAGGTACTGTTGATTGATGCAATTGAGGTTGTTGAACCTGAAGTCTTTGCCCAAGATTGGATTGAGGAGTGGGGGACTTTGTTGTAGGAAATGGTCTATTACACCGCTTATACGCATTAATCTTCAAGTTGCAATTTACAACACGCTATGAAACGTGATTTCTCCCCTGCTTCACGGGGAGAAATCACACGCATCTTGAAGTTAGATTGGTATATACCTTTATCGGGTTCGAAAATTGGGCAGGATAAGCGGTGTATGACAAACTGACATAATTACTTACGGGCCAGCTTTTCCAAATCTGCTTCAATTTCTGCAATCTTATTCGCAACGACATGTTCGAGATGGCGTAAGTCGTCGAGGATTTTGCGTTGCAAATCCACTTCTATCTGATCACGTTTGCAGATCTGATCTAATTCTTCAATGACATAACGTAGGTTGGTGTTGATCTCTTTGACTTCTTTGTAACCCTGGCTAGAGTGGGCGTCAGAGATGGTCTTTAACTGGCGTGGATACTTAAATTTAACGCTTTTGGCGAAGAATTCGCCTTTGTCCTTGCGGAAATAAATCTTCAGAATGTCGTTATTCGCTTCCTGACGGAGGCTATAGCGATCAATATCTTCAGGATGTGTGATCCCCAAACTTTTCAAGTTATCGTACATAACGCGCCACCTAGTCATCTAAATGAAATGGAAAGGCTAAAAATAGTGGATTTATTATCCATTTCGTAATCGTTAAAAGTCAAATGGTTAATGGGGATTGAGGAAATACTAACCGAAACAGGTTAGTTTTCGGTAGAAAAGCAGAACAACAAAAGGACAATAAAGTAACCTGTTTTCTTATTGAACTTAAGATCCAATCAAACTAATATCACGTTAAGAGATATTTATCAATTTGGTAACTATACGCATTAAACTTCAAGTTGCAATTTACAACATGATATGAAATCACACGCATCTTGAAGTTAGATTGGTATATATTGCCTATTTAGATAAGTAGAGCTGAGAGGAAGACATGCCAAAAAAATTGGTGGATCCTGAAAAGATTAATGCAGTCTTTGCTCATTTGAACGAAGGCTCAGATAATCATGCCCTCTATATTTCATTAATGGGCGGAACAGATATTACAAATCAGATAAGAGGGTTGGTATTTTCTCCTGGCTATCGTATGGTTCGTGTCGATGGCCGATTGGGGGAGTGGATTAGTCAGTCCCATTTTGAGCTAGCCTTATTGAATGATGTCTCTAAAGAAGTTGTTTATTATAACAGGGTAGTTATACAGCCAGATGTTGTATTAAATTGCCGCCCTGTAACACAAATTCTTGTGTGGCGAATTAGGACACCTCAACATCGAGCTGTCCTACGTGACTTAGCCGGTAAGGTATTCTTTGATTATTTAATTGAACGGTATGATGTCATTGTATCAGATATGAACCAGACAACTGACGGTATGGCTTTTTGGCAGGATCGGATGTATGACGCACTAGCATATAATATGCATGTTTATTCTTATGACATGATTTCTGGTGAGTTGCACAAAATTCTGACCCAAAATGATGTTAGTAGTCAAGAAATGTGGTTATGGGGAGATCCTGAACACTACCAAAATAGATTGGCAATCATTTCTAAAAACGAGTTACCTATTCAATAGAATTGTTTCAGTAAGTTATCTTCTATATACGAAAAATTGTTTTCTCCGGATCGATAGTGAAGCGGCTATACATTTATATAGTATGTAGCCGCTCGGTAATTCTGTGAACTTATTAACTTAACGCGATGCTCAACTTTAACACCCAATAACGAGCGTTTGTTGAAGCCAGTCGCGTTGTTTTTTACCTTGTTTAAAGTTGGCAAAAATACCCAATGTGTGAGAAAGCAG
>NZ_JADEUF010000171.1 GCF_015163655.1 Xenorhabdus griffiniae | reverse complement strand
CTGCTTTCTCACACATTAGGTATTTTTGCCAACTTTAAACAAGGTAAAAAACAACGCGATTGGCTTCAACAAACTCTCGTTATTGGGTGTTAAAGTCGAGCATCGCGTTAAATTCAATATTCCATAGGCATAAACTGTAATACCATGATATTTGAGTACTTATATTAAAGTAGCATAATTCATTTTATTCTCTCTCTGCCATTTTAGCAAAAATATTCATCCCGCGAGAGGGCACTTTAATAGTGTCTGTTTCTTTGTTTTCAATAAATACACATCTACCATACCCACCTGGCCGAACAACCGATTGAATGAACTTCTGCCCTGGCCTGAAAACCCGTTTAGCTCAACCCCACTTTGTGCTTATCTGGCAATGCAAGGTGAGATCACCGGACGGTTACGAAGAAAGCCGGAAGATCATGGGATCTTTCCAGCCTTTTAATAATATAAACATGACTAACTTTAATTTTAAAATTAAGCCATATCAGAACAATCTATTATTCTAATTGAGTAAAATCATGATCAAAAAATAAATTTTGCAGTGCCGATTCTATATCATTTCCTATTAAGCAAAAATAATCATCATATCCACCATAAATACCACCTGATTCAGATAGGAAAAATGTCATATGTTCAGAAAAGCCTATACCTATTGGACATAATCTATTTTTAATTATGCTTTCATAATGTTCTACCCATAATGGATCTAGCCAATCTGCTGGCTTCGTCGGAGTAAAATCACTTACATCTATATCTGTTGGATCCGCATAAGCTTCATGTTCAACCTTTATCCCGCCCAAATTATGAAAAAATTTCAGAGCATTATTATGAACGTAATAACCTTTTTCCTTTAGCACAGATAAATATTTATCAATATTTATTGACCTATTAGGAAACCACCCATTTATAAGTAATGTTTCCTTTATTGCATTATTAAATGAATAACACATATTTTATCCTGTTAATACTTTGATACCCAAACGGTTGAATGTATATTGGCAGTTTTTACATTTTGGAAATGCACTTCCATCACCAGTTCGCACTGTTGCCATTTCTAAGTCATGAAGAGAAGAACCACCTTTTATGGCCTTATTAACTGCATCAATTTCACCACAGTTATTTACTGACCAAGGTTCTAAACTTTTAGAAGGCATTTCAACACCAAGTCTTGCTGAGATTTTTTGAGGTTTAGTGCCACTAAAACCATAGAATACATCACCTGTTCTGGTATTTTTAACAACCGTTGTAGCTGTTGGTCTCCTAATTCCATTAGCTTTACTGTATTCCCTGACTTCTTTGGCTTTTCTTTGAGCTAATTCAAATGCATTAAAGCTTGATAAGCCAAATGGATCAACCCAGCTTGTTGGGTTTTTAACATAAGAATAAGGATTAAGACCACCATTTAATCCCAACGGATCAGGCGTCAGGTAACAACTGGCCACTGGCGAATAATACCTAAACCGATTGTAGACTAACCCGCTCTCTTCATCCAGCCACTGGCCGGCATATTGTAAGCCCGGATTGAAGTCGGCATTTTCACCCCGCATGCCCAGCCGCAGCCCGTATAAACTCTGCGGCGGCTGGCGCCAGACGCGGTGACCGGCTTCATCGAACAAGGCCAGTGGTTCCCCGGTTGGTGCACACACCGCATACTGCGTCTGCACTTTTCCGGCCAGTAATTCACAGCGGTTTTCCGGATCCGGCGTAAAAAACTGCACCTGCTGCGCCAGCAATTGCCAGCCGTCGAACACCAGATGGCGGATACAGTGTAACCGGTTGTGCCGGTACTCCCGGATTTCCGCGGGCACATCGCCGTCCCACAGGTAAGTCGTGCGCTCGCCCGACCGCTCACACACCTTTTCAGTGCGTCGCCCGAAGGCATCATAGCGGTAGGCCCACTGCTGGCCACCCGGCGTCTGTACCCCAATGAGTTGGTTTTGGCTGTTCCAGCGAAATTTGGTCAGTTGCGGGCGGTGGCCTTCCTGCCAGAGCTGCATGGCCGTCATGCGACCGGCATCGTCATACTCAAACAAGTGTTGACCGACCTGGCGTAACCGATGCCCTTTTTGGTAGAGCCGTTCCCCCTCAATCTCATTGACGCCATCAAAACGGCGGGCAGGGTAACATCAGTCACGGCGCTGGGATTCAGCAAGGCAGGCCGCTAAGAAGAAAGAGTAGTCCATAAAATGATCGCATTCTGACCGTGTTGGAGCACGACCAGAATGCTAACCACAACCAACTTAGTAGGAGTTGAATATGGCTAAGGCGCATTCTAAGCAAAACCGCGCGGTAAATAAAGCCGCCAAAACAGAACGTTATTACACCGTGGGATACGTGCCGCAAAATGACAAGGCCAAAGCACCGCCTGCAATACGCTTGCAAGGCCAGTGGCTTAAGGCGGCCGGGTTTGATATTGGCGGCACGCTCACGGTTAAAATCATGGACGGTTGTCTGGTGCTTATTCCTGACAGCGATGATACCTGTACAATTAAGCAACAATATCAGCGCCAGCAAGACCAGCTTAGTGAGATTAAGCTGCGAATGCGGGAGCTGATTGGCGACTACAAAAGCCGCTAAGGGCAGGAACTGAGCAGCTCTTAAAAAGAAGAAAGCCGGAAGATTTTGGGATCTTTCCGGCTTTCTATTTCTAGCTAATTAAATTATCAAGCCATTCATTAATGATACGTTTAACATTTGATAGGTTTTCTTCGGAAAAAGAACAAATTACAACCAGTTCATTTTTCCCGTTGGAGTCTACCCAATATCGGACACTATCTAACTCTTCTAACGGTTCTTGAATTATTTTTATAGATTTATCGGTTAACTTAGATTTTGCAGAAAAAATGGGATTAGCATCCATAAATTTCATTCCGTTACTATAATGAGTATTATAATAAGGTATGATCCATTCACTTCTACGATCATTGATAATACTTAAAAATAAGCTATCCCAATATTTTTCAAGTTCACAATAAACTTGTTCGTCATTCAAATAGTTCTCAAACATCATGGGCATTTCCTGATTGTTGGTGAGTCAGGAACAAAAGCCTTGCCTGTCGTTACTTCAATATCGACACGTTCATGAGCAGTTCCCTTAACTAAAAAAGTTTTACTAACTTGGGCATCAACTCCACCGCCTTTTTCCGCACTCAGAATGAATTTTCTTGCTTTATCAAATTCAGCTTTTCTAAGTTTTCTATCTTTGTTACTTAGACTTGCTTCAAGGGAATCAAGACCCGCTAACGCATCTTTTGCTGTAATAGGCGTATCTTGTGCCCAAGCAAAAGACTCTTCTAATTTGCTCCCCTGAGCCTGAATTCTCCCCCTGTGCTTTGGTTGCAATCCAAGAGGATCTATCCAGATCGTTGGGTTTTTGACATATGAATATGGGTTGTTTCCTCCAAGTAACCCAATGGGATCCGGCGTCAGATATTGCCCCGCCACCGGCGAATAATACCTGAACCGATTGTAGACTAACCCGCTCTCTTCATCCAGCCATTGCCCGGCATATTGTAAGCCCGGATTGAAGTCGGCATTTTCACCCCGCATGCCCAGCCGCAGCCCGTATAAACTCTGCGGCGGCTGGCGCCAGACGCGGTGCCCGGCTTCATTAAACAATGCCAGCGGCTCCCCTGTCGGCGCACACACCGCGTACTGGGTCTGGATTTTTCCGGCCAGTAATTCACAGCGGTTTTCCGGATTTGGGGTAAAAAACTGTACCTGCTGCGCCAGCAACTGCCAGCCGTCGAACACCAGATGGCGGATACAGTGCAAGCGGTTGTGCCGGTACTCCCGGATTTCCGCCGGCACATCCCCGTCCCACAGGTAGGTGGTGCGCTGGCCTGACTGGTCACACACCTTTTCGGTGCGCCGCCCGAAGGCATCATAGCGATAGGCCCACTGCTGGCCGCCCGGCGTCTGTACCCCAATGAGTTGGTTCTGGCTGTTCCAGCGGAACTGGGTCAGTTGCGGGCGGTGGCCTTCCTGCCAGAGCTGCATGGCCGTCATGCGACCGGCCTCGTCATATTCAAACAGGTGTTGACCAACTTGGCGTAACCGATGCCCTTTTTGGTAGAGCCGTTCCCCCTCAATCTCATTGACGCCATCAAAACGGCGGGCGGGGTAACCGCAGGCGTCGTACTGATAATGCTCCCGCAACCGCTCGCCGTCACTAACTGACGTCACCTGCCCGTTGCCATTGACCACATAGCGCAGCCACTGCCGCTCATCATTGGCCGCCACCAGATTGAGCGCCGCATCGTAACGGTATTCCCTGTCCAACCCCGCCAACGTGGGCTGCGGAATATCGGCTACCTCGTGGGCCTCAAAAAACTCGGTATTGCGCCCGGCACGCTGCGCGGTCAGTTGCCCCATCAGGGAATGTTCCTGACGCAGGATAAACCCTTTATCCGACTGGCGATGCCACTCGTGCCCGTCTTCATCCCGTTCTATACGGAGAACATGTTCCCCCTTCAGGCTGACCTGTTTCAGCTCCCCGACCGCATTCGCTTCAACGGTGACCGACCAGTTCGGCCCGCCCACCGGATAATAGGTGCTTTCGACGCTCACACTGTCCGGGTAATCACGCTGAATATCGCCGTGGGGCTGCGTTTCTTTCACGATGCGGTCTTGCTCATCGTATTCAAACGTCAGCGGGGCACTGTCAGGGGCCGTCACGGCCAGTAAACGCCCCAGTCTATCGTATTGGTAGGCCGTGGTGCCTTCCGGGGTGTGCATCGCCGTCAGGCGGCTGGCAGCATCGTACTCAAAGCGCGTGATATTCCCCAGCGCATCCCATTTTTCAGTAC
>NZ_JADEUF010000170.1 GCF_015163655.1 Xenorhabdus griffiniae | reverse complement strand
GAAAAAGATAAAGCCTATCTAGGCTATGTAAAGTATGAAAAATCAGATACAGCCATACCAATTAATATTGTTAAAGATAATGAAATACCAATAGATACAAGGCGATCTAATTATAATATAGTATGGAATGAAATAATTAAAGGAGAAATTAATGGAACATATACAGTTATTTCACAGGGAGCAAGATTCTCAGGTTTCACATATAAAAATAAAGAAGGTAAAGAAATTGAGTTTAATGAAAATTGGCATGCTTATGATGAAAAAACAGGTGATTGCATCTGGAAATAGGAGCTTGTATCCGAATTTGTGTGATCCTGTTTCTCATTTTTGACCTATTCAGATTGACACTGACGCGCTGCGCTTGCCTTCTCCGATTGATCGTTCTAATACATTAACCCGATCAATCGGAAAGCTAAAAAACACCTGCCAGAAAAAACCTTTTTGATTACCCTTCTATTAAAGAATTAGGAATAAAACTGTTCACCTTTAAGTATTTTTATTTAATTAATTTACTTTAGTAGACCATATTAGATTTCAGTTTTATGCCTCCCATCTGCACAAAACCAGCGTCCTAATTTACTTGGTTTATTGTAATGTACGGTCAGATTAACCGTTACCTGATAACACCCCCAGGAACAAAACTCTCGCTGCACTTCCATTTTCCATCCCCGCTGTATGGCGGTTTCTTCTGCTACTTTCTGCAAATCAATCTGACCTGACAAACGTTCATACTGTTCCAACTGATTATGAGCATATCGTACTGCCTTAAGCTGCCCCCAATATTGTTGGAAATTAGCTGACAGTGCTTGATGGTAACGCATTAAACCCAATAAAGAGATCGCAAATACGGCTGACGCAATCATGACCTCCGGTAAGCTCATCCCCTCTTGTCGTTTGGTTTTCATAAACAAAACTCAGCTTGAGCAACAGGGCAAAAATCCAACCAACCGCTTTCAATAGGAATAAGTGTCTCTTGATTTAACGGTTTCACCTGTTTCATCCATTGATAAAGTTCGAGCTTTTCTCCTGATGCAAATTGAGCAATACCTTTTAATAAAAAAAGATTGTCTGAATAGTGTTTGAGACAACTTTGCAAATGAAATTCAGTGTGTTGAAGACAAACCCAAGCGCCCATTTCTTGCTGATTGATCTGCCATGATTGCGCCTTTCCCCATATCAATGATGATTCAGCGCGCCAAAAAGCCTGCAAATAATTTTGTTCATCCATCATCATAAGCATCGCATTTTCCTGTTGGTAATGAAGCGCTTTCAACATCATCAAACTCAACGCCAAGAGCATCATTATCGATATCAGCAGAATATTTCCCTGTTGTTTATCTGCCATCTATTTTCTTTTCCCAATATCTTTATTTTCGGATATTACGCAGCCGGATTGTAGCTTGGTGACGGTACACAATGGACGGGGATTTCAACCAATGGGCATCAATAGACAAAGTGACAAAAATCACCCCACCTTTTGCTTGTGATTTCTCAAGATGAAAAGCATCAATGGCAATCTCTTTTGGATCAAATAACCTTTCCCAACCACTTTCCTGACAATCGCCTGCCCCTCTCCCCCACTCAAGAGCTCGGTTATTTAAGCGATAACCAAAAAATTCAGATTCAATGTGTCCCGGTTTTTCCCATTGATTATTTAAATTGAGATCAAAAGCAACAATAAAACAGGAGTTGGTCATTTCTGTATTTTTATTGCTAATTATCAATGGATCACCTTTGCATTTTTCTCTATCCCGACAATAACCTGCTCGCCGAATATCTTTCTCCAGCAAATGGGCCGTTCGGTTCACCAAATAATGCAATCTATATTTACGATAGAGATCGAGAATTTGGCCTGATAAAACCGGATACGTTTTTGTCATGGCAATAAAAATTACGCTACTGATGAGCAGTGCGACCATTATTTCCAACAAAGAGAATCCTGCCTGTTTTTGCTTGCAACAAAAGATAGTCAGAATCATGGGGTTTTTATTCCCTCACACTGAGGAAACGAGTGAATTGTATTGCTGCATGTTCTAATTCGCCCACGTCCAGAAACAATGACACTAACTTCACCCGCCGAATTTGCCAGCGTGAAACTGGCTGGCATTGCGGTATTTCTGATCCCGTAAAAATCAATGCGATCAATCGTAGAAAATGACACAAACACATCTTCGTGAGGAGAATGAACGCGTTCCCCATCGCCTTCATCACAAGCAACAATTTTGGTGACAGACGATATTAAACACCAAGGCTGACCTATCACTAACCATAAGGTACGATCCTGATTTAAATAATTTGCTAACGCCTGCTGTCTTTCCATAAAAGACAACACATTATGTACTGCCGATTGCAAACGCTGGCGACTTTGATATTTCCCCCAATGATATAATCCCCAGGATAAGCTAATCGAAATAATGAGTATTGCTATCATAAGTTCTAATAAGGTAAATCCATTGTGATTGTTAATATTTTTATATTCCATTATTTTCTGGTGGCTATATTCAGTTCAATTTTATTCAAGGGGAATATCAACGATTAGGAGCTAAATGAACAGTGTCACAATTTAATTATGCGAAGCGCTTTGAAAGGAAAATATATATTTTATTTTGTTGCATTTTAATTGCGTGATGCTTCACAAAATTAATAAGGTGAACTATTGATTCGGATTAAATGAATTTTCCATCCCCAAATTTGAGGATGGAAAAAGAGGATTAAATGGCAACGGGGGCTTTAATACCGGGATGCGGATCGTAATCCACAATTTCAAAGTCTTCGAATTGATAATCAAACAATGAGTCTGGCTTGCGCTTAATAACTAATTTAGGTAACGCTCGTGGCTCACGGCTTAATTGCAGTTTGGTCTGTTCCAAATGGTTGCTGTAAAGATGGGTATCTCCCCCCGTCCAGACAAAATCACCGACTTCAAGATCACATTGTTGGGCCATCATATGTACCAATAAAGCATAGCTGGCAATGTTGAATGGCAATCCTAAGAACACGTCACAAGAACGCTGGTAAAGCTGGCAGGATAGTTTTCCGTCCGCCACGTAGAACTGGAAAAAAGCATGGCATGGCGCCAACGCCATTTTATCCAATTCCCCAACGTTCCATGCAGAAACGATGATCCGACGTGAATCAGGATCACTTTTCAACTGCTCAATAACCTGAGTTAATTGATCGATTTGACGACCATCCGCAGAGCCCCAGGCACGCCATTGTTTACCATAAACAGGCCCCAAATCGCCATTTTCGTCAGCCCATTCATCCCAAATAGACACACCGTTATCACGCAGGTATTTAATGTTGGTGTCGCCATTCAAGAACCACAGCAACTCATGGATAATAGAACGAATATGGCAACGCTTGGTTGTTACCAACGGAAAACCTTCTTGCAAATTGAAACGCATCTGATGACCAAAGATAGACAGGGTTCCCGTCCCCGTGCGGTCGTCTTTTGCCGTGCCCTCTTCCAGCACTTTTTTCATTAAATCCAGATACTGTTTCATTTTGCCTCTTGTACCTTGTTATTACGAGTTTTATTGCCAGGGCATTTATGCGCCCATATCATCAAAAGTATTCCCGCTAAGATCATGGGGACAGAAAGGATTTGCCCCATACTTATCCCTTCAAACAGCCCAAGCTGTGCGTCAGGCTGGCGGAAAAATTCGACTATTATGCGAAATGCACCGTAACCAATCAGGAATAAACCTGAAACACTCCCCATCGGGCGCGGTTTACGGATAAATAAATTGAGGATGATAAATAATACGATGCCTTCCAGCACCATTTCATAGAGCTGTGATGGATGGCGGGGCAAAACACCGTATTTTTCCAGAATTGGCCATAGCGAAGGGTTGGTGGTAGCCATTGCGATATCTTCACTGCGAGAACCTGGGAATAACATCGCCCACGGTGTATCAAGCGTAACACGCCCCCACAATTCTCCATTGATAAAGTTACCGATGCGCCCCATTCCCAAGCCAAAGGGAACTAATGGCGCAATGAAATCTGCGACTTGCAAGAAGTGACGCTTGGTGCGGCGCGCAAACCACCACATGGCGCAGATAACGCCTATCAATCCACCGTGGAAAGACATTCCGCCATCCCAAACTTTAAACAGATAAAGCGGGTTATCAAGGAACATTGGGAGATTATAAAACAGGACATAACCGAGGCGCCCACCGACGAAAACCCCGACAAACCCTGCATACAGTAGGTTCTCAACTTCGGTTTTGTTCCAGCCACTGTTTGGCTTTGCCGCACGGCGATTTGCCAGCCACATGGCAAAAACAAAGCCAACCAGATACATAAAACCGTACCAGTGGAGGGATACAGGCCCGATTGAAAATATGACTGGGTCAATATTAGGAAATGCCAGATAGCTAGTGCTCATCGTTCCCCACTAAAAATATGTTGTGTGAATGAATGATCTTGTGTGAATAAATTATATGACTTGAACGGGTTAAGACAAATAATCGCAGATGATAACACAGGCAAGTGACTTGCTCCCACCATTAGACCACAAGTGACTGTCGTGGCACTTCTTATGAACCTTGGTAGAGACTACAAACTCGGTTAAGGGTCATGCTCCCAATGATTAGATGTTGTGGTAATCCGAAGAGATGCACGATAAAGTGATAGGAACGTTTATTGAGCGTGAATTCTATCTCAGGTAATAAATCTAACTATTGGGAGCATGACCTGGTTTTTATATGCTTTATACCAATCTAACTTCAAGATGCGTGTGATATCTCCCCGCGAAGCGGGGAGATATCAGGTTTCATATTGTGTTGCAAATTACAACTTGAAGTTGCATGGGTATAAACACT